>CADECW010000103.1:0-17356 GCA_902825855.1 uncultured Rhodospirillales bacterium | reverse complement strand
CTTGTCAGTCGCCGACTTGGCAGTGCTTGCCCATCTCCTTGCAGACGCGCAGCACCGCCTGGACGACACGTGAACTGGTCGAGTCTTCCCCCGGGCCGGCGTGGCCGGCGATCATGATCTGAGACACCTCCTCGTTGAAGGGCACGACGTTGAAAGTGGCGGTGCGGTCGCCTTGGGCGACTTGAAACCGACGGCGACCGGGATCCTGCATGACGATGCGCACGGCAATGTTCTTGCGCGCGAGATCCAGGGCTGTGGCGAAGACCTTGTCGGCTGGAGCGTCAAGGAGCACGGTCGCGAAGTCGTAGCTACCGCCGTTCGCCTGCTGGCTTTCCCGCATGTGCTCGATGCGGCCCAGCGCCTTGTGCGCGATGAGCGACCATGGCGTCTTTGCGAAACCCGAAAGCGTAAGTGTTGCCATAAGGCCAACGAGCACGGCCGAGAAAAGACACAAGCGCGCTGCCATCGACATCATGTCATTCACCCCCTGAAGTCGGTACACATTTTAACCGATGAGGATGTCCCGATGTATCGGGATATCGCGCAGCGGGTGTGGACTCGTTGGTTGCGCTGCGCCTGCCGCGAGCGATGATCGAGGCACTCGACGAAAGAGCGATGGGCGACGAAGTGAACCCGTCCAAATCGCGCCGTTTCGCCAGCGTCTCTTGCTATAATCCAGCCGGGCTGGGTTCTGTCTTAGGTATCGACTCGCCTTCCAGGGACTGGTAGGGGCAATGGCCTCGCCGTCTGCGCAACCGTCCAGGAAAGAAGCTGCCCTCTACTGCATCTACAACTCTTGGCAGGCTTTGCCGTCGTCTCATCGTCGTCATGACCATATCGCCTCCAGGGAACTCCAGTGCGCTGCAAGCGTTAGTTCAGGCGCGCAACGCGCGGCCGCGCTTTTTGGCGCCGGCCCCGCACGCGGCGTGTTGTGGTCGAGAACCTCTTCGCGACCAGCTAAACTGTTCCGAGCGCAAGAGGGGTTAGCCGGATGACACCGCCGGATCTCGACCGGACGAACGCGCTGTTTCTCGACCTCGACGGCACGTTGCTGGAGATCGCTGAGACACCGGAATCGGTCGTCGTTCCACCCGGCCTCCCGCAACTGCTGGAGAGCCTGCGGGCTGAGCTCGATGGCGCGGTCGCCATCGTAACCGGCCGTTCGATCGGCGTCGTCGACGACCTGCTCAATCCTTTCGTCGCCACCGCGGCTGGCGAGCATGGCGCGTCGATGCGCTATCAGGACGGCAGGATCGAGGAGATGCCCAAGGGCCTCGCTGTGCCGGAAGCATGGCGCGAGGCCCTGGTTTCCGCGGCCGAGCGCTGGCCCGGCGTGCTCGTCGAACCCAAGCCGCACGGTGTCGCCATCCATTACCGTCTCGTGCCGGAGCGCGGCAACGATGTGTGGCGGCTGGTGCGGGCCCTGGTTCCTCAGGACCACCCCTGGTTTCGCCTGCTGCCGGCGCGCGAGGCTGTGGAGATCGGACCGCGCGCGGCGTCCAAGGGCCATGCGGTCGAGCAGCTGATGCAGCGCCAGCCCTTCCAGGGCCGCCGGCCGATCTTCGTCGGCGACGACTTCACCGACGAGGCTGGGATGGAAGCAGCCCGCCAGTTCGGCGGCCAAGGCCTGCGCGTGGCCGAGGTCTTCGGCGGCCAGCCGGCGGCAGTGCGGGCCTGGCTGAAGCGCGGTCTCGAACTTTTGAGCGGCCGCAAGAAGCCGTCCGCCGAGTCCACCGGAGCCGCTCGATGAGCAGCCTGGACCTCGGCGTCATCGGCAATTGCGCCATCGCCAGCCTCGTCGACCGCAAAGGCCGCCATGTGTGGCACGGCATCGGCCGGCTCGACGGCGATCCGGTGTTCAATGCCCTGCTGGGCGGCGACGACCCGCAGGGCGGCTTCATGGATGTCGTGGTCGCGGGCGCACGGGACGTCGGACGCCAGCGCTACCTGCACAACACGGCGATCCTGGAGACCGTCATCGAGGGCAACAGCGGCACCGTGCGGCTGGTCGACTTCGCGCCGCGCTTCCGACGTTTCGGCCGCATGTTTCGCCCGCCCATGCTGGTGCGCCGGCTCGAGCCGGCGGCCGGTCGGCCGCGCGTCACCATCCGGCTGCGGCCGACCTTCGACTACGGCGCACACAAGGCCAAGCTCACCTCGGGCAGTAATCATGCGCGGTTCTTCGGCGACACCGGGGTGCTGCGGCTCACGACCGACGCCTCTATCAACTATATCCTGCACGAGACCGAGTTCTCGCTCGACCGGCCGCTCAACCTCATCGTCGGCGCCGACGAGAGCATCACCGACAATCCCGATACGCTGACAAAGACCTTCCTTGCCGAGACAGAGTCCTATTGGCAGACCTGGGTTCGCGATCTCAACATTCCCTTCGACTGGCAGCAGGCGGTGATCCGCGCGGCGATAACCTTGAAGCTGTGCAGCTACGAGGATACGGGCGCGGTGCTGGCGGCACTGACCACTTCGGTGCCGGAGGCGCCCAACACACCGCGCACCTGGGACTATCGCTTCACCTGGCTGCGCGACGCCTTCTTCACCGTGACGGCGCTCAACCGCCTTTCGGCGACGCGCACCATGGAAAGCTACGTTCGCTTCATCGTCGACGTCGTCGAAGCCGGCAGCTCGCGCGACGAGGTCCATGCCATCGCACCGTTGTTCCCGATCGCACCCGGCACGGACACGGCGGAACGTCTGATCGACACGCTGCCCGGCTATCGCGGCTTCGGGCCGGTGCGCATCGGTAACGCCGCTGTCATACAACGGCAGAACGACACATACGGCTCGATGGTGCTGACGGCGGCACAGATGTTCTGGGACGAACGCCTGCCGCGCCAAGGTGACCTCGAACTCTATCGCCAGCTCTGCGTGGTCGGGAACGAGGCCCATCGCGCGGCGTTGACGCCCGATGCCGGCCTTTGGGAGTATCGGGAACGCGAGGAAGTGCACACCTTTTCGGCGGCGATGTGCTGGGCAGCACAGCATCGCCTGGGGATGATCGCCAAGCGGGTCGGGGTCGATTCGGAAGCGCGGGAGTGGCTCGCCCAGGCCGGTGTGCTGCGCCAGGAAGTCCTGCAGCGCGGCACCACCCAGGAGGGCTGGATCTCGGGTGTGCTCGACCGTGACATGCTGGACGCCTCCTGCCTGGTGCTGCCCGAGATCGGCGTGCTCGGCTCCGACGATCCCCGCTTCCACGCCACCCTCGATGCCGTGGCCAAGCGCCTGATGAAAAACGGATTTCTGATGCGCTACCGCGAGGCCGACGATTTCGGCAAGCCGTCGAATGCCTTCCTGCTCTGCACATTCTGGTACATAGACGCGCTGGCCAGCGTCGGCCGCCGCCAGGAGGCGCTCGAACTCTTCAATAACCTGCTCGCCCGACGCAACCATGTCGGGCTACTATCCGAGGATATCGATCCGAAGACCGGCGAGCTGTGGGGCAACTTTCCGCAGACCTACTCGCAGGTCGGGCTGATCCTGTCGGCCATGCGTCTGTCGCGAAGCTGGGAGGAGGGGTTATGGCACGCATCGTGATCGTCTCCAACCGGGTTCCGATTCCCAAAGCCCGTGTGCCTGCCGCGGGTGGTCTCACCGTGGCGTTGCGCGATCTGCTCATTCCGGGCGCGATCTGGTTCGGGTGGAGCGGGCGGTTGTCGTCCGAGCCATCGCTGCAGCCGGCGTTGGTCGAGGCGCGTGGCGTGACCTACGCCACTGTCGATCTTACGGCGGAGGCGCATCGCGCCTTCTATGTCGGCTTTGCCAATGGTGCCTTGTGGCCGTTGCTCCATTTCCGGCTGGGACTGATGCATTACCGCCGCGAGGACTATCTCGGCTACCTTTCGGTCAATCAGACCTTCGCCTCCTCGCTGGGTCACGTGCTGCAGCCCGACGACACGGTGTGGGCGCACGACTATCACCTGCTGCCGCTCGGCCGCCTGCTGCGCCAGCAGGGCTTCAACGGCCCGCTCGGCTTCTTCCTCCATGTGCCTTTCGTGCCTCCCTCGATGCTCGAGGCGATCCCGGTGGCACGCGAGATGGTGGCCGATCTCTGCGCCTACGACGTCGTCGGATTCCAGACCGAGGAACATGCCCGCGACTTCCGCGACTGTGCGCAGCGCCTGCTGGGCGCCATGGTCGACGGCGAATGGGTGCGCCTGAACGGCCGGCGCGTGCGCGCCTTCGCCAATCCGATCGGCATCGACGCCCAGGCTTTCGCCGACGAGGCCGAGCGCTCGGCCAACGACAAGCTGGTGCATCGCGTCTCGGGCAGCCTGCTCGGCCGCCTGCTCGCCGTCGGTGTCGACCGCATGGACTATTCCAAGGGCCTGCCCCACCGCTTCGAGGCCTATGGTCGCCTGCTTGAGCGCCACCCCGAGCATCGCCGCCGCATCCACTTCCTGCAGATCTGCCCACGCTCGCGCGAGGAGGTCGACGAGTACCGCCGGCTGCGCGCCGAGCTCGACCGGCTGACCGGCCGCATCAACGGCCGCTTCTCTGAGTTCGACTGGACGCCGTTGCGCTACTCGACCCGGCCGGCACCGCGCTCGACCCTGGCCGGTCTCTATCGCATCGGCCGCATCGGCGTGGTGACGCCGTTGCGCGACGGCATGAACCTGGTGGCCAAGGAGTTCGTCGCCGCCCAACCCGACGACGATCCGGGCGTGCTGGTGCTGTCTCAGTTCGCCGGCGCGGCGCACGAGCTCACCGAGGCGCTGATCGTCAATCCGTTCGATCCCGACGCCATCGCCGACGCCATGCACGCCGCGCTCACGATGCCGCTGTCCGAACGCCGCGAGCGCCATGCCGCGCTCAAGGACAAGGTCTTCCGTACTACTGCCAGCGTCTACTGCCAGCGCTTTCTCGATGCGGTGCATGCGCCGGCGCTGAAGCTGCAGGCGGCGTAGAACCAACCATCGGTTGGTCGCCGGCCGGGAGGTCATGCTCTAGGCTGCCCTCTCCCGCTCATGAGCATCATCTCGCGCCTCTGCATCTCCGGCTATCGTTCGCTGCGCGACGTTCGGCTGGAGGTCGGACAGCTCACGGTCGTCACCGGCGCCAACGGCAGCGGCAAGTCGAGCCTCTATCGCGCGCTCCGCCTGCTGGCCGACGTGGCACAGGGCCGGATCATCCAGTCGCTGGCGCTGGAAGGCGGCTTGCCGTCGGTGCTGTGGGCGGGACCCGAGCAGGTTTCGCGCGCGATGAAGGCCGGGACGCAACCCATACAAGGAACGGTGCGCAAGAATTCTGTCAGCGTGAAGCTCGGCTTCTCTTCCGACGATTACGGCTTCGCCATCGACCTCGGCCTTCCGCCGCCCGACTCCAGGCACTTCTACAAGGATCCGGTCATCAAGACCGAAAGTCTTTGGACGGGCCTCGTCCTCGGACGCGCCAACAGCTTCGCCCAGCGCAAGGGACCGACCGTCAGTCTCCGCAACCAGGAGGGCGAGTGGCGCTTGGCCTACGACAGGCTTTCGTCCTACGACAGCATGCTGACGCACTGCAGCGACCCCCGCGATGCTGTCGAACTGCTGCTGTTGCGCGAGAACATGCGCGGCTGGCGCTTCTACGACCATTTCCGCACCGATAGCGAGGCGCCGGCACGGCGCCGCCAGATCGGCACGCGAACGCCGGTGCTGGCCTCCGACGGCGCCGACCTGGCGGCAGCCATCGCCACGATCCAGGAGATCGGTGCGGAGGATGAGCTCGCGGCTGCGGTTGCCGATGCCTTCCCCGGCGGCTCGATCGGTGTCGAGGAGGCCGGCGGCTATTTTGAGGTGGAGATGCGCCAGCATGGCTTGCTGCGACCACTCCGCGCCGCGGAGCTTTCGGACGGGACCCTGCGCTACCTGCTGCTGGTCGCAGCCCTCCTCTCGCCACGACCACCGACGCTGATGATCCTGAACGAACCTGAGACCAGCCTGCACCCCGACCTGTTGCCGGCCCTGGCGCGGATGATCGCCCGAGCATCCAGGGAATGTCAGATCATCGTCGTGTCGCACGCCGTGTCGCTGGTTTCGGCGCTGCAGGAAGTGGGCGCCCGGCGGATCGTGCTGGAAAAGCAGTTGGGCGAGACGATCGTGCCCGACGACGAACGCCCGGCGTGGAACTGGCCGACGCGCTAACCGAAGGCCGGCGGATAGATGATGCGGCCCACGCTGCCCTGCAATACACCGGACTCCAATTCGAGCGCCATGAACGAGGCGCCGGAAAATGGCGCCTCGAGAGACTGCGTCAGCGCCGCGGAAAACCCGAAGCGCGGATAGTAGTCCTGATGGCCGAGCACGACGACTGCTTGCCAACCATCATCACCGGCCCGCTGGAGCCCGGCACGCACCAGTGAGGAGCCAATGCCCAGGCGCTGTCGCTTGGGGCGCACAGCCATTGGAGCCAGTGACAGCGTGCGTACGGGTGTTTGGCCGACGATGACATCGAGAACACTGAAAAGGATGTGACCATCCACGAACGAATCGTCGGCGACCAGTTCAACGGCGGCCAGTCCGGCGGCGCGCAGATCTTCCACCAGCCTGGATTCGTTGGTGCCACGAAACGCCGCGTCGTTGAGATCGCGGATCGCACTGTCGTCCGCCGGCGTGCGCTGGCGTATCACCATACGGCTCACATCATTCGTGTCACTGCCAGCGTGCCGGTGAGGTGCCGAGCGGCTCGGGGGGCTTGGCATAGAAAGGCGGCGTCTCGCTGAGCTGCACCACGGGCTTGAGATGCCTGAGATGCCCGAACAGGCCGTTGCTCACCATGAGGTGGCGTGCGAGCTCCGGCTCGGGGAGATCGGCCACGCCTTTGCCGGGCTCCACGGTGCCGAGGCTCGCCAGCCAGTGCGCGACCTGGACCAGCGATATGCGCACCAGCCACGAGCCGCCCTGCTCGGCGCGGCGGGCCAGACCGACCATGGCGCCGAGCGCGCCGAGATAGCCCGCAATGTAGTCGAGTGCCTGGACCGGCAGGTTGCGCGGCTTGGCCAGCGAGCCCTGCGTCGCCGAAAGGCCCGTCACATTCTGCACGATCGAATCGAAGCCGCGTCGGTCGGCCCACGGGCCTGCATGGCCGTAGGCGCAGATGCTGACGCACACGATGCCGGGCCGCAGCGCCGCAACGCGTTCGGGCGAGAAGCCGCGCGCGGCGACGGTGCCGGGGCGGTAGCCCTGGGTGAAGACGTCGGCCTCGCGCAGCAGGTCGTTCATGGTCTCGATGCCGGAGGCTTGCGTGAGATCGACCCAGGCGCAGCGCTTGCCGTGGCCGGTGTCCATCAGGATCTCGGTCTGATAGGGCAGGTGAGGGGCCGCGATGTGCAGCACGTCCGCGCCGTTCTCGGCCAGCACGCGGCCGCTGGTAGGGCCCGCCAGCACGCGCGTCAGATCGAGGACGCGTACGCCGCTCAAGGGACGCTCACCTCTCGGCAACGGCCTTGGTGGGGCATCGCCGATCTGGACGATGTCGATCAGCGGCAGACCGGCGACGGCGTGGCCGTGTGGATGGGCGTTCCATTCCTCCCGGCTGCGCACCAGGCCGCCGACGCAGCCGCCGTCCGCGATCGCCTGCTCGAGCGCCAGTCCGTCCCATCGAGCGACCGCGTCGGCCAGTCCCTCGCGCGTCTCGGCCTTGGCACCGGCGATGCGCAAGGCGCCGGCGCGATGATGGGGATGGTTGGTGTGCAGGAACATGATGCGGCCGTCGCGCGTCGGGTAGTGACCAGCCAGCGGATCCCACGACACCGGCTTCTTGCCGTTCTGCAGCACGTAGGTGTTCGAGCGAAGCGACGCCGCAGCGGCATGGCGGTCGATCGTGACGGCTTGCGACTTGCCGGTCTTCAGTCGCCACAGGTCGCAGACGGCGAGGCCGACCGCGCCCAGCGCTGCCGAGCCGGCGGCCGCGACGCGCCACGGTGTCACGAACACCGGGTCTTCGTCGCCGGTCATGGCGAGCGAATCATCGCTGCGCCTGGTCCGGCCGAGCTGGGCGAGGATGTGGTAGGCGAGTTGCGTACTCACGTCTCGGCCATGATCTTGGTGAGTGTGCTCATCAGATCCTGCGGGCAGGTGATGTGGGGATTGTGGCTGGCGTCCATCTCGTAATACTTCCAGGTCGAATCGCCTTTCGCGCGCTCCGCGAACTGGCGGAACGTGTCGCCCGGTCCGCTGCGCTTGGCGTAGACATAGGCACGCGGCAGCGGCGGCTCGCGCGAGGCCAGCCTCAACTTCTGCTCGAAGGTCTTGATCGGCTGCGAACGACGGCGTGGCGTTGCCCAGGCGAGGTCCTCGGGCGAGGTGTCGGACGGCATCGGGATGGGCGGGATGCGCCAGCCCGCGCCTTCGCCTATCGCCTTGCCGCGCATCATCTCCGTGCCCTGCGAGCCCAGCAGGTCGAACAGGCTCTGGCCGTCCTGCGGCGCAAAGGCGTCGATATACACGACGCGTGCAATGCGGCGGCGGGCCTTGTCGGCGACAGCAGTCGCTACCATGCCGCCGTAGGAATGGCCGAGCAGCGTCACGTCCAGCAGGTCCTCGCAATCCAGCACCGCGGCGACGTCGTTTACGTGCGTGGTGAGGTCGATCTCGTGATGGGCAAGATGGGCCCGCTCGCCCAGCCCGGTATAGGTCGGCGAGAAGAACTCGTGTCCAGCGGCCGCGAACAACGGCCGCATCTTCTTCCACGCCCAGGCGGCCCACCACGCACCGTGTGCAAGAACGATCGTTGCCATGTGTCCCCCTGGAAGCTTGGCGGAACCGACGTTTGGGTGCTATTACGAATTACTCGCAATGAAGACCGGTCCAACCATAGCACTCGGCGAGGCCCTCGTGGGCTTTCGTGGCCGCATCCACCAGCTTTCCGTGAACGGCCACAGCACCGGCCTGCCCGGCCCTGAGCTGGAGCGCCGGTTGATCGAGCTGGGTTTCGTCGAAGGCGCCGATGTCGAGTTGCTGCACCAAGGGCTGTTCGGCGGCGATCCGATCGCCGTGCGCGTCGCCGATACGACCATTGCGCTGCGCCGCCGCGAGGCCATGGCGATCCTGGTGACTGCGGCGACCGCTTGATGAACGCCCCCGTCGTCGCACTTGTCGGAAATCCGAACTGCGGCAAGACCGCGTTGTTCAATGCTCTGACCGGCAGCCGCCAGAAGGTCGCCAACTATCCCGGCGTCACCGTCGAGAAGAAGATTGGTCCGCTCACGACGCCGGCAGGGCGGTCGATCCACGTCGTCGACCTGCCCGGCACCTATTCCTTGCGCGCACGCTCGCCGGACGAGGAGATCACGCGCGACGTCGTGCTGGGCCGCCTGGAGAGCGAGGTCGTGCCCGACCTGATCGTCTGCGTCGCCGATGCCTGCAACCTCAGGCTGGCGTTGCGGCTCGCGCTCGAGCTGAAGCGGGTCGGCCGTCCGGTGATGCTGTCGCTCAACATGATGGACATCGCCCGCAAGCGCGGCATCTCGATCGATATCGAACGCCTGTCGCGCGAGCTCGGAGTACCGGTCGTGGAATCGGTGGCGGTACGCCGCGGCGGCATCGACGGCCTTCTGGCCGGTATCGACAGGCGTCTCGACGAGCAGCTCGAGGCTGGCGAAGCCGACTGGCATCCGCCGGATGCCGGCGCCCTGCGCGTTGGCCAGCGCGAGGCCGATCGCCTCCTGGCTGCCGCCGTGCGCGGGCCGGGCCGGCGCGATTCGCTGACGGCGAAGGTCGACTCGGTGCTGCTGCATCCCGTGCTCGGGCTCGTCATCCTGCTGGTCATCCTGTTCGTCATGTTCCAGGCGGTCTTCGCCTGGGCGGCGCCCGCCATGGACGGGATCGAGGCGGCCTTCCACTGGCTGGGCGATCAGGTCGACGGCGCGCCGCTGCCCGACCTGCTCAAGAGCTTCCTCAGGGACGGCCTGATCGGCGGCGTCGGCGCGGTGATCGTGTTCCTGCCGCAGATCGTGATCCTGTTCTTCTTCATTCTCGTGCTGGAAGATCTCGGCTACATGGCGCGCGCTGCCTTCCTTATGGATCGCATCATGGGCGGGGCGGGCCTGCATGGGCGGGCCTTCATCCCGCTGCTGTCGTCATTTGCCTGCGCCATTCCTGGGATCATGTCGACCAGGGTCATCGACAATCGGCGCGACCGGCTGACCACCATCCTGGTGGCGCCGCTGATGACCTGCTCGGCGCGCATCCCGGTCTATACCTTGATCATCGGCGCCTTCATCCCCGATCGCGAGGTCTGGGGTTTCGTCGGCCTCCAGGGGCTGGTGATGTTCGGCCTCTATGCGACCGGCATCGTGGGCGCCCTGACGGTGTCGTTCGTCCTGAAGCGTCTCATCTGGCGCGACACGCCGGGCGAACCCTTCATGCTCGAGCTGCCCGATTACAAGATGCCGCGCGCCAGAAGCCTCGCCATCGGCCTGTGGGGGCGTGCGACGGCGTTCCTCAAGCGTGCCGGCACGACCATCGCCTCGATGATGATCCTGATCTGGTTCCTGGCCAGTTTTCCGCAGGCGCCGGATGGCGCCACCGGGCCGGCGATCAGCTACAGCCTTGCCGCCATGATCGGCTCGGCGATCCAGCCGCTCACTGCGCCGCTCGGCTTCAACTGGCAGATCAATGTCGCACTGATCCCCGGCATGGCGGCGCGTGAGGTCGCGGTCGGCTCGCTGGGCACGATCTACTCGATAGCCGGCGGCGAGGAAGCCACCGAGCAGATCGGCCGCGCTCTGCAGACGAGTTGGAGCCTCGGCACGGCGCTTGCCCTGCTGGCCTGGTATGTCTTCGCGCCGCAATGCGCGTCCACCCTCGCCGTCATCCGCCGCGAGACCGGCGGCTGGAAGTGGATGTGGATCACCTTCGCCTACATGCTGGCGCTGGCCTATGTCGCCGCTCTCGCGACCTACCAGATCGCTCGCGCCCTCGGCGCCGGCTGATAAAGATCATGAGCGGGCATGAGGCCTCGTATCCGGCTGAGAACCGCTATCTGGGGCCAAGGTCGTAGAGGACGATCGCGCGCTGCGGGTCCGGCGGCAGCGAACGCCATTGCGCCGGGTCCACCACCGTCCCGTGCGCCCGCACCCAGCGTTCGAAGTCGCGCGTACGGCGATTGGTGGCCAAGACCACGAAGCGCACGTCGCGTCGCTCGACCGCCCTGGCGAAGGCATCGACGCTCATCACCGGGTCATTGCCGAAGAAGCCACCGAACGCCATGGCCGGCTGACCGGTGCGGATGATCACCGGCGCCGCAAGCAATGCATTGGGTGCGGCCAGCAGGAAGCGCGCGTTGCCGCGATGCTCCTTGAGGAACTCCAGCAGCTTGGGATCGTCGGTCAGTGCCGTCCAGTTGCGCGACAGGATCGGTCCACGGCCGTCATCTAGGCCGAGCCAGCGCGGCAGGCTGGCTGACGGCAGGGTGAGATTGCCCGGGGCGAAGATGGCGCTGAGCGACCACAAGGCCGGCAGCACCAGCAGGGCGACGCCGCCGATCGCGGCCGGCGGCCGCTTGGCGCGCCACTGCGCGGCCGCGGCCGCCAGCAGCGCCACCGCGGGGAAGCCTATCCAGATCGACGTCCATCCCAGGGATGCGCCGGCGATATAGCCCTGCCACAGGGCGGCAGCGCCGAGCCCGACTGCGAGATGCGTCGAGCCGCGGCGCCACAGTTCGAAGCAGCCGATGCCGGCCAATGCCGCGAGCGGCGGCCCCAGGGCCGATAGGTAATAGGCGTGGAAGATACCGCCGGCCGAGCTGTAGACGATGCCGTAGGTGAGCGCCCACACGCTCCACAGCGCCACGGGGGCGCGACGGCGGCGCCAGGCGAGCACCGCGCCAAGCACGGCGAGCGGCAAAGTCCAGGCGAACTGCATGGCGAGGCTCGGCACGGCAAGCCGCAACGGTCCAACCGCCACGGCATCGTAGGCCACGACGCTCGCGGTCTGCGTCGGTGCCGGCGTGGGCCCTGGCGTCCTGCGCACGAAACGGTCCAGCCCGTTGTGCATGACAATGAGCTCGAGCATCGAATTGTCGTGGCTGCTGCCGGCATAGGGCCGTTTTGCCTTGGGCGTCAGGTCGAACGCTACCACCCAGGACAACGATACGACCGCGAGCGTGACCGCGGCCGCCGTCATCCATGCGAGCCGCTGGCCCCAGGTGAGCGTGCCCGCGAGCAGCCATCCCGCCAGCAGCGCAGGCCCGCACACCAGCGCTGCCAGCATCTTGGTGTTGAAAGCGAGCCCCAGCAGCGCCATCGCCACCACCAGAGACAGGCCGCGGCCGCGCAGCGCCGTCCGGGCCGCCAGCAGCAGGAAGAAGATCAGCCAGGAATCGGCGTTGTTCGAGCGGTCGATCGCGACGGCGATAGGCATGATCGCCAGGAGCAGGGCCGCGACGATTGCGGCGGGCGCGCCGAGCGGCCGCACCAGGCGATAGAGCAGGCCAACAGAGGCAATGCCTGCAAGCGCCTGCGGCAGATGGATGGCCCAGCCGCTGTAGCCCAGGACGATGGCGAAGGCCGTCTGGATCCAGAAAGCGACCGGGGGCTTGTCGAGTGAGATGAAGCCTGCCGGGTCGAACGAATTGTAGAAGAACAGCCAGACGCCCTGCAGCATGCTGCGCACGCCCGCCGCGTAGTAGGCGGTGCCGACGCCATTGTCGTCCAGCCGCCCCAGCCGCAGCCCGGCAGCGATCAGCAGTACGGCGGCAAACGCCGCCCACTCGATCCTTCTTCTACTCGCCTGGTCCGTCAATCACCCCCGTTGCAGCAGTCCATGCAGAATACGACAGCCTCGTCCCGGATCAGGAGAGTATTTTGCTGCCGCAGGCGCAAATCTCGGACGATGGCTGCGATTTCAAGATGGCAGAGGGCCTCGGAAGACGAAGAAAGCGCCACCGCAGATCAGAGCGAAGCCGACGATATGGTTCAGGGTGATGCGCTCGCCGAGATAGAGTACCGAGAACAGGGCGAACACCGAAAGGGTGATAACTTCCTGCATGGTCTTGAGCTCGGCCGCCGAATAGACGGCGTGGCCCCAGCGGTTGGCCGGCACGGCAAAGCAGTATTCGATGAAGGCGATGCCCCAACTCGCCACTACCACCAACCACAACGGCCGATCCGTGAACTTCAGATGGCCATACCAGGCGAAGGTCATGAAGACGTTGGAAATGAGCAGCAGGACGACAGGGGCGACGGCAGGTGGCAACAAGGTCATTTCCGTAGATCTCCAAGGTGACGCCAGGATTCCTTTGTGCGCTTGTAGCCGTCTGCAGCCGCTGCCGTCGCTGTTAAAGGAATGCGCTGTCTCGCCGACATCACCTGGCTTCCCAGGGCCGCTGGCAGGAAGCCAGGGGAAATTTCTGCGGAATGTCAGCTGCTGAAGCTCGAGTAGAAGGGGTCTTGCTGAGCCTGTCTCGCAAGCTCAAAGGCGACTCGACACTAGTTCGACTGGGCGGTTGACGATGTCAGCTCACCGGTCGAAGCGTGGAAGACGAGCCCCACCTGCGGGCACCAGACACTGTCGACGCCGTCCTTCTTTCTTCCTCGCAGCGGCTTTTTCCGAAGCCGCACACAATCGGCGAAAGTACCGGCTGGAACCGTGACATGTATTCCTGTCGCTACCACATCAACGGTCGCATCCCATTCGTCGACCTCGCCCTGAAGAGCGAGCCGCGAGCCAACGGTCATTGAAGCCGGCATCAAAAGACCCGGTCGAGCGATCCCGCCTTCATCGGCTTCCCCGACCCGCCAAATCCCCTCCAGCTGTGCATGCCCCTTGGCGTTGATTGCCCAACTGACCTCGCCGAATATGTGGACGTTGTTCGTCGAACCATCGATCGCAACCCACCGGTCGACGCGGAAGAGAAGTTCGTCAGCGGCAAACTCCTCTTCGCGAACCACGGCGGTCGCAAAGCGCCCAATTCCACCAACATCAAAAACCTCGACCTGATCGAGGACCGCCGTTTCCCTGCGATATCGCTCGCCTGATTCTTCCGTCAATTCGAGAACGTGCTTGTGGCCTGGAACCAAGGGAAAGAAGTACGGGCTACGCCCGTGAGGGATGATGTCGCGCGCCTGAAGGGGCGGGTTCTGGGAAAAAGTATCGTGGGACCCTGTGCTCTCGGCCCGAGCGTTCCCTGAGATCCCCATCGAGGCAGCGACAACTATCGGCCCCCATTTGTTGGCCAATGCAGCGACGGCCCGACCAAGGGCCGCCAGAGCCGCTGTTGTTGCTGTTCGGCAAACCACGACCATCGCCCAGATGTGGAATTCTCTATTGATGCCAGCCAGCGCGTCCGCACCTGGCGTCGCAGGGAATAACACTTTGGGTCCGAAGAGTTCTTGTTGTCCCTTGGGGATATGCGTCGCCTTGCAGGAGCGCTCACAAAATTGTCACAGCACTTCGCTGCTCTGGCCATTCACCAATTGTGGGTATTCGCCTACTGCGGCTTGCGCGAAAAGAGTTCCTGTTGGATGCGTTCCTCGACAGGTACGAGGATTTTCTCCTGCAGCGCCATGCTCGTCTTGGCTACCTCGCGCTCGAAATCCTGCAGCTTCTTGAGTGCGGCCTTCTGCTCCGTCGACATGCTCTCCACCAGGATGCGGCCATTGTCCGTCACAGCGGCCAGACGTGTCCGAATGTCAGGCTCTATCTCGTCCGGGTGATTGTACTCAAAGCCTGCCTTCCTCATCTCCCGGGCGTAGACGGCCAATGCCGCCCGCATGCGCTTGTCCTTGTTGATGATAGCGTCCTGGGGGTTGTAGTACGTCGATTTCAATTGGTCGGGTTTGAATACTTGTTCGACCGCTTTGCGCGTGCAGCCGCCGGTAAGCCACAGGTTCTCCTGCTCGAGCGCTACCGCGAATGTCGGATTTCCCACGCCGCCCAATAGTGCCTGGTTGTACGCGACCTGACCGGCCGGCGAAAGCGACTGGAACTGAAGGACGTTGCGCTCGCCTAGCCCAACCTTTCCGGGGCTGTATCCGGGTGCCAGCTGCGGTGGCAGGCCGGTATACATCGTGGCTATGCCAAAGCCATGCCGGCCCACGAACTCCTCCTCGGAAAGCCCCGGCAGCTTCTTGTCCGCCGTCATTCCGGCTCGCACCGTCGAGTGGTCGGCAGCGAAGTAGGTGAAGCCCTGGTCACGCATGCATTTGGAAATCAGCTCCTCGGTTTGCTCGATCGCCTGGACGAGCGCGCGCGGAGAAAGGCCATACTCCTCGGTGCCCAGTCCCGGCGGGGCCTGCGCGGCAACGTTTGCTGCCATTAGAAGAACCGAGAACCCTGGAAGGTGCAGGTAGGGCGACCCAAAGGCGGACATCGGCGTCACTCCGTTCCGACGATTTCACCCGTTAGAATGTCGACCAGCACGTCCTTCTCGCCGGCATTGCTGGTCATGATCTCGACGACGTAGACGTATTTGCCGCGCTTGCGTTCGATGACGATGGACGTAACGCGGCCGGGCATGAGCTTCAGCGCCTTCTCCTTCGCCTCGTCTTTGCTGATCTTGGGGGTCGGTGGTGGCCCGGATTGCTTTTTGAATGAGAACTTTCCAAAGCTCGACACGTCTGAGCCGGGATGCGTTGACGGCAAGGCGTTCGAGGCGGTCAGTTGCCCGCTGGCGCTGTCCGAAACGAGGCCGACGTGCGAACACCATACTCGGTCGACCACTTCCTTCTTTTCCTCCACCAGCTCTCGCTCCCGCAGCCGAACACATTTTTCGAATGTACCTGCTGGAGCGCTGGCATTGATGCCTGTTGCAGTGATTTCAAACCCTCCGCGGGATTCATTGTCCGGCCCGCCAACGAGGAAACGGGAACCGATCGTGACAATGCCGGGCATCAGGAGCCCCGGGCGCACCACCTTGCCGCCCTGGTTCTCCCCGGCTCGCCAAGTGTCATCGACTACGGCATAGCCTTCGTCGTCAATCTCCCAGGCCACCAGCCCAAACAAGTGGACGCTATTGGTCGTCTTGTCGATGGCAATCCATCGATGCACTCGAAAGACAAGCTCCTCTTCTACGAACTCTTCGTCCTGGACGATGGCAGTCTCGAATTTGCCCAGCCCTTCGACCTCGAAGGGCTCGGTCTGGTCCAGCACGGACGTTTCCTTGCGATATTTTTCGCCTGAGTTGTCGGTCCGTTCGAGAATGTGCTTGTGGCCCGGGACGAGCGGGAAAAAGTACGCGGCGTGGCCGTTCGGAACGAAAGCCGGGCGTTGTATGAACCAGTCGCGCGCCGATGTGTAGTCAGCCTGATCCAGGAACGCTTTCGTGTCGTCTGCTGCAGCATGCTGCTGGAGGACGGCCAGCACTGAAAAAGCGGCAAGCCACCCTCGAAGCCCTACGATGCTTTTCGTCATGCTGCTCCTCGTGAGCGAAGGCGAGCACTAGACTCGAGAAGCGCGTCGCGATCAGCGGTCCAGCACGGTCATCGGTTCTGTTTTCGCGTAGACGATCCTGCTGCGCTTGTAGGCGCTCTTCTCCAGCGCCAACGCCTTCTCCCGGACCGAGCTCATTTCCTGCGCATCGAGCTGCTCGACCCTCGTCAGCTCCAACTCTTCTTTTGTTTTCTCGCCTGTTCCCAACCATCCAACCTTGATGTTGCCGACACCGGCGGCGTAGTACTTGAGCTGAAAGGCATCGTTCTGCTCTTCCTCGAGCGATGTCTCCTTGACGACAAGTACGTCCGAATACCGAGTGCTGCCGACGCTGACCGACTGCCCGACCTGGTAGACTTGTCCTCGATCGGTCCAGTTCACCTTAGGGCCATAGCCCTGCGAGTAGCTCGGCGTGCCCGGCTGCGGATCGGCCTTCATCATGATCCCCGCCCGGGCACCTTGAATACCGGCGAGCCACGCCGGCGCCTTGTCGAACTTGCCGTTGTCGTATTCCTCGGGATACTCGCCGAAGCGCCAGACGTTGCCGTCGACGTCCTGCGCATAGAAGGCCAGTTCCGCTTCGACCAACTGACCGCTCTCGTAGTCCAGATCGTAAGTCGCCAACGTTCTGACGCCGGCGATCGTCTTCACCAGATCCGTAACGTTGATGACGATCTGATGCGGAAGGACTTTGCCTTTTTCATCGACAGTCGTCCCGTCATAGACGTACCGGGTTCCCGGTTTCAGCGGCAGCCACTTGTTTGTAATGCTGGTCGAATTGGCAAATTTGCCGACGTCCAGCTTTTCCAATCGTTCTTCCGGCACGAAGCTCGGCTTTTCGTCTCGCGCCAAGCCGGCATTGACAAACAACAGCGAGGTGGCGATGACGGCCACCGGAATCGCCTTGGCTAGTGCAGCGATTTTTGAGAATCGCGCGACCCCAATATCCACGCTATTCATGGCATCACCCCAATCCCACAATCCCACGACTG
>CADECW010000102.1 GCA_902825855.1 uncultured Rhodospirillales bacterium | reverse complement strand
CGCCTCGCTGCGCTCGGCTCCGGTCGGGATGACGGGGGCCGGCTGCATCGACGCACCAATACCGTCTATCGCTCGAATACCAGGCACGTGGTCGTGGCGTGCGCCAGCAACTTGCCATTTAGGTCGGTCAGTCGGCCTTCGGCAGAGCCGACACGGCGACCCATGCTCAGCACCACGCCTTCACCGCGCACCGGGCCAGTCTCGGGTGTGATCGGTCGGACGAACGCGATCTTGAACTCCAGCGTCGTCGATCCGACGCCCGCGCCCGTCAGGGTGCGCACCGCGAGTCCCATGCAGCTGTCGAGCAGGGTCGCCGCCAGGCCGCCATGCACCGTGCCTTCAGGATTGAGCTGCTCGGCCGTCGGCACCGCCGTCACCACGACGCGTCCCTCCGACGCCTCGACGACGTCGTAGCCCAGGGTTCGCGCCATGGTGTTGAGCGGCAACGTGCCGTCGACGAGGCCGCGCACAAACTCGAGACCTGCCTTTCCACGCTCCTCGACACTCGCGGTGCCGTAACGCTTGCTGCCGACGACGGCCATTTCAGGTGTCAGCGAACCGTTTGCCGGTCTGCGGGTCGAACAGATGCAGATGGCCGGATTCAGCTTCGAAATTGCGCTTCTCGCCCGGCCGGGCGATGACATGGCCGCCCTGGCGGACCGTCACCAGCTCGCGAGCCGCGCCGAAGCGGCCATGCAGCAGCGTGTCGGCGCCCAGAGGCTCCGCCAGCTCAACCTCGAACTGCAACGGTCCGTGAGTTGCGGGATGCAGATGCTCGGGCCGCACGCCCAACGCCACGGCCGAGCCTACCGGCGCCGAGGTCGGTCGAGCCAGCGCCATGTTGATCGCTCCGTTTGCGTTGTTACCGGCAAGATCGACGGACTTGCCGTCCCGTCCAACCTTTGCCGCCAAAAAGTTCATCGCCGGCGAGCCGATGAAGCCCGCGACGAAGACCGAGGCCGGCCGGTCATAGACGTCCATCGGCGTGCCGATCTGGTCGGCAACCCCGCCGTTCATCACGATCAGGCGGTCGGCCAGGGTCATGGCCTCGACCTGGTCGTGCGTGACGTAGATCGAGGTGACGCCGAGCTCGCGCTGCAGGCGCTTGATCTCGAGCCGCATCTGCACACGCAGCTTGGCGTCGAGATTGGAAAGCGGCTCGTCGAACAGGAATACGGCTGGCTCGCGTACGATGGCGCGGCCCATGGCGACGCGCTGGCGTTGGCCGCCCGAGAGCTGCCGCGGCAGGCGCTGCAGGAACGTTCCCAACTCGAGGATCTTGGCCGCTTTCTGCACGCGACGCTCGATCTCGTCCTTGGCCATCCCCTTGATCTTCAGCCCATACGCCATGTTCTGGTACACGCTCATATGCGGATAGAGCGCGTAGTTCTGGAACACCATGGCGATGTCCCGGTCCTTGGGTTCTAGGTTGTTGACCACGCGGTCGCCGATCGCCACTTCGCCGCCGGTGATGCGCTCCAGCCCGGCGACCATGCGCAGCAGGGTGGACTTGCCACAGCCCGACGGACCGACGATGACGATGAATTCGCCATCCGCAATCTCCATGTCGATGCCGTGAATGACCTCGACCTTGTTGTCGTAGGTCTTCTTCACGCCACGCAGATGGACTTGCGCCATGTCCTATTTCTCCGTCTCGACCAGACCACGCACGAACTGGCGCTGCATGAACACCACGACCAGCACCGGGGGCAACGCGGCGAGCATCGCCATGGCCATCAGCAGGTTCCAGCTCGGCACCGCGTCGACCACGTTGGCCTGGCGCGAAACACCCATCACCACCGTGTAGAAGCTCTCCTTGGTCGTGATCAGCAACGGCCAGAGATACTGGTTCCAACCGTATATGAACTGGATGACGAACAGGGCGGCGATCGACGTGCGGCTCATTGGCAGCAGGATGTCCCAGAAGAACCGCATCGGCGATGCGCCGTCGACTCGCGCGGCTTCCGTGAGCTCGTCGGGGACGCTGAGGAAGAACTGACGGAACAGGAAGGTCGCGGTAGCCGACGCAATCAGCGGGATGATCAGCCCGGGATACGAATCGAGCATGCCCAGCCCCGCGACCACGCCATAGGTCGGCACGATACGCACCTCCACGGGCAACATCAGGGTGACGAAGATCGCCCAGAAGAAGATCATGCGCAGCGGGAAACGGAAATAGACGATGGCGAAGGCGGCGATGATCGAGATCAGGATCTTCCCGATCGCCACGCCCAGCGCCATGATCACGCTGTTCGTCAGGGTGACGTAGAGCGGCACCGTGCCGGGCCGGTTCTTGTACCCTTCGACCAGGACCGTCCAGTAATTCTCGATCAGATGCGATCCCGGCCAGATCGGCACTGGCGAGCGCAGCATGGTTTCCTGGTCGTGGGTCGAGGCGACGAAGGTCATCCACACCGGAAAGGCGATGATGATCAGGCCGACGATCACCGTGAAGTGACTCAGGAACGTCAGGAAGGGACGATTCTCGACCATCAGTAATGCACCCGCCGCTCGATGAAGCGGAACTGCACGAAGGTGAGCGCGATTACAACGATCATCAGAATGACCGACTGAGCCGAGGACCCGCCGAGATCCTGACCACGGAAGCCGTCGTTGTAGACCTTCCACACCAGGATGTTGGTGGCCTGTCCGGGCCCGCCTTGGGTGAGCGAGCCGACGATGCCGAAGGTGCCGAAGAAGGCATAGATGATGTTGATCACCAGCAGGAAGAATCCGGTGGGCGACAGCAACGGGAAGACGATGTCCCAGAAGCGCTTGGCGGGGCCGGCACCGTCAATCGCGGCAGCCTCGATCAGCGATTTGGGGATCGACTGCAGGCCAGCAAGGAAGAACAGGAAGTTATAGCTGATCTGGTTCCAGACGGCGGCGAACACCACCAGCATCAGCGCCTGGTTGCCGTTGATCACGTAGTTGAACTCCAGGCCGATCGCCGCCAACGCCCAGGCAACGACGCCGACCGAGGGATTGAACAGGAAGCCGAACAGCACGCCGGCCACCGCCGGCGCCACGGCATAAGGCCAAACCAGGATCGTCTTGTAGATCGAAGCGCCGCGAATGATGCGGTCGGCCATCAGCGCAAGCAGCAGCGAGATGGCAAGGCCAAGCGCGGCGACCAGGAAGCTGAAGACCAGCGTCAGGCGAACAGCGACGAAGTAGTTCGGATCGCTGAAGAGATGAATGAAATTGTCGAGCCAGACGAACTTGGTGTTCCCGCCGAAGGCGTCCTCCGAGATCACCGATTGCCAGATCGCCTGTCCCGACGGCCAGAAGAAGAAGACCAGGGTGATGGCAATCTGCGGCGCAACCAGAAGGTAGGGCAGCCATCGTTCATTGAAGGTGACGCGTTTTTCCATCTGTCGAACATCCCCTCACCTGGATCTCTCCCCCTTGCGGGGGAGAGAAACATGAGGAGGATCTTTCAGCTTCGATGGCGTCTACTTGTTTTGTGCTTCGAAGCGCTTCAGCAGCTCGTTGCCACGCTTCACCGCCTCGTCGAGGGCGGCCTTGGCGTCTTTCTTGCCGGACCACACCTGCTCCAGCTCCTCGTCGACGACGTCGCGGATTTGCACGAAGTTGCCGATGCGCAAGCCCTTGGAGTTTGGTGTCGGCGGATTGAGGGTGAGCTCCTTAACGGCGACATCGCGACCTGGAAACTTCTTGTAGAAGCCTTCCTTTTCGGTCGCGTCGGCGGCCGCAGTGGTGATCGGCACATAGCCGGTCTCCTGGTGCCACTTGGCCTGTACCGGCGTGCTCGACAGGTAGCTCATGAATTTGGCGACGCCCTTGTATTCGGCGGTCGGCTTGCCCTGCAGCACCCACAGCGTGGCGCCGCCGATGATGGAATTCTGCGGCTTGGCAATGACGTCAGGTGAATAGGGCATCATGGTGATGCCGACCTTGTCCTGGCCCAGCGCCTTCTCGATGCCCGCGGCGCTGCCCGACGAGGCGATGTGGAAGGCGCAATCGCCGGCCGTGAACATGGCGGTCGACTTTGCCTCGCGGCCCCCATAGACGAAGGTCTTGTCCTTGCCCCAATCGGCAAACATCTGGATCAGCTTCACGCGCGGCGTGTCATTGAACTTCAGCTCGATGTCGGTGCCGCCGAAGCCGTTTTCCTTGGTGGCGTACGGCAGATTGTGCCAGGCGCCGTAGTTCTCGATCAGCGTCCAGGTCTGCCATTGCGGAGTGAACCCACACTTGGCGCCGGCGGCGACGGCCTTCTTGGCCATCTCACCCAGCTCCGGCCAAGTCTGCGGCGGCTTGTTGCCATCGAGTCCCGCCTTGGTGAGCAATTCCTTGTTCCAGTACAGCACCGGCGTTGAGGAATTGAACGGCATCGACAGCAGCTTGCCGTCGGTCGTCGAATAGTAACCATAGACCGGGCCGATAAACGCCTTGGGATCGAACGGCTCCGAGGCGTCAGCCATCACCTGGTAGATCGGATAGACCGCGCCCTTGGCAGCCATCATGTTGGCGGTGCCGACCTCGAAGACCTGCACGATGTGCGGCGCCTGCTTGGCGCGGAAGGCCGCGATCGCCGCGGTCAGTGTCTCGGTGTAAGAGCCCTTGTAGACTGGTACGACCTTGTATTGCGTTTGGGATTTGTTGAAGCCCTCAGCCAACTGGTTGACCGTCTCACCGAGGTTGCCGCCCATGGCGTGCCAGAACTGAATCTCGGTCTGCGCCCAGGCTGCCGGCGTGCTCGCCAGGACAGCCGCCGCAGCGACGGAAGACAATAGAATCCGTGTCATAACCTGAACCTCCCTAAGACCCCGCCGATGTATCGATGGGCGCCAAGACTGCGATGTGTCTGTTTTATTGCAGTGTGATGACAGTCCACCAAGGCTATGTGAAGAACGCAACCCAAAACTTGCCAGCGCCTACCTCTGGCCCGCACCTGAGTAGGCTGGGGTCGGCGCTCCCGTTAAGCCTAGCCCAGAGCGGCCAGAATGATGTCCGGCGCGTCGGTGATGATGCAGTCCACCCCCATGCCGACCAGCGCCTTGGCCACGTCGGCGTCGTCGATCGTATAGACGCTGAGCGTATAGCCGGCCTTGCGGATTTCGACGGCGCGCACCGCCGTGAGCTTTTCCCCGTTGGTGTTTATGCCGCCCGCCGCGACGGCCCCGGCGCGGGCGCGCCAGTCGTCGCCGATACTGCCGATTAGCAGGGCGCGTGCGAACTCGGGCGCGGTCCGAAGCGCGGCAGCGAGAGACTCGTCCTTGAAGCTCGACAGCACGGGCGGCGGCAGATGGGCCGGCCAGCACCGGCGCAGCGTCTCGACCACGACGCGACCGGTTTCGGCTTCGCGGCCGGGACAGGGCTTGATCTCGACATTGCAGCCCAGGCCCTCCTCAGCGAAGCAGGCAATCGCTTCCTCGAAGGTCGGCACACCGGGCGGCAATTCGGCCCGTGGCGTCTCAGCCACCAGGCGATCGACGCCGGTGGTGCGCTTCAGCGAGTCGTCGTGCATCACGATCGGCACGCCATCCGCGGTGAGCTTGATGTCGGTCTCGACCCAGGCGGCGCCGCGCCGACGGGCCTCGCGGAACGATTCCAGCGTATTTTCCGGGGAATAGGCCGCCGCGCCGCGATGGCCGATGACTTTAGGCAGTTGCAGCATTCGCCAATACAAAGCTAACTCGGGACTGGTGCAATAAACGAATGTCCCACCCCGTGTCGATCTTTCCCGCTCAGTTCCGGCTCGATGGCCGCACCGCTCTCATTACCGGTTCCGGCCGCGGCCTGGGTTGGGAGATCACCCAGGCGCTGGCCCAGGCCGGCGCCCGCGTGCTGTTGCACGGGCGCTCGGCCGAGCGGCTGGCGCCGCGGCTTGCCGACCTGCATGGTGCAGGCTTGCAGGCCGGCGCCGTCACCTTCGACATGGCGGACCGGCCGGCCATGCGCCAGGCGGTGGCAAGCGCAGGTCCGATCGACGTCCTGGTCCACAATGTCGGCGAACGTGACCGCCGGCCGTTCGCCCAGATCGAGCCCGAGGATTTCGCCCGCCTGATCGATGTCGACCTCGTGGCCGCGCACGCCCTGGTCAAGCTGGTGGTGCCCGGCATGATCGAGCGCGGCTGGGGCCGCCTGATCCTGGTGACCTCGATCGTGGCCGACCTCGCGACGCCGGGCGCCTCGTCCTACACGACGGCCAAGGGTGGCCTGTCGGCGCTGGCCCGTGCCCTGGCCTGCGAACTCGGCGCCACCGGCGTCACCTCCAACGCCCTGTCCCCGGGCTTCTTCGGCACCGAGACCAATGCCCAACTGATGGCCTCGCCAGCCGGCGAACGCCAGCGCCTACGCTGCCCGGCCAAGCGCTGGGCCGAGCCACACGAGATCGCTGGCGCGGCGCTGTTCCTTGCCTCACCCGCCGCGTCCTATGTCAACGGCCACACGCTGACCGTCGATGGCGGCGTGTCGGCGACGTACATGGCCTGATGCACGGCTTCGGCTCGACCCAAGACGGCGTCAGCCAGATCATCGTCGCGATGATCCTGGTGGCGATGTTCACCTTGCTCGCGGCCGACCGCGTGCATCGCGTGCTGGTGCCGATCGGCGGGGTGGCCGTGGTGTGGCTGATCAGCTACTTCACGCCCTTCAAGCTGATTTCGTTCCAGTCGGCACAGCAGGCGATCGACCTCAATGTCATCCTGCTGCTTTTTTCCATGATGGCGCTGGTCGGCGTGCTCAAGACCACCAACGTCTTCGCCTGGGGGGTCGACCGCCTGCTCGAACGCTCGAGAGGCAATCCGAGCAGGGCGGCGCGTTCGATCATCTGGTTCACCGGCGTGCTGTCGGCGATCCTCGACAACGTCACGACGGTGATCTTCGCCTATCCCATGGCATCGGAGATGGCGCGCCGGCTCAGGATCAACGGCTCCGCCTTTTTCCTGCCGATGGTGATGGCGGCCAACGTCGGCGGCACTGCGACGCTGATCGGCGATCCGCCCAACGTGCTGATCGGCGCCGATCCGCGCACGCAATTGTCCTTCATGGACTTCATCATTCATCTGACGGTGCCGTGCACGTTCATGATGATCGTGCTGGTCTGGTACAGCAGGCGCTACTACCCCGACGACATCGGCCGCAACGCCGACAGCGACCATGCCGATGCCGCCCAGCCCACTGGCGCAAGGCTGCAGAACGTGCCGCTGCTGCGCGCGACCTGCTGGATCACCGGGCTGATCTTCCTCGGCTTCATGACCCATACCGTCACCCACATGCCGGTGGCCGTCCCGGCGGTGATCGGCGTCGCCGCCATCCTGTTTGCCCAGGACTACTACTATCTCAAGGAGCACAAACCGACGATCGAGGAGCGTCGGCACGGCGTGCTCGATATCCTGGAGAAGGACATCGAGTGGCCCACCCTTGCCTTCTTCATCTTCCTGTTCGTGCTGGTCGGCGCGGCGGTGGCGACCGGCCTGATCGAAAGCATGGCCAATGCGCTGGCCTGGATCATCAAGGGCACGGCCAGCGAGTTTGGCCTGTCGTCCAGGGCGAGGTTGCTGGTGGCGGCGCTGCTGATCCTCTGGGTGTCGGGTTTCCTGTCAGCGGTGATCGACAATATCCCCTACACCGCCGTCACCATCCCACTGGTGGCGAGCCTGCTCGGTCAGCTCGATGCCGGTCCCGACGGCCAGGTCCTGTGGTGGGCGCTGGCGCTCGGCGCCTGCCTCGGCGGCAACGGCACCCTGATCGGCGCCTCGGCCAACGTCACGGTCACCGGCCTCGCCGAGAAGGATGGCAAGCGCATCTCATTCAACGAGTTTACCGCCTTCGGCGCGCGCGTCGCCGGCCTGACCCTCCTCATGTCGTCGGTCTATCTCGTCATGTGGCTATATATCGGATCGACGGTGGTGAATGTGGCCGGCGCCCTGGTCCTGCTCGGCATGTTCGCGGTGATGCGTTTCATCCGCACAAGATAATAGCCATCCTGCATCGAACCGATGCGAGCTGCAGCAATGCCTCGTGTCGCCGCTCCCCTGTAGAATGCGCGGGAAAGGGAGGGCTTCAATATGCTTCCTCCAGCGGGCATCGGCCTTCGTTCCCAGCATCTCGACGAATTGATGAGGACGCCCATTCGCCCGGTGTTTCTCGAGGTGCACGCGGAGAACTACGTGCGTCCCTCTCCGTCACTCGAGAAAGTGCTTCGCCTGCGGCACGATTTCGAGTTCTCGTTGCACGCAGTCGGTCTGTCGCTCGGTTCGGCCGACGGGATCGAGGAAGCGCATCTCGAGCACATCGCCCGTCTTGTCGATCGACTACAGCCGGCACTGGTCTCGGAGCATCTGTCGTGGAGCAGCTTCGAGGGGCGTTTCTTCAACGATCTGCTGCCGCTGCCCTACGCGGAGGAGGCGCTGGAGATCGTCGCTCGCAATGTCGGTCGCGTGCAAGATCGCCTCGGGCGACAGATCTCCATCGAAAATCCATCCGCCTATCTCGGGTTCCGCAACTCGACCTTCACCGAGGCCGAGTTCCTCGACGAGCTCGTGCACCGTAGCGGATGCGGCCTGCTGCTCGACGTCAACAACGTGGTCGTGACGGCGCACAATCTCGGGCTGGACCCGGCCGATTGGCTGAACGAACTGCCGGGCGATGCGATCACCCAGTTTCATCTGGCAGGGCACGCAAAGAGCGTTCTCGACGACGGAACGACGATCCTGATCGACGATCACGGCAGCCGTGTCCGTGGCGTGGTCTGGTCCTTGTTCGAGCAGGTTCTGCAACGGTTCGGCCCCCGGCCGACCCTTATCGAATGGGACACGGACATCCCGCCGCTTGCCGTACTGCTGGAAGAGGCGGCACGGGCCGACCGCATGCTTGACCGAGCGGATCCGAGAGATGTTGCGCTCGCTGCGTGACACCCAGGCTGCGTTCGCGGCCCATCTTGCCGGGCGCGGCCAGCCCGACCTCCTCGCCGCCATCGCCGGTGATTCGCGTACCATCCAGCAGCGGCTGCAGTTGCATCGGCATCACGTCGCAAGGAGCATCGGGGCTGCCCTCGCTGCGACCTTTCCGACGGTCGAGGCGGTCGTCGGCCAGGAATTCTTCGGCTTGCTCAGCCACGACTTCATTGCCCGCAATCCACTCGAGGACCCCGTCCTCAGCCGATACGGAGAGCACTTCCCCCAGTTTGTCGCCGAGACGCAGCAGCGACATGGCCTGCCATACCTTGCGGATGTGGCCCGGCTCGATTGGGCATTGAACGTCGCCTTCCATGCTCCACTGGGAGCGCGTCTGTCCGCCGCCGAGCTGGCTGCCTGGCCGGCGGAGTCGCTGCCGGATTTGTCGCTACGGTTGCCGGCGGGCTCGTCATTGATCGAATCGGCCTGGCCTCTGGATCTCATCTGGCAGGCGTCGCAGCCTGGTTCGTCGGTCGACACGGTCCATCTTGCCGCAGGCCCGGCGTGTCTGCTGGTCTTCCGACGCCGCGAAGACGCTGCATTTGCTGTGCTCGATCCGGGCGAAGCAGCCTTCGTCAAAGACCTTTCGAGAGGCAATCTCCTAGCGGTCGCGCTTCAACGGGCCTCGCAGGTGGCGACCGATTTCGATATGGCCGCGACATTCGGCCGACTGCTCGGGCTCGGCGTGCTCGTCGCCGACACGACGACATGACCACCCGAGACAGGCAATCACTGCATCTTCGTGTCGGTGCCGGATGCGAGGCCGCGGCCTGCATCGCTACAGGAACATCTCCTTCACATCGATGGTCGAGCGCTGGCCAATGGCGTCGAAATGATGATCGATCCAGCGTTCGGCGACCTCGCGGCCGATCGCCTTCAGATGCAGAAGGAAATCCAGGCGCGCATTGAGCTTGCTCGAGGCACCCAGCCCGCGCATCTGCTGCTCGGCCTCGATCCAGTGGACGTTCACCCGTTTGTACTGGTTCGAGTCGAGCTTGCCGTCGTCGATCAGGTCGGTGACGAAGGCGATCGCGCGCATCTCGCGCATCAGCGAGGAGTTGAAACTTATCTCGTTCAGGCGGTTCATGATCTCCGACGCCGTCGTCGGCACGCCGTCGGTGCCCAGCGGATTGACCTGCACGATCACCACGTCGGGCGTCGCGGTGCCGTAAATCAGCGGGAAGATCGCCGGGTTGCCCATGTAGCCGCCGTCCCAGTATGGGTCGCCGTCTATGGTCACGGCCTGGAACAGGAAGGGCAGGCAGGCCGAGGCCAGCAGCACGTCGGGCGTGATCTCGCCCGACTTGAACACCCGCACCTTGCCGGTCCGCACGTTGCTCGCACTGATGAACAGCTTGACTGCGCGACAGCCTTCCAGCCGTTTGAAGTCTACCGACTTCTCCAGCACGGCGCGCAATGGATTGTAGTTGGTCGGGTTGAGCTGATAGGGCGACATCATGCGGGTCAGCATGTCGAACGCCACGAAGGCCATCGAATGGTCGAGGTTCCAGCCGTTGGACAGCCGGTCGAACGGCGTCGGCTGGAACGGTCCGAACTGTGCAGCCTGGCTTATGTTGCGCCAGAACGCCTCCAACGCCCGCTTGGCCTCGGCGCGGCCACCGCGGCCCATGCCGTCGGCGAACACCGCGGCGTTCATCGCGCCCGCCGAGGTGCCCGAAATCGCCTCGACCTCCAGCCGCTCCTCCTCGAGCAGGCGGTCGAGCACACCCCAGGTATAGGCGCCGTGCGCGCCGCCGCCCTGCAGGGCGAGATTGATGCGCTTGATCATCATCGCCGCCCCCTCAGTGCGCGGTCCAGCCGCCGTCCATGGGCAGCGCCACGCCGGTCACCGAGGCACCGTTGTCGCTGCACAGGAACAGGGCGAGGGCGGCGAGCTCGGCCACCTCGACGAAACGCTTGTTGGGCTGGTTCTTCAACAACACCTCGTTGACCACCTGCTCGCGCGGGATGCCGTGCACCTTGGCCTGGTCGTCGATCTGCTTCTCGACGAGGGGCGTGCGGACGTAGCCTGGGCAGATGGCGTTGCAGGTGATGCCGTCCTCCGCGGTCTCGAGAGCCGTCACCTTCGTCAGTCCCAGCACGCCGTGCTTGGCCGCGACGTAGGCCGCCTTGTAGGGCGAAGCGACGAGGGCATGGGCCGAGGCGACATTGATCACGCGGCCCCAGCCGCGCTCGCGCATGCCGGGCAAGACCAGCTTGGTGGCATGGAAGGCCGAAGAAAGGTTTATGGCCATGATGGCGTCCCACTTCTCGTCGGGAAACTCTTCGATCGGCGCGACGTGCTGGATGCCGGCGTTGTTCACCATGATGTCGACCGTGCCGAAGGCGTCGGTGGTCTGGCGCACCATCTGCTCGATCGCCCTGGGCTTGCTCATGTCGGCGGGTGAATAGACGATCTTGGCGTTGGTGCGATGGGCGAGCTCCGAGCGCGTCTTCTCGATCTGCATGGTCTCGCCGAAGCCGTTCAGCACCACGTTTGCGCCCGAACGGGCGAAGGCTTCGGCGATGCCGAGCCCGATGCCGCTGGTCGAGCCGGTGATGATGGCGGTCTTGCCCTGAAGCATGTGCGATCTCCCTTGGATTTGGTGATCGCACCTTGCGCGCCGCCGCTGCGCTCTAGAAATGCCGAGTACCTACCGATTCGATAGCGCATGCGCATTGCGCAGGTCTTCCAGCGAAGCGAGCAGCGCGTCGGGGTCGGGCCAGCGCGACGGATCGACGTCGCTGAAGGCGAAGGCAACGCGCGCGTTCGGCTCGACGACGAACACCGCGGGCAGCGGCAGGCGCCAGATCGGCTCGTGGTGCATGGTCGGGAAGTCGCGGCCTCGCGTGCGATGGATACGGATGTGCGCCGGCGACAGCTCGTAGGTAAGGCCGCACATGCGGGCAAAGGCGTTGGCTGGATCGGCGAGCAGGGGAAATCGGACGCCACGCTTGGCCACCGTGCTCGCGACGGTATCGCGTGCACCCGGCATGACGCCGACAGCCGTGGCGCCCAGCGCCCCGATTGCCGGCCGCGCATCCTCGAGCGCCCGCATGGTGAGCTCGCAATACGGGCACCAGCCGCCGCGGAACAGGGCCAGTACCAACGGTCCGCGGTCGAGCAGGTCGCCCGAATTCCAGACCCGGCCCGCGCCGTCCTCCAGCGAGAAGTCGGGCAGGGGGTCGCCGACGCCCAGCCCTTCCTCCGCCACGCGCATCATGCGCAGCCGGTCGAGCTCGTCCTCGAAATCGGCGCGCTCGTTCGGTGGGAGCTCCGCCAGGTGCCGGCGGCTGAGCTCGAGCAACGTTTGGGACAGCGACATTCGGACTGAAGTCTGGCGCACCGACAAACGCGCGGGAAATACCTTCCGGTATGGCTGTCCATAGCCGCAGGCTATGATGGTCTGGGGCACAATGGCCGGGCTTGCGGGGGACCCTTGCCGTGGAAATGCATCAGATCCGCTACTTCTTGGCCGTCTGCGAGACACTGAACTTCACGCGCGCGGCCGAGGCCTGCAACGTTTCGCAGCCGTCGCTGACCCGCGCCATAAAGGGCCTGGAGGACGAGCTGGGCGGCCCGCTGTTTCGACGGGAGCGCAACAACACGCACCTGACTGGACTCGGCGAGATGATGCGACCGCACTTGTCGCAAGTCCTGATCGAAACCGATGCCGCCAAGGAGCGGGCCAGGAGCTTCGCCAAGCTCGACGACGTCGAACTGAAGCTCGGCATGATGTGCACCATCGGTCCGCGCCGCTTCGTGCCCTTCCTGCAGGAGTTCCGCGAGCGCCATCCCAGGGTCAAGCTGGTGGTTCAGGACGGTTCGCATCTGCAGTTGCAGGACCGCCTCGCGCACGGCGAGCTCGATGTCGCGGTCTACGGCCAGCCCGATGAGATCGACGAGCGCTTCCATGCGCGTCGTCTCTACGACGAACGCTTCGTCATCGGCGTCGGTCCCGGCCATCCCTTCGAGGGACAGAATGCCGTGCGGGTCGCCGACCTGGACGGACACGCCTACGTCAACCGCCTGCAGTGCGAGTTCTTCGACCATGCGGGGCGGGTGTGGCGCGAGCATGGCTCTAAAGTAACGATGGTGTTCCGTTCCGATCGCGACGATTGGGTCCAGGCCATGGCCATGGCGGGCCTGGGTTTCAGCTTCATTCCCGAGCATGCCGTGACGATGCCAGGCCTGCGCGTACGCCCGCTGATCGAGCCCGACATCGTACGCACCATCCAGGTCGTGACCGTGCGCGGCCGTCCGCATCTCCCCGCGGTCGGCACTTTCGTGCGCGAGATACTTGCTTTCCCTTGGGCCAACGCGGTGTAGCAACTCGGCTATCGAATCAATTCGCAGTCGGTATTTCTGTTCGGACTGCAGCCCTCCGATGCTGCCCATCGCCGCAGCCACTCCGGTCGCGGCCCACCCGCACGGAGATGCCCATGTTCAAAGCTCTTGCCGTTTCCACGTTAGCTGCCGCCGCATTCGGCCTCGCGACTCCCGCCTTCGCCGGTGAATGTCCGGCCAACCAGATGCGCGCCGGCGCAACCAAGCCGGTCACCACCGCTGCCAAGGGCGTGACCGACAAGGTCCTGTCGCAGATCGAGCTCGCTGGCGAAAAGGTGGCACTGAAAGGCCACCTGATGCGCGTGCGCAAGCTCGAGGTCCAACCGGGCGGTGTTGTGCCCTGGCACAGCCACGAGGACCGGCCGGCGCTGATCTACATCGTGAGCGGTGAGATCTACGAGCATGCCAGCAACTGCGCCGCGCCGATCCTGCACAAGGCGGGCGAGGTAGCGCGCGAGACGCATGCGACCGCGCACTGGTGGAAGAACGACGGCAAGGCGCCGGCGGTGCTGCTGTCCTTCGACATCCAGCACGACCCCAACGACCACAACATGTGATCGGCGGACATCTCACCGGAGATCGAACCATGTCAGGTGCCCTGCGCGCGCTCACGATTGGCGTCACCGCCTTTCTCACCGTCGTCGATCTGTTCGCGACGCAGGCCATCCTGCCGCCGCTCGCCACCGCCTACGGGGTGACGCCGGCGGCCATGAGCTTTGCCGTCAATGCCTGCACCATCGGGATGGCGATCGGCGGGCTGGCCGTCGCCCTGTTCGGCCGCCGGCTCGATCGCCGGCGCGGCATTCTGCTCAGTTTGACGCTGCTGGCGATCCCGACGGCGCTGCTGGCGACGATGCCGGACCTGCCGCTGTTCACACTGCTGCGCATCCTTCAGGGACTTTGCATGTCGACCGCCTTCGCGCTGACGCTGGCCTATCTCGGCGAGCACACCAGCGCCGCCGACACAGCCAGCGCCTTTGCCGCCTACATCACCGGCAACGTTGCCTCCAATCTGTTCGGCCGTCTGGCAGCCGCGGGCCTGGTCGATCATTTCGGGCTCGCCGCCAACTTCTGGGTATTCGCCGTCCTCAATCTGGCGGGCGCCGTGCTGGTGTGGTTCAGCGTCGAGCGCACGCCGCCGATGCGGCAGATGGACATGCAGCACGAGTCGCCGCTCAAGGCATGGCTCGGCCATCTCGCGAATCCCGCGCTGCGCGCGACCTTCGCCATCGGCTTCCTGATCCTTTTCGCCTTCATCGGCACCTTTACCTACGTGAATTTCGTTCTGGTCCGCCCTCCCTTCGGCGTCGGCATGATGATGCTGGGTGCCGTCTACTTCGTGTTCCTGCCCTCGATCGTCACCACGCCGCTCGCCGGCCGGGTCGTCGCCCGCTTCGGCACGCGGCCGACTCTTTGGGCTTCGTTCGCCGTCGCGGCGGCCGGACTGCCGCTGCTGCTGGCCCAGAGCTTCGCGGCCCTGCTGGCCGGACTTGCCCTGCTTGCCGTCGGCACGTTCTTCGCCCAGGCGACGGCGACAGGCTTCGTCGGCCGCGCCGCCACGACTGATCGCGGCTCGGCGAGCGGACTCTATCTCGCCAGCTACTTCTTCGGTGGTCTCGCCGGCAGTGCCGTGCTGGGCCTGGTCTTCGACCGGATCGGCTGGCCGGCCTCGGTGGCCGGCATCGGCCTCGCGCTTGCGCTCGCCGCCACGCTCACCGCGCGGCTCTCTCCGCGCACTCAAGCGGTCCCAGCGCCCGCGCTCGCCACATCGCGCTGAAACACAGTCCCACCAAGGAGAATCTCATGTCCAACTGCTTCACCCAGGCCTGTGCGGCCGCGCTTCTGGCCTTCGCCTTGTTCGCATCGTCGACCGCTCCCGGCGCCGCCGAAGGCGTCAAGCCGGCATCCGCCTCCGGCGTCATCGCCACGAAGAGCGCCTACGACCTGCAGGAGACCGTCGATCGCCTGAAGAAGGACATCGCCGCCAAGGGCATCACCTTCTTCCAGGAGATCGACCAAGCGTCGCTGGCCGCCAAGTCGGGCATCGAGCTCAAGCCCTCGATCCTTCTGATTTTCGGCAATCCGCCGCTCGGCACTCAGTTCATCACGGCCAACCCGCAAGCCGGCCTCGACTGGCCGGTGCGCATGCTGGTCTACCGCGACGAGGCGGGTACGGTCTGGGTGGCCTACACGGATTTCGGCTGGATCGCCCGGCGCCATGGCGTCACCAGCCGCGATGCGCAATTCCACATGGCATCCGAGGTCGCCGCCTCGATCGCTTCGAGCGTCGGCCCACGCTGAATTTTGTAGCGATCGTTACAAAAAGACGCTTTGATGCCATATGGCTCGCGCCAAAACCTTCGATGAGGATCGCGCCCTCGACGCCGCCGTGGATTGCTTCTGGCTGCGCGGCTACGAGGGAACCTCGGTGCGCGACCTCAGCGAAGCCATGGGGATCGGCGGGCCCAGCCTCTACAACGCTTATGGCGACAAGCGCGAATTGTTCGAGCGCTCGCTTCGGCGCTACGCCGAACGCTCCATGCGTGAGCGCATCGCCCGCCTCGAGGCGGCGCACCAGCCGGGGGAAGCGATCGCAGCGTTCGTCACCGAGATCGTCGACCGCTCGCTGAAGGACCCGGATCGCAAGGGCTGCCTGCTGGTGAACGCGGCACTCGACGTGGCGCCACACGACGCCGAGGTCGGGCGGATGGTCAGCAGCTATCTCGACGAGATCCGCAGCTTCTTTCGCCGCAACATCGATGCCGCACGCAAGGCTGGCCAGGTGCCGCGACGGACGGACGCCGAGGCGCTGTCGGCCCATCTGCTGGGTGTGGTCGCGGGAATCCGCGTGCTGGCCCGCACCGGGGCCAATCGCAAGCTGCTCGAATCGGTGGCCCGGCCGGCGCTGGAGCTGCTCGAGGGCCGACGGTGATCGACAAACTCAACGAACAGGCGCTGAGAGCCCTGCCCGACGCCGGGCCGGTGACCATGCTGAACCTGATGCGCTTTCACGAGCGCTCGCTCGACGGCCACGGCAGCGGCTGGGACGCCTATCTGCGCTACAGCGCGCTCGCTATCAAGCTGATCAAGGCGCGCGGCGGCACGATCATCTGGACCGGCAACGCCGAGGCCGTGGCATTCGGCGTGCCGGATCGGCACCGTTGGGACTATGTCGCCCTGGTGCGCTACCCCTCGCGCGCCGCGTTCCTCGACATGATGAAGTCGCCCGAATACGCGGCGGCAAATGTCGAACGCGAGAACGGCTGCGCCGACCACACCATCATCGCCGTCAGCGAGACTTACAGAAAGTTCACATAGGGTAGCCATGGTAAAGCGTCTGAGCGACATGCCCGAAGCCGAGGCGCGCCATCTGCGCCGCCTCGAATGCCCGACCTACGACGATACGCCGGCGCTTGCCGGCAAGCCCTTGGTCGAGCGGCGGGTGGCGATCATTTCCACGGCTGGCCTGCACAAGCGCGGCGACCGGCCGTTCCGTCCGGGCGACGGCAGCTATCGCGTCATCCCTGCCGAGACTCCCGCCAACGAGCTCGTCATGAGCCATATCTCGGTAAACTTCGACCGCACCGGTTTTCAGCAGGATCTCAATGTCGTGTTCCCGATCGATCGCCTGCGCGAGCTGGTGGCCGACGGCACGGTCGGTTCGATGGGCTCGATGCACTACTCCTTCATGGGCGCCTTTCCGCCGGCCGCTGCCGAGCCTCATGCCCGACACCTCGCAGGCCTGCTGAAGGCCGATAAGGTCGATGCGGCGCTGCTCGTCCCGGTTTGACCCGCCTGCACGCGCGCCGTGGGCGCGCTCGGCCATTTCCTCGAGCGTCAGGGCATCCCGACCACCGGTATCAGCCTGGTCCGTGAGCACACTGAGGTCGTTCGCCCGCCGCGCGCCTTGTGGGTGACATTCGAGCTCGGCCGCCCGCTCGGCATTCCGGACGATGCGCCCTTCCAGCGTCGCGTCGCCCGCGCGGCGCTCGATCTGCTGGCACGCACCGACGGGCCGCTGATCGCCGACTACCCCGAGCATATCGACGAACCGGCCGACTTCACCGGCTGGGCCTGCCCCATCGACCTCGCCCCCAGCCGAGTCGATTCGCTGGAAGCCGAGATCGACCGGCTGGCGACCTGGTATGACCGTGCCGTCGCCGCACAGGGCCGCACCACGGTCGGTATATCGGGACTCGACATGGCAGCGGCGGGCAAGCTCGTGACGCAGGCGCTCAGCGGGCGCCTGCCGCCGGCGCAGGCGCTCAAGGAGGCGATCGACGATCTGCGTGCCTACTACCTCGAGGCCGCATCCGCCTTTCCCGATGCGGGCACGCCGAGGACACGCAAGAAGTGGTTCTGGGACGAGACGAAGCTCGCCGAGGCTCTGCTCGCGCTGCAGCCGACACTGGCCGCCAGCGACGACCAGCAGCACAAGATCCTCGCCAACCTGACGATGATCCCGGCCAGCGAACGGCACCGGCTGGGCTGAGGGCGACCTTTACTTGCGAGCGAACAGGTTGAGGGCGATCAGGCGGTCGATCGACAGCGTGCCGGCACCGCGGCTCAGGACATAGGCCAGGATCGACGCCCACATCAGGTGCTCCGGCCAGTTTTCCGGATAGACGAGGAACTGGATCACCAGCGTCATGGCGAGCAGTGCCGCCGCACCGAGGCGCGCAAAAACGCCCAGCACCAGCAGCACCGGCGCGCCGAGCTCCACGGTGGTGCCCATGTAGGCGGCGAGTTCCGGCGGCAGCAGCGGCAGGCGGTATTCGTCCCGGAACAGGGTGACCGCCGTGTCGAAGCTTTCGAGCTTGTTCATGCCGGAGCGAAAGAAGGTGGCACCGACAGCCAACCGCATGCCGAACTCGATCAGCGACAACGGGAATCGGCCGGCGGTCGTGCGCAGCACGTCGAGTCGGGCAATCAGGCTGTTGCCATGCCGCAGGGGATCGAATGTGGTGGTGCTCATGATGGCCTCTCGAGGAATGGTGCGGCCGCCGGCCTGACTGTTCGAGCCGGATTCCCGTTCCGAACCGGTCCAGGCGCGGCGGCCGATGCGACGGAACTAGCCCTTGGCGGCGCTGAGCGAGCCGCCTGAAATCTTCTCGCAGATACCCTTCGGAACCGCGAGCCAGGCGCTGGCTTCGTGGTCCTTCTTCGAAGTGCCGGCGCACGATGATGTCGCGGTCTGGCAGTCGTTCTTGCCGGCCTTGGCAATGCCGTAGCACTTCTCGGTCGTCGGCCCCTGAGCTTGGGCCTGTGTTGCCAGAAGCAGCGCGGCGCTGAGCGCAGCAGCGATGGTCAAAGTGGGTTTCATGATGACGTCTCCTGAAGTGAGTGTCCCTTTCGGGTGCAGGCACACTGCCGGGAGACCGCCCAGGACTGAAATATCGACTGCCTATTGGATCGATGCGCCGTTTCTATGCTCGTGAGGCACTTCAAGCGCTCTTCGTGAACAGCTCGGCGAGCGTCCGCACCGCCTGCTCGGCCTCGGCGCGGTCGGGGGTTTCGTTGGCGTCGTCGTAGCCTTGCCGCTCACCTCCGGCAAAGGATTGCACGACGAGCCCGTCGCGCCGCGGCACGGTCAGAACATGGCGGTACACCAGGCCATAGCGCACGTCGGGCTGCGGGATCAGCCGCGCGATCTGCCCGCGCACCGGCACCAAGGTTTCGTCCTTCCACAGCGCCCGCGCGCCGTAGCCCGTACAGTTGATGACCACTTTCTGGCGAAGGGCCGCAATCTGCGAGGGCGTGCGGAAGTCGGCTCGCGAGAACTGACCACCGGCGATGAAGAAGTCGTTCATCAGCGTGTGGCCGTAATCGGCAATGTTGAACACCATTATCTCGCCGCGCGAGACCGATGTCGCCTTGAAGGGCGTCGCTTCGGCCGGCACCTTCTGCCACGACGGCGTCAGGTCGCGAATCCGGCCGGCGTAGCTCGCGAACGACAAGTTCGGCCTCGGAGAGCCAACGCTCGTGTCGCTGCGCTGGCTGGGGCGCGGCGTGTCATCGGAAACGGCGTACTGGTCGATCCATTCGACCGGCGTGCCGGGCAGGCCGAGGTAGTTGCGATGGACCTTGAACGAAGTGCGCGCCATCTCTTCCCACACGCTGCCGAAGTCGAGGGCGGCATCGCGGGCCAGCGCGATGCGCGAATCGGGTGTCCACTCACCAGTCGCCCGCGCCGAGGTCGTTTCCGACAGTTGATCGCGGGCATAGATCGTGACGCGGGCGCCGGCACGCTGTGCCAGGATCGCCGAGGTGAGCCCGAGCGCGCCGCAACCGATCACCGCGACCTCGGTGGGACTGGCCTGCATGGCAAGACGCACGGCCCGGGTACTGGAGCCCCAGGACAACGACCAGCCGCTCCCGCCATGGCCGTAGTTGTGGACAACCAGCGTGTTGCCCACGCGTTCGGTCTCCACGCGGGGACCAGCTGGACGGAAGGGACGCAGGCAGACGGCAATGTCGAAAATGCGGTCGGTGCGGGCGCGAATGGATGCCAGCGGCGGCGCAGGCTCGAACGACGAGCTGCGCGTTGTCGAGCAACCCGCCAGCGCGGCGGCCAACGACACCTGCATCAGTCCACGGCGGCCTGCGCGCCATTCTTCGACCAATTCCGTGTTCCTCCGCTCCGCTCGAACTGCGCGAGCTTGGCCCGCACCGGAATGCAGTTCAAATACGATTCGAGGCAGTCTGGCCGGGACAATCATCGACCGCTTGGTTGCCCTGAAGAAGCTCGCCGTTGTACGTAATTCAAAGAGGTATGTCGTGGACGATGCAGACAGCAGTTTCTGGGCACGCGCCGACCGGCATCTACTCCGTTTCGGCTGCGACTTCGCGCGCTTCGTGCCTGTGCGGGCGAGCGGCTGCTATCTCTACGACGCGAGCGGCGGGCGCATGCTCGACTTCACCTCCGGCCAGATGAGCGCCATCCTTGGCCACTCCCACCCGGAAATCGTCGCTACGATCCGGCATGCGGCCGGAAACCTCGACCATCTCTACTCTGCCATGATCTCCGAGCCTGTCGTCGGCCTCGCAACGGAACTTGCCAAGCAAGCGCCGGATCTGCCCAAGGCGATGCTGCTGTCGACCGGCGGGGAGGCCAACGAAGCGGCCATCAAGCTGGCCAAGACCGTCACCGGCAAATGGGAGATCGTGACCTTCACGCGCTCCTACCATGGCGTTACGGCGGGATCGGCGGCCGCCACGTTCAAAGTCGGCCGAACGGGAATCGGACCGCTGGCGCCTGGATACTTCGCCATTCCGGCGCCCAATGCGTACCGGCCGCGCTTCGCCGGAGTGGACTGGCGGCGCGAACTGGATGACGCCTTCGACCAGGTCGACGCGCAGTGCACCGGCAACCTGGCAGCCTTCATCGCCGAGCCGATCCTGAGCAGCGGCGGCGTGATCGATCTCCCTCTGGGCTACCTCGCCGCCCTCAAGGCGCATTGCGAGGCGCGCGGTATGCTTCTCATCCTCGACGAGGCGCAGACCGGGCTTGGCCGTACCGGCACCATGTTCGCCTTCCAGAGAGATGGCGTGTCGCCCGACATCCTGACCTTGTCGAAGACTCTCGGCGCGGGCATGGCGCTGTCGGCAGTCATGACGACGGAGAAGGTCTCGGCCGTCGCCGACGAACGGCAATTCTTCTTCTATACCACGCATGTGAACGATCCGCTTCCCGCCGCGGTCGGGCTGAAGGTGCTCGAGATCGTGCAGCGCGACCGGCTGGCCGAGCGCGCCGTCGTCGCCGGCGAGCGTCTCGCGGCAGGACTGCTGCGCCTCAAGCAGCGTCACGCCACCATCGGAGATGTCCGCGGCCGCGGCCTGCTGCGCGGCATCGAGTTCACCGGCGTCGGTTCGCGGAATGCGACGAGCATATCGAACGCGGTCACGGAGGCGGCGATGGACATCGGGCTTGCCGCCAACCTCGTGCGATCGGGCACGTCCGGCGGGACCATGCGGATCGCGCCGCCCCTCACCGTGACGGACGATGAACTCGACGAAGGCCTGCATCTTCTCGACCGGGCCATCGGCACCGTCGTCGCGTAGATCTCGACGCGAAGGCCTGACAGTGGTTTTCCGTTCCCGCTTCCATCAGGATTTCCAGTATGCGCCGCCCTGACAAGCGCCTCGGGCCGAATTCAGCGTCCAGACTGTTGCAGAGCTGGCCAACCGGAGTTGGCCGCAAGCAAAGGATGCTCCCGAAGCGCAAGCCGCTTCAGGCCGCCCGATTCGAAGGCGATGAAGTTGTCGAAGCCATTTGTGCCGTGATCCGTCGCATCCCTTTCGGCTGGGTGGCAACCTATGGCCAAGTCGCCACGATGGCCGGCATGCCGAGGCGTGCCCGCCTCGTTGGTCGCGTTCTTCAGCGCCTTGACCCTGCAATCAAGATCCCGTGGCACCGTGTCGTCAACGCCAAGGGCGAGGTGTCCTACAGCCCATCCCGCAATGGCGGCGACACCCTTCAGCGGCACTTGCTGGAAAAGGAAGGGCTCAAATTCGACCGCAGAGACCGCCTGGACCTGGAACGATGCCGGTGGCTCGACTAGCAGCCCTGCAACAGAGGTCTTGGTGCAAAGACTCGCCCGGTCGAGCCACCCCTGTCATCCCGACGCAGCGAAGCGAAGTGGACCTCGTCATCGGTTCGATAGCCACGAACAGGTTCCTCCAGTCCGCCCTTCGCGCTCCGACCGCGCGACGCCGGAATGAGGTATTCGGCGACAAACCGGCTCACCAGAACATGGCAAACAGCCCGAATACGCCGACCAGCATGAGCAGGACGGCGACCGTCATGGCGATCGGCCGCATGGCATCGTAGGCAAAATCCGGCTGCGAGAGCCGTTTCAGGACGCGCACGTGCTGAACGATCGCGGCGGACAGACCCACGATGCCCAGGACAATGAAGCTCGTCCCGAAAATCAGGGAGGTGTGCGGCGGGTCGTGGGCAGGATGCAGGCCAGCCTTGTCCAGGTAGGCGGCGAGCTTGCCGATGCCGAACCCGAAGCCGATCAACGAGAGCGCGGTGCGGATCCACGCCATCAGCGTCCGTTCCGCTGCCTCGCGATTGCGTTCCCTCGCGAGTTCGTTGGCTATGTTGGCGGCGAGAGGCTTGTCGGTCATCGGCGGACTCCCGGTTTGGATCGGGGCACCATGGTCGCGAAGAATACCAGCGATGGAAAGTCCAAGCCCGCCGAGGCGGCGTTGCGGCGCCCGCCTCCCGCTGCAGTCGCCGATCTGGTCCCATAGCGCGCAGAGTATGCAAGGCGGTATGCTCCAGCCGTAGTCTCCGAACTGACGAACCAGACGGAAGAAGCAGATGGGCTTATTCGGTAGAACGGGCATTGCACGCCGAACCATTCTGGCGATTGGCTTGATCAGCCTGATCGTCGGCGGGGCAGCGCAGGCACAGACTGATCCGCTGCCTTCCTGGAACGATAGAGGCGCCAAGAAGGCAATCGTCGACTTCGTGCAGGCGACGACGACGCAAGGCAGTCCCGCCTTCGTGCCGGCTGCCGAGCGCATCGCTACCTTCGACCAGGACGGCACGCTGTGGGTCGAAAAGCCGATGTACACCCAGGTGATCTACTGCCTGGAACGCGTGCCCTCTCTGGTCAAGGCGCGGCCCGAGCTCGCCGACGTCGAGCCCATCAAGACGGTGATGTCGGGCGACCGCGAAGCGATTTCCCGGCTGCCAACGGAGGACCTCGAGAAGATTCTGGCTCTGACCTTGACCGGCATGTCGGTCGACGAGTTCAGGGTGGAAGTCGCCAAGTGGCTCGATACCGCCCACGATCCGCGCTGGAAGCGACCCTATACCGAGCTCACCTACAAGCCTATGCAGGAAGTCCTGCAATATCTGCGCGCCAATGCCTTCAAGACCTACATCGTGACCGGCGGGGGCCAGGACTTCGTGCGGGTCTATGCTGAACGCGCCTATGGCATTCCACCGGAGCAGATCGTCGGCACCGCGGGCGCCACCAAGTACGAATACGGCAAGGACGGCAAACCAGTCTTGATCAAGGAGGCGAAGCTGCTGTTGAACGACAATTTCGGCGGCAAGCCCGAGGGAATTCACCTGATGATTGGCCGGCGTCCGCTTGCCGCCTTCGGCAATTCGACCGGCGACCGCGAGATGCTCGAATATGCCAAGGCGGGGTCCGGTGCACGCCTTTCCATGCTGTTGCTGCACGACGATGCCGCGCGCGAGTACGCTTATGGTCCGGCGCACGGTTTGCCGGACTCCAAGGTCGGCACCTTCACCCAGCAGCTCTACGACGAGGCGAAGAGGAGCAGCTGGACAGTCATCAGCATGAAGGATGACTGGAAGCGCGTTTTTGCCTTTGAATGAGGCGCACGATGTCCGCGTCCGTAGAGTCTTGTGAGCACCTGCCCCGGTCTACTCTGATGAGAGGAATCGGTCTCGTATTGCTGTCGATGGTCCTCGGCGGGCAGGCGCACGGTCAGGCGGCCGGCACGCCGGCGCCGGCCTCGTTGACCTGCGGTACCTTGAAGGGCGAGTCCTCGCGAACCGCCTCGACGTCGCAATGGACCATCTCCGGACCTTCGGGAAAGACGACTGAAACCGGCACCCTGCGCAGCGGCCCGCGCTTCGAATGCATCGATGGCGCCGTCCTGGTCATGGAGTTCACCTCCTCGGCAGGACACTCCGTCTTCGAGGCCTATTTCCCGGACGGCGGCAACGTCGCCTACGGCCGCCAGCAGATCGACCGGCGCGGCGGGCGGATCGTCCTGCCCATCCAGGCCAAGGCGCGCATCGCGGCGCCCTATCGCGCCGCCTTTGACTATCACTGCAAGCTCAACATGCCGGCGGATCCGATCGAGCCGACCGCTCGGGCCGACTGCATCTTCTGATCAGACGACCCGGAAGTTCTTGAACTGCCAGGGATCGTTGGTGTCGAGGTCCTCGGGGAACAGGCC
>CADECW010000101.1 GCA_902825855.1 uncultured Rhodospirillales bacterium | reverse complement strand
ATCGACGACAGGGATCGTTGCGCGTTTTTTCATGACATGTCTCCTTCCGACTAGGCGTTCGCAGGCTCGAGCCTGAGAGCGAACTTGAAGTTGTGCGCGATGCGTTCGGCCTTGACCTGCATCGACTTGGCGATGGCGGGCGGCATTTCCTCGTCGGTCGCCTCGCGCCAGAGCGCGAGCCAGCGGTCGAACATGGCGGGCGTGATACGGGAGCGATGCTTGAGGTGGGCGGCCATCGGCGTACCCTTGTAACGACCGCTCGTCATCATCAGGGAAGACCAGAAGGCCGTGAGCTTCCCGAGGTGCTCCGGCCAGGCATCGATGGCGTCGTTGAAGACCGGGCCGATCAGCGAGTCCGCCCGGACGGCTGCATAGAACCGCGCCACCAGGCGGGCCAGGTCCTGCTCGTCGACCTCTTCAATGCGGTCCATTGCGACGCTCCAATCATGTATCTTCTGTACATCTATTCTTTTGGTTTAAACATGTCAACAGAATACATATATTATGAATGACCGTTTGCGACAGCGTCGCAGGAGCCATCGGATGCGTCTGACCCGCTACACCGACTACGCCATGCGCGTGCTGCTCTATCTCGGGGCGCAGCCTGAGAAGGTGTGCTCGATCGGCGAAATCGCACGCGCCTACGGAATTTCCCAGAATCACCTGATGAAGGTGGCGCACGAGCTCGGGAAGGCGGGCTATGTGGAGGGGGTTCGTGGCCGCACGGGGGGCATTCGCCTGGCGCGGCCGGCCGACAAGATCAATGTCGGCGCCGTGGTGCGCGGCGCGGAGGAGGGCTTCGACCTGGTCGACTGTGGCAGCTGCCTCATCGCCCCGGCGTGCGGCCTGACCGGCGTGCTGGACGAGGCTCTGGCCGCCTTCATGGCCGTGCTCGACCGCTATACGCTGGCGGATCTCCTGAAGAAGCGTTCGAAGCTGCTCAGCCTGTTCGCGACCGAACTGGCGAAGACCGCATCGTGAACCGCGCGCAGTGCTGGAGGCCTGCGCGCGAGGGCCACGGTCATCGAGTTGCCTGGGCTATACCCGCCCGTGGCAGTGCTTGAACTTCTTGCCTGAGCCGCAGGGACAGGGCGCGTTGCGGGCGACCTTGCCCCAGGTCGCGGGATCGTTGGGATCCACGGCGGCGCGCGCCGTCGGCCGCGGCCGATGGGTCGTGGGTTCGCCGCCGCCGTCGGGATCGGCCGGATCGAAGGCCGGATCATCGCTCATGCGACTGGCCAGTGCGGGATCCTCATGGACCTCGTGCATGTTGGTCGGCATCTCCGGCATCGGCGGCGCCTCCATGCGCAGCTGCAGCGTCGCGAGCAGGCCCACCACCTGTTCGCGCAGTCCCGTCAGCAGGTCCTCGAAGAGGTTGAAGGCCTCGCGCTTGTATTCGTTCAGCGGATCCCTCTGGCCATACGCGCGCAGGCCAATGCCCTGGCGCAGATGGTCGAGGTGCAGCAGGTGCTCCTTCCAGTTCTGGTCGAACAGCTGCATAAGCACGCTCTTCTCGACCTGACGCCAGACGTCGGGACCGTACTGAGCCGCGCGCTGGGCAAACAGGCGATCGGTCTGGTCGTTCAGCCGGGTCTTCATCTCCTCTTCGGCGATGCCCTCTTCCTTGGCCCAGTCCTCGATCGGCAGGTCGAGCCCGAAGATCCGCTGCACTTCCTCCTTGAGCTCGCCGATTTTCCACTGCTCGGCGTAGACGCCTTCGGGAATGGTGCGCTTGACCAGCGCGTCGATCACGTCGCGGCGCATGCCGGCGATGGTGTCGGAGACATCCTCGGTCGCCATCAGCTCGATGCGCTCGGCGTAGATTTCCTTGCGCTGGCTGTTCATGACGTCGTCGAAGCGCAACAGATTCTTGCGGATCTCGAAGTTGCGCGCCTCGACCTTGCCCTGCGCCGTCTCCAGTGCCTTGTTGAGCCAGCGATGGGTCAGCGCCTCGTCGTCGGCCATACCCTTCTTCTGGACCCAGTCGAGCACCTTGTTGTTGCCGAAGATGCGCATCAGGTCGTCTTCCAGCGACAGGAAGAACTTCGAAGCGCCGGGGTCGCCCTGACGCCCCGAACGTCCGCGCAGCTGGTTGTCGATGCGCCGGCTCTCATGGCGCTCGGTGCCTACGACGTAGAGGCCGCCGGCGCCGCGCACGATCTCACGGTCGCGCTCGACCTCGTCCTTGATCTGCTGGGCCACGCGCTCGAGTTCGCCCTTGCGCTGGTCCTCGTCCGGGATCTTGACGGTGATCTCGGCAGCAGCCTGGCGCACCAGCATGTCGGCGTTGCCGCCGAGCTGGATGTCGGTGCCGCGCCCCGCCATGTTGGTGGCGATGGTGATGGTGCCGGGCCGGCCGGCCTGGGCCACGATCTGCGCCTCCTGCTCGTGGTAGCGCGCGTTCAGCACGCTGTGCGGGATCTTGGCCTTCTTCAGCTCCTCCGACAGCGCCTCCGACTTCTCGATCGAGACGGTGCCGACCAGCATCGGCTGCTTGCGGTCGCGGCACTCCTGGATGAGCTTGACGATGGCGCGCGTCTTGTCGCTCAGCGTACGGTAGATCTCGTCGTCGGCGTCCTTGCGCGCAACGGCGACGTTGGTCGGGATCTCGACGACCTCGAGCCTGTAGATCTCCGCGAACTCCGACGCCTCCGTCATCGCCGTGCCGGTCATTCCCGACAGCTTGGGATACATGCGGAACAGGTTCTGGAAGGTGATCGAGGCCAGCGTCTGGTTCTCGCGCTGGATCTCGACCTTCTCCTTGGCCTCGAGCGCCTGGTGCAGGCCTTCCGAATAGCGACGGCCGGCCATCATGCGGCCGGTGAACTCGTCGATGATGACGACCTGGCCGTCCTTCACGATGTAGTCGGTATCGCGGGAGAACAGCTTGTGGGCGCGCAGCGCCTGGGTGACATGATGCAGCAGCGTCACCTGATTGGGGGCATAGAGGCTGATGCCGTCGGGCAGCAGCCCGTCGCCGCGCAGGATATCCTCGACCTGCTCGACGCCGGCGTCGGTCAGGACCACCGTGCGGTTCTTCTCGTCCTTCTCGTAGGCGTCCTGCTTCAAGCGCGGGATCACCGTATCGGCGCGGCGGTAGAGCTCGGAGGAGTCCTCGGCGGGGCCCGAGATGATGAGCGGCGTGCGCGCCTCGTCGATCAGGATCGAGTCGACCTCGTCGACGATGGCGTAGCGAAAGGGCCGCTGGACCATGGCGTCCTGGCGGAACTTCATGTTGTCGCGCAGGTAGTCGAAGCCGAGCTCGTTGTTGGTGCCGTAGGTGACGTCGCAGGCATAGGCCGCCTTGCGTTGCTCGTCGTCGAGTTCGTGGACGATGACGCCGACGGTGAGGCCGAGGAAGGTGTAGATCTGGCCCATCCACTCCGAATCGCGCTTGGCCAGGTAGTCGTTCACCGTGACGACATGCACGCCCCTGCCTTCGAGGGCGTTGAGATAGACCGGCAGGGTGGCGACCAGGGTCTTGCCTTCGCCGGTCTTCATCTCGGAGATCTTGCCCTGGTGCAGGACCATGCCGCCCTTGAGCTGAACGTCGAAGTGGCGTTGGCCGAGCGTCCGTTTGGCGGCTTCGCGCACCACGGCGAAGGCCTCGACCAGGAGGTCGTCCAGGGTCTCGCCGTTGGCCAGTCGCTCGCGGAATTCGGTGGTCTTGGCGCGCAGCTGCTCGTCGCTGAGCTTGCTGAGCTCGGGCTCGAGTGCATTGATCTTCGCCACCGGCTTGTCGAAGCCTTTGACGATGCGATCATTGGCGGTGCCGAACAGGCTGCGGGCCAGCGCACCCAGCATGAAAACCTCGATATTTTAATGACTTAGGCGGGCACCCGGCCCGCCGTCCCAGGCAGAGATAGAGAGCGGGCCGCGCAGTGTCAACGCAGTGACTCGCCTGGAGTTCGACCATGACGACAACCGCGATCCCGATACGTCGAAGAAGATTTTGGCTGCCGTCTGCCGCCCGGTCCTCCAGGCATGAGGCGGCGAGGAGGATGAAGAAGGCGGAGGCGGGTGAGACGCCGCATCGCCGACACCCTGCTCACGAAAAAGTGCCGCAATCCACCGCCAACAACGCGAGCCGCCGAGGGTGGAAGCTTGCAGGTCCGAAGCCGGCCTGTGTAAACGGATGCACATCAAGTTTCGGAGTCTGTCATGAGCCATCGCCAGCGCCCCCTGCGCCTGTTCGTCCTGAGTTGCGCAGCGGCTGCCCTCGCAGCGTCGGCTTCGGCCCAGCAGCCCGCCAATCCGCAAGGCCAGGCCCAGCCGCAAGCGCAGCCCAAGCCTCCCGCCGCCCCCGCCGCTCCTGCCGCCCCTGCTGGTCAGGCCAAGCCGCCGGTTCAGGCCGTGCAGCCCTCCCCGGCACTCAAGGACCCCGTTGTCGCTACCGTAAACGGCCAGCCGATCCGACTGTCGGAGCTGGAGGTCGCCCAGCAGTCGCTGCCGCAACAATATCGCAACATGCCGTTGCAGGCGGTCTTCCCCGCGCTGCTCGACCGCATCGTCGACAGCAAGCTGGTCGTGCAGGAGGGCAAGAAGAACAAGGTCACCGATGACCCGGCCTTCAAGAAGCGCATGGCCTTCGTCGAGGACCAGGTTATGCAGGACTTCTGGATCCAGCGCGAGATCGCCCGCCAGGTCACCGCGGAGAAGCTGCAGAAGCGCTACGAGGAGCGGCTGAAGCAGATGCCGGCCGAGGAGGAGGTGCACGCCCGTCACATCCTCGTATCGACCGAGGACGAGGCCAAGGCGCTGATCGCCGAGCTCAAGAAAGGTGCGGCCTTCGACAAGCTCGCCAAGGAGAAGTCGACCGACAAGGCCTCGGGTGCCGAGGGCGGCGATCTCGGCTGGTTCAAGAAGTCGGACATGGTGAAGGAGTTTGCCGACGCCGCCTTCAACCTGAAGAAGGACGAGCTGTCCGAGACGCCGGTCAAGACCCAGTTCGGCTACCACGTCATCAAGCTCGAGGATCGGCGCAAGGCGCCGCCGCCGGCGTTCGAGGAGATGGCCGACCAGCTGCGCGAAGAGTTGGCCCGTGAGGTCATCACCGCCCATCTCGATCAGTTGCGTTCGGGCGCCAAGATCGAGAAGTTCGCCATGGACGGCAGCAAGCCTGATCCCACTCCCGCTCCCGTTGCCAAGCCGCCTGGCGCCGCTCCGACGGCCCCCGCTCCCAAGCAGTAAGTAGAACTCACTTTTTTCTACGTTTCTGGTGTAGGCTCCGCCCTTCGGAGTGGCCGGGCGATGCCCGGCCGTCCGCATGGGGAGTCCAATGGCCGTCAAGCACGCCGTATCGCCGCTCGCGCCGAAAACGACGCCGACATTGCCCCGCATTGCGGGCGTGAAGCTCGCCGCGGCAGCGTCGGGTGTGCGCTACAACGATCGCGACGACGTCATGCTGGCCGTGGTGCCGGCCGGCGCCACGATCGCCGGCGTGCTGACGCGCTCGAAGTGTTCGTCGGCGCCGGTCGACTGGTGCCGCAAGAATCTCGCCCGCGGCAAGGTTCGCGCCATTGTGGTCAATGCGGGCAATGCCAATGCGTTCACCGGCAAGCTCGGCGACAAGGCGGTCGAGGAAACCACGCGGTCGATCGCCCAGGCGCTGGGCTGTCCGCGAAACGAAGTGTTCATGGCCTCGACAGGCGTGATCGGCCAGCCGCTCGACTGGGAGAAGATCGCCGCCGTCGTGCCCGGCCTCATCAAGTCGGCGCGCGAAGATTCATGGTCGGCTGCCGCGGCGGCGATCATGACGACGGACACCTTTCCCAAGCTCGCCACGCGCCAGGCCAAGATCGGCGAGCGCACCGTCACCATCAACGGCTTCCTCAAGGGTTCGGGCATGATCGCCCCCGACATGGCGACCATGTTGGCCTTCGTCTTCACCGACGCCAAGGTGCCGGGCGTCGTCCTCCAGAAGCTGGTGACCGATGCTGCCGACAAGTCGCTGAACTGCGTGACCGTCGACGGTGATACCTCGACCAGCGACACGCTGCTGATGGTCGCCACGGGCGCCGCCCGCCACGCGCCGATCGAGGAGGCCGACGATCCAGTTCTCGTCGACTTCAAGCGCGCCCTCGACGAGGTCCTGATCGACTTGGCCCAGCTGCTGGCGCGGGACGGCGAGGGCGCCACCAAGTTCGTCACCATCAATGTCGGCGGCGCCTCCTCCAACGGCGCAGCGCGCAAGATCGGGCTGGCCGTCGCCAACTCGCCGCTGGTCAAGACCGCAATCGCCGGTGAGGACGCCAACTGGGGCCGCATCGTCATGGCGGTCGGCAAGTCGGGTGAGCGCGCCGACCGCGACAAGCTGAAGATCTCGATCGGCGGCGTGAAGATCACCGACGGCGGCCAGGTCGTGCCCAACTACGACGAGGCTCCGGTCGCCAGGCACATCAAGGGCAGCGACATCGTGATCGACATCGATCTCGGTATCGGCCGCGGCCGCGCTACTGTCTGGACCTGCGATCTGACGCACGGCTACATCGACATCAACGGCAGCTATCGTTCTTGAGCCCGTCCTTCGACGAGGATTGCCCGGGCGGCCCGCCGCCGCTCGGCGATCGGCCTCTGGTGCTGGTCGCTGCCGTGGCGCTGGTCGACGTCGACGGCCGCGTGCTGATCGCCCAGCGGCCCCCGGGCAAGTCGATGGCGGGACTGTGGGAATTCCCGGGCGGCAAGGTCGATCCCGGCGAGACACCGGAACAGGCGCTGGTGCGCGAATTGCGCGAGGAACTCGGCATAGAGACGGCGACGAGCTGCCTGGCGCCAATCGCCTTCGCCAGCCACGGCTACGAGAAGTTCCATCTGCTGATGCCGGTCTTCGCCTGCCGCAAATGGAACGGCACGCCGCAACCGCATGAAGGCCAGGTCCTGAAATGGGTCGCGCCGGCCCAGCTCGCCCGATATCCGATGCCGCCCGCCGACCTCCCGCTGATCGGGCTGCTGCGCGACCTCCTATGAATCGGAGACCGCCGGCAGCCCGACGCCTTCTCGCCAGGCGAGCAGGCGGCGAAAGATGAGGGCCTGCACCGTCGCGGTCAGCGCCATCACGCCGTAGGCCACCAGGATCGCCACCATCCAGCTCACGATGGCCGCCGCCTCGTCGGCCCGCAACACGCCGCGCATGATTGCATTGGTCAGCAGCATGGCGACGGCGGTTACGAAGGCGCCGCCGAAATAGACCACGAACAAGGCGCCGATGATCGGCCAGGCATTGCCTCGACTGTGCGCCCAGGAAAAGCGTGGCGAGAAGGGTACGTCGACGGCGGTGGCGGCGAGGCCCCAGCTCACGCGCAGCGCGAGCAGCAACGAGACGATGAAGCCGAAGGCGAGCGGGCCGGCCAGCGCGTAGCGTCGCGCGACCTCCGGATCGATGGCGGCGCCCGCCTGCAGGGCGCGCGGATCCATCGGACCGATGGTGAGCATGAAGACGGCCATCAGCACGAAGGTCATGCCGGCCACCTTGAGGAGATGCACGAGCCAGGCAGTCTCGCGTGGCGACCAGCCGGTTCCCGGCAGCCGATCGATGCGATGCGGCCCCAGCAGCACCAGCCGTTGCCAGGCCACGACGAACATCGTCGTCGGCACGACATCGATCGCCTTCTCGATCAACGCGCCGAGCGGCGAGTCGATGGACAGCAATCCGCCGATCACGCGGATGGCGATGGAGATGATCCAGGGAATGGTGACGAGATCGAAGAAGAGCCGGAGGTTGGCGAAGAAGTGGCCAAAGCTCTCCGACAGCACTTCGCTGAACGACAGTCGCACGATCTAGCCTCGTCCTGCTTTTTCGCCGGCGCTCTGCTCGGCCGTGCCCAGCGCATCGGCCAGCCGCTGCGCCGCGCTGCCCGGGCGAAGCGGCTTGGGCTGGGACTCGTGCGGTGCCCAGCCATGCAGGAACAGCACCTCGAAGCTCGCCGCGACTCGACCGGACGGCAGTGCGAAGCGCTCGCCGTAGATCTCCGCCGCGCGCAGAAGAGTTGCGCGACGCGCGAGGCCGCGGCGGCGTTCGACCACCAGGTTGCTTTCGCCCATGGCCCCGAGATCGCGCATCAGGCTGAGCGCATCGCCGTACTCGACCTCGATCGTCTCGCTGTCGGCCACCGGCAGGGCAAAGCCCGCCCGCTGCAGCAGGCCCGCCGCATCGCGCAGGTCGGCGAACGGCGAGACGCGTGGGCTCAGGCCGCCTTCGACCTCGCTCTCGGCCACGGTCAGGGCCTGGCGCAGTTGCCACAGCGTGGCGCCGCCCAGCATGGCGCTGAGCAGCAGGCCGTCCGGCCGCAGGATACGCTGGATCTGCAGCAGCGCGCCGGGCAGGTCGTTGACCCAGTGCAGGTCCATGGCGCTCACAACCAGGTCGAAGCTTTGGGGCGCGAAAGGCAGGAACTCCTCGTCGGCCACGACGGCCGGACCGCGGGCCAGCCGAGCAAAGCCGTGACCGAGATCGGCGCGCACCAGCCAGCCTACGGTGTTGCGGTCGGCCAAGGCGGCGGCGAACTCGTCGCCGTGCGAGCCGAGATCGAGGGCGCGGGCGAAGGTGCGGCGAACGTCGTCGAGGCGTTCGACCAGCCGGCCCGCGATCTCACGCTTGAGGAAGGCGCGCGGGCGCCAGTCGCGGGCGGCGCGCTCGCGCCGTCGGCGCAGCATGGCGCGGTCGAAAACCAACATGGGGTCGAGGCCCGTCACATTGCGTATGTAAGGCCAAAGCGGCGCGGCGGGTAGGGGCCCCGCCATCCTGTGGGCGCATTTGGCCGCCCTATTGGGACCATGACGCCCACCGCCCTGGGACGATTTTTCGCGCATGCCGGCCGCACGGTGCTCGATGCCGTGCTGCCGCCGCTCTGTCTCGGCTGCAGCGAGGTCGTCGAGACGCCGGGCGGTCTGTGCGCGGCCTGCTGGGCAAGTTTCGCCTTCATCGCGCCGCCCTACTGTGCGCGCTGCGCCCATCCCTTCGTCCACCGGGTCGATACGACCGCGCTGTGCGGCGCCTGTGCGGCGCAGCCACCGCCTTATCGGCGGGCGCGCGCCGTGCTGGTCTATGACGACAAGAGCCGCAAGCTGGTACTGCCGTTCAAGCATGGCGACCGCACCGACATCGCCCGCGCCTGCGGCGCCTGGATGGCACGTGCCGGCGCCGAGTTGCTCGCCGACGCCGATCTCGTGGCGCCCGTGCCGCTGCATTGGCGGCGGCTCTTCACGCGGCGCTACAATCAGGCGCAGCTCCTGGCCCGCATCGCCGTCGCCGCGACGCCGTCGACGGGGGCGCGCCTGGTCCCCGACCTGATGCGACGCCGGCGCTGGACCGGCTCGCAATCCGGGCTGGCAGCCAAACAGCGCTACGACAACGTCCGCCAGGCCTTCGACCTCAATCCGCGCTGGGCGGCGCAGGTTGCGGGCAAGTCCGTCCTCCTGGTCGACGATGTCCTGACAACGGGCGCCACGTTGGAGACATGCGCACGCGTTTTGCAGCGCGGCGGCGCACAGCACGTTGACGTGCTGACGCTGGCGCGGGTCGTCCGCCCGGCGGTATAGTCGACCCGAGAGGTTTTCATGGCCAGGATCGAGATCTACACCACGCCGTTCTGCGGCTACTGCGCGCGGGCCAAGGGCCTGCTCGACAGGAAGGGTGCCGCCTACGAGGAAATGGACGTGATGATGGACGATCAGAAGCGGACCGAGATGCGCGAGCGCTCCAGGCGCACGACGGTGCCGCAGATCTTCATCAACGGCCAGCATATCGGCGGCTCCGACGAGCTCGCCGCGCTCGATCAGGCGGGCAAGCTCGACCCCTTGCTGGCGCAGCCGTGCTGAGGAGTGACCGATGACGAGCGCGTTCAAGGTCGGCCTGATCCAGACCAGCGTCAGCAACGAGATGGCCGAGAATGTGAGCTTCGTGCGCGAGCAGGCGCGGCTGGCGCGTGAGGCCGGCGCCGATTTCATCATGACGCCGGAGAATACCGGTTTGATCGGCGCCAACCGCGCCGAGACGCTTCAGAAGGCCGAGGTCGAGGAGAGCCACGCCATGCTGGCGGCGGCGCGAGTCAGCGCACGCGAGACCGGCACCTGGTTCCTGGTGGGCTCGATCCATGTCCGCGTGCCGGGCGAGGAGCAGATCCGCAATCGCAGCTACCTGATCGATTCGGCGGGCGCCATCGTGGCGAGCTACGACAAGATCCACATGTTCGACGTCCAGCTCGCCGGCGGAGAGAGCTACCGCGAATCGTCGACCTTCAGGCCGGGCGAGCGGTCGGTGCTGGCGGAGACGCCGTGGGGCGTGCTCGGCATGACGATCTGCTACGACCTGCGCTTCCCCTATCTCTATCGTGACCTGGCGCACGCCGGCGCCACGATGCTTTCGATCCCCTCTTCGTTCACGGTGCCGACCGGCCAGGCGCACTGGCACACGCTGATGCGGGCCAGGGCGATCGAGACAGGGTGCTTCGTATTCGCGCCGGCGCAGGTCGGCACGCACAAAGGATCCAACCGCAAGACCTACGGCCATTCGATTGCCGTCGCTCCGTGGGGCGAGGTCCTGGCCGATGCCGGCGGCGAGAAGGCCGGTTTCGTCATCGCCGACGTCGACCCCGCCAAGATCGCCGAGGCGCGCAAGATGGTGCCGTCGCTGACGCACGATCGGAAATATGCCGAGCCTTTCCTGCACAGGTCTGCTGTCGCCAAGGCCGCAGAGTAGCCTTCGATCGACCGCGGCCTACAAGCCGCTCACGGTCCGATGAGACGTGCAGCGATGCGCTGGACCATCGCCATCTTCGGTTCGCTGATCATGCGCGCCTCGTAGGCCGTGACGGAGAAACGGCCGCGCACGATGTCGAGCAATTCGCCGTCCTTCAGCAGGAACTCTGGATTGCTCGGGTGGCCGAAGCGCTCATTGCCTACCATGAATGTCTCGTAGAGCAGCACGCCGCCCGGTGCGAGCGCCTGGAACAGCGCGGAAAACAGCGGCCGATGCAGGTAGTTGGTGACGACCATTGCGCCGAAGCAGCGGCCGGGCAGGGGCCACGGCGAGCCGTCCTCGAGGTCGGCCTGTACGATCTCGACGTTGGGCTGCGCGGTGAGCGCACTGATGTTGCGATCGATGGCGGTGACCTTGTGGCTGCGGCCGGCGAAGAAGCGGGTATGCCGGCCACCACCCGCCGCGATGTCCAGGACCGTGGCATCAGCGGCGATCAGGCCCGCCCATTGAACGACCCACGGCGATGGCATTCCCCTTGCGTCGGCCACAATCACACCCCATCATCTCTGGCACTCCCACAAGGCGAGTGCCAATGCGGAATTCCGTGTAATTTCATGATCCTATACAGATTGCGCTGCTCCAAGGGCCACGAGTTCGAAAGCTGGTTCAAGGACAGCAAGACTTACGAACGCCAGGAGAAGAAGTCCCTGATCGGCTGTGCCGTTTGCGGCAATGCCAAGGTGGTGCGTGCGCCCATGGCACCGCGGCTGGGCAAGGGCGGCAAGAAGGTCGAGGTCGATAAGCCGGCGGCCGACGCGCCCGTTGCATCCGCTGCACCCGCTGCATCCGCCGCACCGGTGCCGGACCAGCAGCAGATGGCGGCGCTGGCACGGCACATGCCCAAGGAGTTGCGCGAGGCGTTGCTCAAGGTGCGCACCGAGGTGGAGAAGAACTGCGAGCATGTCGGCGACAAGTTCGCCGAGGAAGCGCGCAAGATCCATTACGGGGAGAGCGACAAGCGCGGCATCTACGGCGAGACCAGCGAGGAGGAGGCTGAGGCGCTGGCCGAAGAGGGCATCGAGTTCGGCAGGCTGCCGTGGATTCCGCGCGGTAACTAGCGCGTCCCGTAAAGCATGTAATTCACGTCGAGGTCGCGCTTGTTCAGCGACCACGCGCGGCTGAGCGGGCTGTAGACCACGCCGACGATCTCCTGCGCCTCGATACCGCCGCTACGCAGGCCGTTCACGACCTCCGACGGCTTCATGAATTTCTTCCAGTCGTGCGTGCCGCGGGGCAGCCAGCCCAGGACGTACTCGGCGCCGGCGATCGCGAGCAGCCAGGCCTTGGCCGTCCGATTGAGCGTCGAAAGGAACAGCAGGCCGCCGGGCTTCACCATGCGGCCGCACGACTTCAGGAACAGGTCGACATCGGCCACGTGCTCGACGATCTCCAGCGCCAGCACGATGTCGAATTGAACGCCCGATTCGGCCAGCCCCTCCGCCGTGCCCTGTCGATAGTCGATCGCCAGCGCCTGCCCCTCGGCGTGACGGGTGGCGACGCTGACGTTCCTCGCGGACGCATCGACGCCCGTCACCCGCGCCCCCAGCCGGGCCATCGGCTCACTCAACAGCCCGCCACCGCAGCCGATGTCGAGCAGCGACAGGTCAATCAACGGCGTGCCGCCGAGCCGGTCGCGCTGCCAGTGGGCGGCGGCGCAGTCGCGGATGTAGCCGATGCGCAGCGGGTTCAGCCGGTGCAATGGGGCGAACTTGCCGGCCGGGTCCCACCATTCCGCAGCGATGCGCGAGAAGCGCTCGATCTCTTCCGGATCGACGGTGGACTGCGGAGGGGCGCTTACAGGATCGGTCATCGCTGCCCTTGACCCATATGGTGCCCCCGGTGTCTATACCCCGCTTTCGAGCAGGTCCATGGCGCGCATCGTTCTCAAATTCGGCGGTACTTCGGTTGGCGACACAGATCGCATCAAGAACGTCGCCAGCAAGGTCAAAGCCGAGGTCGAGCGCGGCAACGAGGTCGCGGTCGTGGTTTCGGCCATGTCCGGCGCCACCAACCAGCTGGTCAAATGGGTCAACGAGATCGCCCCGCTGCACGATGCGCGCGAGTACGACGTCGTGGTGGCGACCGGTGAGCAGGTGACGATCGGTCTCCTTGCCATGGCGCTGCAGCAGATGGACGTGAAGTCGCGCTCGTGGGCTTCCTGGCAGATCCCGATACGTACCGACGGCGCTCATGCCAAGGCGCGCATCGTCGACATCGAGACGGCCGACATGGCGAAGGCGATGGCGACCGGCGAGGTGCCGATCGTGCCGGGCTTCCAGGGCGTCTCGCCGGAAGGCCGCCTCACGACGCTGGGGCGCGGCGGCTCGGACACCTCGGCGGTCGCGCTGGCGGCGGCGCTCAAGGCCGATCGCTGCGACATCTATACCGACGTCGACGGCGTCTACACGACCGATCCGCGGATCGTCGAGAAGGCGCGTAAGATCGACCAGGTGACTTACGAAGAGATGCTCGAGATGGCGTCTCAAGGCTCCAAGGTCCTGCAGACGCGTTCGGTCGAGCTGGCGATGAACCATCACGTGCGCGTGCAGGTTCTGTCGTCGTTCGACGCGGCCCTGGGCAGCGATCTGCCCGGTACGATGGTTGTGGACGAGGAAGAGATCATGGCCCAGGGAATCGAGAAATCCGTCGTGAGCGGCATTGCCTTCGCCAAGGACGAGGCCAAGATCACGGTGACCCGCGTGGCCGACCGGCCGGGCGTCGCCGCGGCGATCTTCGGTCCGCTGGCCGAGGCCAACGTCAATGTCGACATGATCGTGCAGAACGTGTCGCTTGACGGCAGCTCGACCGACATCACCTTCACCGTGCCGCGTGCCGACCTCCCCCGCGCCGTCGAGCGCTTGCAGAAGGCCAAGACGGAGCTCAAGTTCACCGAGGTGCAGTCCGACACCAACGTCGCCAAGATCTCGGTGATCGGGGTCGGCATGCGCAGCCACGCCGGCGTGGCGCTCAAGATGTTCGAGACCCTTGCCGCCAAGGGGATAAACATCCAGGTGATCTCGACCTCCGAGATCAAGATCAGCGTCCTGGTGGCCGCCGAGTATACCGAGCTCGCGGTCCGCGCCCTGCACACAGCCTATGAGCTCGACGCCGCCTGAGGGCAGTGACCGCACTGCAGGCAGTGCTTTCGCATAAGTTTCTCTGCTGCTTATGCGAACAAGCTGGGTAGGCAGTTCGGCGCAGGTCTTGCTATAAGCACGCCATGCGCGCCCATCACGCTCATATGACCTGCCGAAATGCCCGCCGAGCGGCGGTTTGGCACGTTTGTGCGTGCATTACCGACCGTAGCTTCGTTGTCATTCGACTCAAGCATCTAGCGGTCTGACCATGGAGAGAACGACTCCTCCGGCCGGACCGCGAATGCTCCTAAAGCGGCTCCGGGACACGATGGCGCGTGCCGAGTCCATCGAGGACCCGCTCGGCGAGGTCGTGCGCCTGGTCGCCAACGAGATGGTCGCCGAGGTCTGCTCGATCTATCTGCTGCGGGCCGGTGAGGTGCTGGAATTGTTCGCCACCCAGGGCCTAAATCCCTCGGCCGTGCACCGCACCCGCCTGCGGGTCGGCGAGGGCCTGGTCGGCGACATCGCCGCCCATAACCGGCCGCTGTCGCTGGCCGACGCCCAGGGTCATCCGCAATACGCCTACCGGCCGGAGACGGGCGAGGAGATTTACCATTCGCTGGCCGGCGTGCCGATCGTGCGCGCGGGCCGCGTGCTCGGCGTGCTGGTGGTTCAGAACCGCACGCGTCGCCACTACGACGAAGAAGAGATCGAGACGCTGCAGACCATCGCCATGGTGTTGGCGGAGCTGATCGCGGCCGGTCACTTCGTCAGCCCCAACGAGGTGCAGCAGGTCGACGGTCTCGGCCTGCTGCCGCTGCGCGTCGATGGCGTGCAGCTGACGCCGGGCGTGGCGATCGGGCGCGCCGTGCTGCACGAGCCGCGCATCTCGATCCAGAGGGTCGTCGCCGAGGACACCGGCCAGGAGCTGAAGCGTTTCGAGGAAGCCGCCCATGGCGTGCGCGAGGACGTCGATCGCATGCTCGAGGCGCACGACATGCAATCGGGCGAGCAACGCGAGATCCTCGAAACCTTTCGCATGTTCGTCGATGACCGTGGCTGGATCGAGCGCGTGCGCGAGGCAGTCGGCTCGGGCCTCACGGCGGAAGCGGGCGTGCAGCGCGCCTTCAACGACGTGCGCGCACGGCTCGGCCAGTCGACCGATCCCTATATCCGCGAGCGGCTGAGCGACCTGCAGGATCTCACCAACCGCGTGCTGCTGCGCCTGGCCGGCCGGGCTGTTGCCGATCCGGCGTCGCTGCCCGATGACATGATCATAATCGCCCGCGACATGGGTCCGGCCGAACTGCTCGACTACGATCGCACGCGGCTGCGTGGCCTGGTGCTCGAGGAAGGCTCGGCGCTGAGCCACGTCGCCATCGTGGCGCGTGCCCTCGATATTCCCGTCGTCGGCCGCGCGCCCGACGTGCTCGCCAGAGTTGAGCCTGGCGATTCCATCGTCGTCGACGGCGACAATGCCCAGGTGCTGGTGCGGCCAGCCGACGATATCCTGCAGACCATCTTTGCCGCGATCGAGGCGCGCCACGAGCGGCGGCGCAAATACATGGCGCTGCGCGACATGCCGTCGGCGACGCGCGACCAGGCGCGCATCTCTCTGCACATGAACGCCGGTTTATTGATCGACATGCAGCATCTCGACGAGACGGGAGCCGACGGCGTCGGCCTGTATCGCACCGAGATCCCGTTCATGGTGCGTTCGGAATTCCCCGACGTCGATGCACAGACCTGGCTTTACAGCCGCGTGCTCGATGTCGCCGACGGCCGGCCGGTAACTTTTCGCACGCTTGATGTCGGTGGCGACAAGGTACTGCCTTATGTAGGTGCCTTCGGCGACGACAATCCGGCCATGGGATGGCGTGCCATCCGCATCGGTCTCGATCGGCCGGCGATGCTGCGCCGCCAGTTGCGCGCCTTGATACAAGGCGCCAACGGGCGGCCGTTGTCGGTGATGTTCCCGATGATCGCAGAGGTGAGTGAACTCTTGAGCGCGCGTGGCCTGCTCGATCTCGAACTCGAACGCACCAGGCGGCGTGGCCAGCCCGTCCCCGAACGCCTGCGCGTTGGCGTTATGTTCGAAGTGCCGGCGCTCGCATGGCAGCTCGACAGCCTGTTGCCGCACGTCGACTTCATATCGGTGGGAACGAACGATCTTCTGCAGTTCCTCTACGCTGCGGACCGTGGCAACACTCGGTTGGCCGGGCGCTACGACAGCTTGTCGCCGCCGTTGCTGCGACTGCTACATTTTGTGGTGGAAAAAGTTCGCCCGGCCGGCGTCGAATTGTCGGTCTGCGGCGAGATGGCGGGGCGCCCGGTCGAGGCTTTGGCGCTGCTGGCCATCGGTGTGCGCACGCTGTCGATGTCGCCGGGTGCAATTGGTCCGGTCAAGGCCATGATCCGTTCGCTCGACCTCAATGAGGCGACTGGTTTCATGAACGCTGCGCTTTCGCAACCCGACAGACCGATGCGTGAGACGCTACGGCTTTTTGCCGCCGATCATGCGATCGAAATTTGACGATAAGACTCCAACTGTCAGAAGGCCTCTGGTAAGAGTCCGCCCGAGAGGGGACAAGCAGGGGACATCATGCCGGATCAGGTCGATTGGCGTGCGCTCGAACGCGAAGCCTCGCCGGGTCGTGCAGTAGGCCGCCTGCTGCGCGATCAGCGTGAGGCGCGGGGCCTCGACCTCGCAGCGGTCGAGAAGAGCCTGAAGATCCGTCGCGCGAATCTCGAAGCAATCGAAGAGGGTTGCTTCGACAAGTTGCCGGGTGCTGCCTACGTTCCGGCGTTCTTGCGCGCCTATGCCGCGCATGTCGGTCTCGACCCCGAAAAGGTGATGACGGCCTATCACCTGTCCGGTCCTGTTCCGATCAAGCGTCCTGTCGCGCTGCCTGCTGATTTCCCTATCGTTGAAAAGAGAGCGCCGATTGGGCTCGCCGTCCTGACCGTGCTGCTGGTCGTGGGCATGGGTTATGCCGCCTGGCACTATCTGCCGCGCGAGCAGTCGGTGGTGGCCGAGAAGGTACCGCCGGTGCCGGATCGCCTGCTCGCGTCGAGCCCCAATCCCGCTCCAGCGACCGAAGTTCATCCGCCTGCCGCGACAACCAGCGCGCCGGCCCCGGTGACGTCGCCGACGCGGTCTACCCAGGAAGCGCGTCCCGCGTCGGGTAACCTTCCCGCTGAAACCTGGCCGGCACGTCGTGAGGGAGCCACTCCGCCGCCGCTGCCGCCGCAGGGGACGCCCCTGGCGCCGCCCGTCGTCGCCGCCGTTCCGCCGCCACCGCCGCCGCCGGTGACGCTGAACCTTCCCGGCCCGGGCCAGGCACAGGCCGCCCAGCCGCCGGCAGGTGCCGAGCAGCCGCGCGTTGCCACCCAGCAGCAGCCGCAAGCGGCGCAACAGGCCGCGGCGCCAGCTGTCGAGGAAGCCGCACGTCCGCCGGCGGCCGAGCCCGCCATCGCACCGGTTCGCGCCGACACCACCGTCCGGGTGCGCGGCAACAGCTGGATCGAGTTGCGCGCGCCCAACGGCGACGTTCTGGCGCAGACCTATGTGCGGGCCGGCGAAAGCTACGTAGTCCCGGCCGGTATCGCCTATCGCATCGTAGACGCCCGCTAGCGTCATATATCCGTCTCAGGTGTCGGCTGGATAAGCCCGGCCGGCGCGATTACATTTGCGCCATGAGCATCAGGCCCTATCGCGACGTCGTGCGTCGCAAATCGCGGCGCATCATGGTCGGTTCCGTTCCGGTCGGCGGCGACTCGCCGATCACGGTCCAGACCATGACCAACACGCTGACCGCCGATGCCGGGGCGACCATCGACCAGATCCGCCGCTGCGAGGAGGCGGGCGTCGACATCATACGGGTGTCCTGCCCGGACGAGGAATCGACGGCGGCGCTGCCGGCGATCGTGAAGGCCGCCAAGGTGCCGATCGTCGCCGACATCCATTTTCATTATAAGCGCGCCATCGAGGCCGCCGATGCAGGTGCGGCCTGCCTGCGCATCAATCCTGGCAATATCGGCAGTGCCGAGCGGGTGCGCGAGGTCGTCAAGGCGGCCCGCGACCATGGCTGTTCCATGCGCATCGGCGTCAACGCCGGCTCGCTCGAGAAGGACCTGCTGGAGAAGTACGGCGAGCCATGTCCGGAAGCCATGGTCGAAAGCGCCCTCGACCATGCCCGTATCCTGCAGGACCATGACTTCCACGAGTTCAAGATCAGCGTGAAGGCGTCCGATGTCTTCCTTGCAGTCGCGGCCTATCAACAGCTCGCCGATGCCTGCGACTATCCGCTGCACATCGGCGTCACCGAGGCAGGCGGCCTGCGCACCGGCACCGTGAAGTCCTCGATCGGCCTCGGCTCGCTCCTGTGGGCGGGCATCGGCGACACGCTGCGCGTCTCGCTGTCGGCCGAGCCCGAGGAAGAGGTGCGGGTCGGCTTCGAGCTCCTTAAGGCACTGAACCTGCGTCACCGCGGCGTCAACATCATCTCCTGCCCGTCCTGCGCCCGCCAGCAGTACGACGTCATCCGTACCGTCGAGGCGCTGGAGAAGCGCATCGCCCACATCACCACGCCGATGACGGTGTCGGTGATCGGCTGCGTGGTCAACGGCCCGGGCGAGGCGCGCGAGACCGATATCGGCTTCACCGGCGGTGGCAACGGCACGCACCAGGTCTACGTCGCGGGCGTTCCGCACCATCGCCTGAAGGACGCCGACATCGTCGAGCATCTCGCCGCCATGATCGAGAAGAAGGCGACCGAGATCGAGGCCGCAAAGGCCGCGGAAGCCGAGCGACACCGCGTCGCCGCCGAGTAGCGCTTTCGACGCTTTCTTCTTCGACGACCAATCCGAGCGGATATCCCGTGAGCAAGATGCAGCCCGTGCGCGGCACGCACGACATCCTTCCCGACGAGTACCGGCGCTTTGCCCACGTCGTCGACAGCGCGCGCGACGTCGCCCGCCTCTATGGCTATCGCGAGATGGCGACGCCGATCTTCGAGTTCACCGAGTTGTTCGCCCGCGGCATCGGCGAGACGACCGACGTCGTCTCCAAGGAGATGTACACCTTTACCGACCGCGGCAACGAATCGCTGACCTTGCGGCCGGAATATACCGCCGGTATCTGCCGCGCCTTCGTCTCCAACGGCGAGCTTGCCCAGCAACTGCCGCTCAAGATTTTCGCCGCCGGGCCGATGTTCCGTTACGAGCGGCCGCAGAAGGGCCGCCAGCGCCAGTTCCATCAGATCGACCTGGAAGTGCTGGGCGCGCCCGAGCCGGGCGCCGACATCGAGGTGATCTCTGTAGCGGCCGACATCCTCGATCGCCTCGGCATCCTCGACCGTTGCATTCTGAAGCTCAATTCGTTGGGCGATCCGGAGAGCCGGCAGGTCTACCGCAAGGTGCTGGTCGATTACTATTCGGCCCATCTCGACAGGCTGTCAGAGGATTCGAAGAGCCGCCTGCAACGCAACCCGCTGCGCATCCTCGACAGCAAGGACGAAGGCGACAAAGCGATCAACGCCGACGCACCGTCCTTCGCCGACTTCCTGAATCAGGCGAGCCGGGATTTCTTCTCTACCGTGCAGGACGGCCTTACGGCCGCCGGCATTGGTTTCGAGATCGATCCGGCACTGGTCCGCGGTCTCGACTACTACACCCATACCGCTTTCGAGTTCGTGACCAGCCACATCGGGGCCCAGGGCACGGTGCTGGGCGGCGGCCGCTACGATGGCCTGATCGCCGAGCTCGGCGGTCCGTCGACGGCCGGCATCGGCTGGGCCGGCGGCATCGAGCGCCTGATGATGCTGTGCAACGACCCGGCGCCGCCGCCGCGGCCGGTCGTGATGGCGCCGCTCGGTGCTGCCGCCGACGCCCAAGCGCTCGGGATTGCCCGGACGCTTCGTCGCCAGGGCATCGCCGTCGAGCAGGACTATCGCGGCAACATGAAACGGCGTATGCAGCGCGCCAACAGGCTCAATGCCCGCGCTGTCGTGATCATCGGCGACGATGAACTGGCCAAGGGTGTTGCGCAGCTGAAAGACCTCGACAGCGGCGAGCAGCGCGAAGTGGCGCTGGATGCCCTGGCAGGGGTGCTGAAGGCCTGAGGCTGAAACGTGTCGCTGCTGCAGAAACTCGACCAGATCGCCGCCCGCTACGCCGAGCTCCAGGCAAGCCTGTCGGGCGGCAGCCTCGATTCGCAGAAGTTCGTCGCGGCCTCGAAGGAGTATTCCGATCTCGGTCCGCTGGTCGAGGCGATCGGCGAGTGGCGCAAGGCCGAGCAGGAGCTCGAGGACGCCGAGGCTCTGGCCGTAGATCCCGACATGAAGGCCATGGCCGAGGAAGAGGCGGCGGCGATCAAGAAGCGCCTGCCCGAGCTCGAGCGCTCCGTGAAGCGCATGCTGCTGCCCAAGGATGCGGCCGACGAGAAGAACGCCATCCTGGAAATCCGCGCCGGCACCGGGGGAGACGAGGCGGCGCTTTTCGCTGCCGATCTTTTCCGCATGTACCAGCGTTATGCCGCCGAGCATGGCTGGCGCTTCGAGGTCATGGAACTTTCCGACACCGGCATCGGCGGTTACAAGGAGGCGATCGCCACCGTCTCGGGTCGCGGCGTGTTCGCCAGGCTCAAGTTCGAATCGGGCGTCCACCGGGTGCAGCGCGTGCCGGCCACCGAGGCCCAGGGCCGCATCCACACCTCGGCGGCGACCGTGGCGGTGCTGCCCGAGGCCGAGGAATTCGACGTCAAGATCGACGAGAAGGACCTGCGCATCGATGTATTTCGCTCGTCCGGACCGGGTGGCCAGTCGGTCAACACCACCGATTCAGCCGTCCGCATCACCCATCTGCCGACCGGCGTCGTGGTCAGCCAGCAGGACGAGAAGAGCCAGCACAAGAACCGCGCCAAGGCCATGAAGATCCTTCGAGCCCGCCTCTACGACGCCGAGCGCCAGCGTCGCGATGATGCCCGCGCCGCCGACCGCAAGGGCCAGGTGGGCAGCGGCGATCGCAGCGAACGCATTCGCACCTACAACTTCCCGCAAGGGCGCGTGTCCGACCATCGCATCAACCTCACGCTCTACAAGCTCGACGAGGTGATGGAGGGGCGCGCGCTCGACGAGATCATCGACGCGCTGATCGCCGACGACGAAGCGGGCCGGCTGGCGGAGCTCGCGGCCTGACCGGCGGTTCGACCACCGGCTCCGGGGCGACCTACGATGGCCTGCTGCGCGATGCGGCGGCGGCGCTGTCGGCCGCAGGGCTCGACAACGTCCGTTTCGAAGCTCGTCTGCTGCTGGCTCGTGCGGCCGACCTGTCCGTCGAGCAGTTGATCGCGCGCGGCAACGAACCCGCACCGGCCGCCGTCGCTGTCGCGCTCCGCGCGCTGACGGCACGACGCGTTCAGCGCGAACCCATGGCCTACATCCTGGGTGAGCGTGAGTTCTGGGGCTTGCCGTTCAAGGTTTCGCCGGCGGTGCTGGTGCCGCGGCCCGACAGCGAGACCGTGATCGAGGCGGCGGTGGCGCTGCTGGCCGATCGCGATCGGCCGTGGCGCATCCTCGATCTTGGCCTCGGCTCCGGCTGCCTGCTGTTGACGTTGCTGCGCGAGTTTCCCGCCGCCCGCGGCGTCGGCCTGGAAGCATCCGAGCCTGCACTTGCGATCGCCAGGGACAATGCCGCGTCTCTGGGGGTTGCCGGGCGCACCGAACTCGTGTCGGGCGACTGGCTCCAGCCCGGCTGGGCCGATCGCCTCGGCGGCGCATTCGATCTGCTGGTCAGCAATCCGCCCTACATCGAAGCGGAAGCGGTTCCAGGGCTGATGCCGGAAGTAAGCCGTTTCGAACCGAAGCTCGCGCTCGATGGCGGACCCGACGGCCTTGCGGCCTATCGTGCCATCGCCGCCGAAGCCCGCCGTCTGGTAGTCCCGGGCGGCCGGCTACTCCTCGAGGGAGGTGAAGGTCAAGCCTCTGAAATCTATAGGATTTTTCAATCCACAGGATTTGTTCCGGAAGCCCCCTGGAAGGACCTCGGAGGCATCGACCGGGTGGTCTCATTGAAGTATTTAAAGGTTGGCAACTAATCGGAATGAGACTACGTTCATCTCAGCCCCTTGGGGGGCTTGGCCTGGGCCAGTTGGTGGCAAACTATCAACGGCACGGGCAAATTATCCCTCTGAAAATCGGCCTGACGGCGCCCAGGAAGGGCAGAGGGTTAGCAAAGAACAACACCCGTCCGGCATGTAACTGGCCTTAGGTAATGAGACCAAACAATCGTCAGCGGTCGCGCGGCGGTCGCAATGGTGGCGGCGGTGGCGGTGGCCACCATCACAAACAGCATCACAACCCCAACCGTCCGCCCAACCGAAACCAGATCTTCGATTCGAGCGGGCCAGACGTCCGCGTGCGCGGCAACGCCCATCAGGTGTTCGACAAGTACCAGGCACTGGCGCGCGAGGCGGCAGCGTCGGGCGACCGCATCATGGCCGAGGCCTATTGGCAGTATGCCGACCACTACTTCCGCATGATCCAGGCCTCCGGCGGCTTCGGCCAGCGCAACAACCAAGGCTGGGGCGACGGCAGCGGCGAGGAAGGCCAAGCTCCGCAGCAGCAGGGCCAGGGCGGCCAGCCGAATCAGCCCAATGGCAACGGACACGGTCAGGGCGAGCGCGACGATCGGCGAGGCAGCGGCCGGGAAGAGCAGGGCGACGAGCCCGGTCTCGGCGGTGTCGCCTTCCTGCAGAACGGCCGCAATGCACCGGCGGGGAACGATCCTGCAGCTGACGAGCAGCCGGAAGTGCCGGAGTTTACGCCGGCTACTGGACGTCGCGGCGGTTAAGACGACGCCTCTTCCAAGGTTCTGTGCGAAAGCGCCCGGCAGCTGAATTGCCGGGCGTTTCTGCATGAGGTCTCCGCCGTCGCGTCACGACCATCTCGTCACGGGCCATCGCGTCACGGCAGGTGGAGTAGATTCGGCGCGACGAACGCCAGGACCGTGAAGCCCACTCCCAACACGCCCAGGCCGCATGAAACGAGCGTCAGCCAGACGACTGACGTCAGCGCCGCGGCGCCGGCCAACACGATCGCCAGCTGGAAGGCCGCCGAGGCGTATTCGAACATATGGTAGGCCGCCAGCGACTTGTCGCGATGCTCTTCCTTGGCCTTGGCGCGGGCTATCAGTTCCTTGCGGCCCTCGCCCGTCTCCGGCTCGGTCTCGTAGCGCTGCGCGGTCTGCCGCCACCGTTCGCTCTGGGGCTCATTGCCGGCGGAATGTTCTGCGGACTGTCCTTGAACATCGCCTCGGCCTCGTCGGCGGCCGTGCGCACGATCGTCTGGCGAATCGTCTTGGCCTGGAAAAAATTCCAGAGGTTGGAGGCTTCCACCTGGCTCGTCAGCGCGTTGGTCTGCGAGCTCTTGCCGCCCATTTCCGAGATCGCCAGCGAGGCGGCCAGGACGGCCACCAGGAGGGCGATCTTCTTGTTCGAGCTGTCGACATGGCCATGACCACCAGACATCAAACTCTCCCTGTTTCCTTGATCTGTTTCCTGTTGGCCGACCTGATAGCCCGGCATCTTGATCGAGAAAAGCCGTACCCTTGGACTGGTCTTGCAAGGTCCCGATCCCTCCCCATATCGGCTGCAGGATGCCTCTTTAGAGGGTCCGCTCTTTCGCCCGCCGATCATAGGGGGCGCGAATGAAAGGGTAGTGAAATGAATCAAGAGAAGTACACCGAGCGTATGCGCGGTTTCCTGCAGAGTGCCCAGATGCTGGCTCTGCGCGAAGGCCACCAGCGGCTCGTTCCCGACCATCTTCTGAAAGTCCTGCTCGATGATCCGGAAGGCCTCGCTGCCAACCTGATTTCGTCCGCAGGCGGTGATTCCCGCGCCGTCCATCGCGCCGTCGAGGCCAATCTCGCCAAGCAGCCCAAGGTCGAAGGCCAGGGCGCAGGCCAGATCTACATGGCGCCCGAGACGGCACGCCTCTTCGACCAGGCCGAAGCCATCGCCGAGAAGGCGGGTGATTCGTTCGTCACCGTGGAGCGCATGCTCATTGCGCTGACGTTGGCCAAGGGGACCGATGCAGCCGACGCGCTGGCCAAGGGCAGCGTCAAGCCGCAGGCGCTCGAGAAGGCGATCCAGGACCTGCGCAAGGGCCGCACCGCCGATTCGGCATCGGCCGAGAGCAGCTACGACGCGCTGAAGAAATACGCCCGCGACCTCACCCAGGTGGCGCGCGAGGGCAAGCTCGACCCGGTGATCGGCCGCGACGAGGAGATCCGGCGCACCATTCAGGTGCTGAGCCGGCGCACCAAGAACAATCCTGTGCTGATCGGCGAGCCCGGCGTCGGCAAGACCGCCATCGCCGAGGGCCTGGCATTGCGCATCGTCAACGACGACGTGCCCGAGGCCCTGAAGGGCAAGAAGCTGATGGCGCTCGACCTCGGCGCGATGGTCGCCGGCGCCAAATATCGCGGCGAGTTCGAGGAGCGGCTGAAGGCCGTACTGGCCGAGATCGCGTCGGCCGAGGGCGACATCATCGTCTTCATCGACGAGCTGCACACCTTGATCGGCGCCGGCAAGGCCGACGGCGCCATGGACGCTTCCAACATGCTGAAGCCCGCGCTGGCGCGCGGCGAGCTGCATTGCGTTGGCGCCACGACGCTCGACGAGTATCGCAAGCACATCGAGAAGGATGCGGCGCTGGCACGCCGCTTCCAGCCTGTGTTCGTCGCCGAGCCTACGGTCGAGGACACGATCTCGATCCTGCGCGGCATCAAGGAGAAGTACGAGCTGC
>CADECW010000100.1:2117-24774 GCA_902825855.1 uncultured Rhodospirillales bacterium | reverse complement strand
GGAAGGTGATCGGCAGCAGCATGGCGATGGTGGCCACCGGGCCGATGCCCGGCAGCACGCCGATCAGCGTCCCGAGCATGCAGCCGAGCAACGCGTAAAGAAGGTTCTGGAAGGAGACGGCGACGCTCAGGCCGAGCGCGAGATTTTGCAGAAGGTCCATGTCACCAGATCCCGCGCACGATGTAGATGTTCATTCCGAGTCCGACCTTGAAGACCACGGTGCAGAGGACCGCCAGCACCACCATGTTGCCGATGACCTCGGTGAGCTTGAACTCCTCGCCGCCCAGCGACGCGATCAGGACCAGCACGATCAGCGAGGGCAGCAGCCCGGCGCGCTCGAACAGCAGGGCGAACAGAACGATGCCGATCGTCACCATGGTGATCGGCTTCCATTTCGGAGCCTCGACCAGATCCTCTGCCTCCGCCCCCGGTCGACCGAAGATCGAAACCAGGATCATCAGGATGACGACGTCGATCACCAGGATGGCCGAGACCATGAACGGGATGGTCATGGTCTTGAACGCCTGCTGGTTGGCGGGTCCCAGGATATTGTTGGCGATGAAGTTCTGGCCCCAGGGGATGAGCGAGAAGGCGAAGACGGCGACCGAGAGGCCGGCCACCGGAATCCAGTAGCGTTCCTTTTCCGCCCGATCGGCCGTGCGGTAGAGCGTCGCCAGCACGATGACTGCGCCGAGGCTCAACAGGATGAAGGCTAGCATGCGCGGCACGTAGCCTGGTCCCATGCGGACCGGCGTCCCCAGCGCCAGCTTCTGGCCGAAGTACAGCGCCGCCATGCCGAAGGCGATGAACATCAGCCCGGACAGTAAGTCCTTACTTAGGAATCGAATCAACGATGCCTCCCCAACAGTCTTGTTTGAAATACGGACGTGTTCTTGGGCCCAACCTGAAGGCCGTGCAGCAGCGCCAAATAAACACAATTCTCGCGCTTTGCCCAAGCGTCATTTCATACGCAGCGCTATGGACACTGCCATGGCCGCGCGGTGCACTTCAAACAGGTGGGCGAGCGCGCGACTGGCGCGCCGCTGAGCAGCACATTGCCCTGGGCGCGACAAAGAGCGCAGGAGGGCCAGCGACACCGCGTGATCAGTATGTGGAACAGGTCACTGACGGGTCACCGCGCGCCGCAACGGCACGCCCGCGCTCTGACGCACCCGTCAGGCAACCGGGGTTGTTTAGGCTGGTTGATGACTGACCGACGGGATCGGCAGCTGATCCGCCAACAAGGCCGCCAATGGTCGATGTTGCATGCGCCGGGAGGGGCGAGCAAACTCCGGCCAAAGTGAATGACCGTTCAGGGGCTTCGGGTGGCGCGAAAAGGGGCAGACTACGTCGGCACGATGGAGGTGCAGGAGAAGCACCGTTTCGACGAGCGGTCGCTCGCCCGGTTCATGGCGTCCCACGTCGAGGGCTTCGTGCCGCCGGTGAAGGCCGAGCAGTTCAAGGGCGGCCAGTCCAACCCGACCTACCGGCTGACCGACGGCGGGGGCCGGCGCTACGTGCTGCGGCGCAAGCCGCCCGGCAAGCTTCTACCGTCCGCCCATGCCGTCGACCGCGAGTTCCGGGTGATCTCGGCCCTCAACAAGACCAACGTGCCGACGCCCAGGGCCTATGCCCTTTGCGAGGACGACAGCGTGGTCGGCACGGCCTTCTACGTCATGGAGTATTGCGACGGTCGGGTGCTGTGGGATCCGCTCCTGCCGGAATTGCCCAAGGAAGGCCGGTCGGCGATCCATCGTGCCAAGTTCGAGGTCTTGGCCCGGCTGCATGCCGTCGACTACGTCGCCCTGGGCCTGGCCGACTTCGGCCGGCCGGGCAGCTACGTCGCGCGGCAGATCTCGCGCTGGGGCAAGCAGTACAAGGCGTCCGAGACCGAGAGGATCGAGTCGATGGACCGTCTGCTCGACTGGCTGCCGGCGCATCTGCCGGCTGACGACAAGACCGTTCTGGTCCATGGCGACTATCGCCTGGACAACATGGTCTTCCATCCGACCGAGCCCCGCGTGCTCGGCGTCATCGACTGGGAAATCTCAACGCTCGGCGATCCGCTGGCCGAGCTCGCCTATCTCTGCATGCTGTGGCGCACGCCCAAGGACTGGGGCGGGCTCGAGGGGCATGACCTCGCAGCCCTCGGCTTGCCGTCCGAGCAGGACATGGTGGTCTACTACTGCGAGCTGGCGAAGCGCCCGCTGCCTGATCCGGCGCTCTGGCAATTCTACATGGCCTACAATCTCTTCCGCGTGTCGTGCATCCGCCAGGGCGTCTATGCGCGCGCGCTCGACGGCACCGCGTCGAACGTACGCGCGGCGGAATCGGGCAAGCTGGTGAGGCCGGCCGCCGACCTCGCCTGGCAGATCGTCGACGGCATGGCCAGAGGCGGGCGATGACCAAGCGCAAGCCTGTGCGCGTCGCCGAGCCGCCAGCCGCCGCTGCTGTTGCCGAACGCGATCCTCGGCCGCCGGTCGAGGCGATCCGCGCCGCCGCTTTCACCCAGTTCGCGGAGCGCGGCTATCCGGTGGTGACAGTGCGCGACATCATGAAGGCCTGCGGCCTGACGCAGGGCGCGCTGTACAACCACTTCAAGTCCAAGGACGAGCTGCTGCACGACATCATCGCCTCCACCCAGGGCGAGCTCGAGCGTATCTGCCAGCAGGCCGTGGCGGGGGCGGGCGACGATCCGCGCGCCAAGCTTGCCGCCTTCGTGAGGGTCTATGTCTTGCGCCATTGTCGGCTCAGGGTCGAGGCGCTGGTCGCCAACCGAGAGATCAGCTGGCTGGGCGCCGATCGCGTCGCCGACATCCGTCGTAGCCGTCGCGCCATTCGAGACATTCTGGTCACCATACTGCGCCAGGGTGTCGAGCGGGGCGTGTTCGATCCACCGCAGATCGACGGCCGTCGCGATCTCAAGGCGATGGCCATGGCATTGCTCGATCAATGCACTCACGTCTCTATGTGGTACGGTCCCGGTGGCGTCCTTACCGAGGAGCAGATGGCCAAGCTCTATGGCGAGATGGCCCTGCGCGCGGTGGGCGCCAAGCCGCAGTGACCTTTTCGACGGGTGTCAGGATGTCGGTGCGCCTGAAAGCACTTCTGGTCGGTCTTCTTTTCGCAACCGCCTGCACGCCCGAGCAGGCGGCCGCGCCACCGCCGACCGCGCGAACCTCCCAGCAGATGGCAATGGTCGCCGGTGGCGTAGTGCCGGCCGACCGCTGGCGGGTGGTGCTGATCGCCGGCGACGACAACAGCCCCGCGTTCGACAACGGGGTCGAGGCGATGCGCGCCAAGCTCGTGGCGCGCGGCGTCCGCGACATCCGCGCACTCACTTCCGATCCGGGCGCCAATCCTTCGCTGCCCGTCGCCACGGCAGCGAACGTATCGAGTGCCTTGCGCACCGCCGGCGGCGAGGCCTGCCTTGCCTTCATCACCAGCCACGGCGACGAAAGCGGCTTCGTGCTGAAGCAGGCGCGCGGCACGGTGAGCCCGGCGACACTCGACAATGCGCTCGATGTCGGCTGCGGCGCGCGGCCCACGGTCGTCGTGGTGTCGGCCTGCCACAGCGGCGTGTTCCTGAGCTCGGGCATGCGCCAGCCCAACCGCATCGTGCTGGCGGCGGCCGCAGCCGACCGCGCGAGCTTCGGCTGCGGCGCCGGCGATCGGTACACCTATTTCGACCAGTGCCTGCTGCAGCAGTTCGACAGCGCGTCGACCTGGCAGCAACTCGCGGCCGAGACCAGGTCGTGCGTCGAGAATCTCGAACGCCGCATGGGCATCCGGCGCCCGTCGATGCCGCAGACCTTCGTCGGCTCGAGCGTGGTCGATCTCAGGATTCCGGGTCGCTGACCAGTCTTCCCGTCATCCCGACCGACTGCGATAGGCCTGCGCTAACCCCCGATCACCGCCGTGAAGTCGCACGTCACGTGGTTAGCGGCATTCTGCGGCAGTGCCAGCGTGTGCCGCGCCGGACGCGACTCCGGATCCGGGAACATCGCCGACCATTCGCCATTCAGCGCCTTGCGGCCGGTCGCCGGGTCCTTCATCCAGAAGTTCACCTTGATGATGTCGTCGACCGTGCCGCCCGCCGCTTCGACGCAGAGCTTGATCTGCTTGAAGATGTTGGTGACTTGCGCGTCGAGCTCGGGCGGCATCTGGCTGGTCGCCGGATCGCGGCCGCTGATGATGCTCGACATCAGGATGTTACCGATGCGGCTCGCATTGGGGATCGGGTTCTCGTGCTTGAACCCGGGATAGTTGATGCTCCTGCGCTTGGCCATGTGCGGTAACTCCGTTCTCCGTTTCACTTACTGACGGGCACTCAAAAGCTCGCCGAACACCTCGAAGCGCTCGCCATTGAAGCGTTGCAGCGCCATCTCTTCCATTGGCTGATAGTCGGCCGGCCCGGTCGTCATGTTGATCCCCTTGAGCAGCATCGCCGGGTGGAAGTCCTTGAGGTTGGCGGCCTGGCGCATCACGTGCTCGCGCGTGAGGTCGTCGCCGCACTGCTTCAGGACCTGCACCATGGCCTGTGCCTGGATGTAGCCCACGACGTTCTGCGGATCCTCCAGGCTGCCGGCGGGATAGTACTTCTTCATCCATGCGCTCCACTCGAGGAACTCGGGATCGTCTTTGTACTGGGGATCGGTCGGGTCCTTCACGAACGCCGCCGAGACGATGCCCTTGGATGCTTCGACTCCGGCAGGCCGCATGACGATGCCGATCGAGGCAGCAGGATTGTCGATATACTGCAACGGCTTCCAGCCGAGTTCGTGCGCCTTGCGGATCGCCTGGACGGCGAACTTGGGCGTCGTGATGTTGAGGAAGACGTTGGCCCTGGTCGAGGCGAGATCGATGATCTGCGAATCGACCGTGGCGTCGGTCACCTCGTAGCTCACTTCGCGCACGATGATTGCGCCGGCCTTGTCTCCCAGCTTGTCACGGAAGCCCTTCAGGAAATCCTTGCCGAAGTCGTCGTTCTGATAGAGCACGGCGACCTTGGGATCCCTGACTTCCTTCAACATGTGGGTGGCGTAGATGCGGGCCTCGGCCTGATAGATCGGCGTCAGTGTCATCGTGTAGGGGAAATTTTCCGGGTCGTTCCAGCGGCTGGCGCCGGTCGCCAGGAAGAGCTGCGGCACCTTCTTGGCATTGAGGTATTTCTGCACCGCCGCATTGGTCGAGGTGCCGAGCGAGCCCGAGATCGCCAGCACCTGGTCCTGCTCGACCAGCCGACGCGTCTGCTCCACTGTCTTGGGCGGGCTGAAACCGTCGTCGAGCGAGATCATGTTGATCTTGCGCCCGTTCACGCCGCCCTTGTCGTTGATCATCTGGAAGTATGCGATCTCGGCTTTGGCCAGCGTGATGAAGCCTGACAAAGGTCCGCTGTAGGGCATGGTCTGGCCGAGCTTGATCTCGGTGTCGCTGGCGCCCGGATCGTACTTCTTCTGCGCCAGGGCAGGCGCGGTCAGCAGCGCGAGTGACAAGAAGACCGTTGCCGCCCTGCGGACGATTTGCATGGTTTCCTCGCAATTTTGCCGCGGAGCATGGCACCATGGCGCGAGATAAGCGACCGCAAAGGGGGAAACGATGGCACTCGTAGAATATGAGCGGGACGGCCAGGTCGTCACACTGACGCTGAATCGCCCCGAGAAGCTCAACGCCTTCTCCGACGAGTTGGTCGGCCTGCTGGGCGACGCGCTGCACCGCTTCGATGGCGACGACGAGGCTCATATCGCCATACTGTGCGGCAATGGCCGCGCCTTCTCGACCGGCGCCGACGTGCAGCAGCGCCAACTGCGCAGCCGGGAGGAGTTCCTGAAGCTCGGCGGGCCGCAGGGGCGCGGCACGCACTCCGCCGACCTCCTGACCAAGGCGGTGAACTGGAAGCCCGTGATCGCCGCCGCGCACGGCTATGTTCTGGGCCTCTCGGTCGGCATCGTGCTGGAGTGCGACCTGATCGTGGCCGAGGAGGGCACGCAGTTCCAGATCACCGAGACCTCGCGCGGGCTCGGCGCCGGCAAGTACTGGGCGCTGATGCACTATCGCGGCGGCGGTGCCTTCACCATGGAGGCGGCGCTCACCGGCCGCTTCTTCACCGCCGAGGAGGCCCACAAGGCCAATCTGATCAATCGCGTCGCGCCGAAGGGCAAGTATCTCGAGGTGGCGCGCGACCTCGCCGGACAGGTGCTCAAGAACCCACCGCTCAGCGTACGCTCGACGGTCCGCATGCGGCGCCACTACATGGATCGGCTGAGCCGCGAGGTCATGTTCATGGGCGCGCCCGAGAAGCTTTATCTCAGCGAGGATTTCCAGGAAGCGGCGCGCGCCTTCGCCGAAAAGCGCAAGCCGGCCGGGTTCAAGGGACGCTAGACATGAAGAACAGCAGCGATCGGATCCAGTCCAGCCACGGCGGCAGCCTGCCGCGGCCCGACGACCTGATCGAGGCCAACGCCAAACGCGAAGCGGGTAGCGTCGACGAAGCCGCTTTCCAGAAGAAGCTGACGGAGTCGGTGGCCGATGTCGTGCGTCGCCAGGTGGCTGCCGGGATAACGGTTCCGGGCGACGGCGAATACGGCAAGTCGATGGGTCACAAGGTCAACTATCGCGCCTGGTGGAGCTATTCATTCTCGCGGCTGGCCAATCTCGAGGTGAAGGGGCTCGGCCTCTACGACATGCCGGCGCATCGTTCGTCGCCGGGCAACACCGTGCTGTCCAGCTTCGCCGACCGGCGCGACCGCCAGCGCTTTGCCACGGCCTACAACGATCCGGATTCTGGCGTGTCGACCGGGCCGCGTGCGCACGATTGGCCGTTTTGCGTCGGGCCCATCAGCTATATCGGCCACAAGCAGATCGCCGCCGACATCGCCAATTTCAAGGCCGCGCTTGCCGCCAGCAATGTCAGCGAAGGCTTCATGACGTCGATCGGCCCGGCGAGCTGCGCTCGCATCGGCAACGAGCACTACAAGAGCGACGATGAGTTCGTCTTCGCCTGCGCCGACGCCATGCGCGAGGAGTACAAGGCGATCATCGAGGCGGGCCTGGTGCTGCAGATCGACGATCCGGCCATCGCCGAGAACTTCGACCAGATCAATCCGGAGCCGACGGCCGCGGACTACCGCAAGTTCACCATGCCCAAGATCGAGGCATTGAACCAAGCATTGCGCGGCCTGCCCCAGGACCGCATCCGCTTCCATCTCTGCTGGGGCAGCTGGCACGGCCCGCACACGACGGACATCCCCATGCGCGAGATCGTCGAGCCGATGCTCAGCATCGCCGCCGGCGCTTATTCCTTCGAGGCCGGCAACGTGCGCCACGAGCACGAATGGGCGGTGTGGAAGGACGTCAAGCTGCCCGATGACAAGCTGATCCTGCCCGGCGTGGTGAGCCACGCCACCAACGTCGTCGAGCATCCCGAGCTCGTCGCCGAGCGCATCGGTCGCTTCGCCAGGCTGGTCGGCCGCGAGCGCGTCATCGCCTCGACCGACTGCGGCCTCGGCGGCCGCGTCCATCGCGACATCGCCTGGGCCAAGCTCGAGACGCTGGCGCAGGGGGCTGCGATCGCGAGCAGGCAGCTCTTCTAGGGCTCATGCTCTTACAGGGGCGGGTGCATCGGTTTATGCATGGCGACACGTAAATCAAAACAAAAGCAGAGAAACGATGCTGAGAAGAAGCGGCACCCCAGGGAGGTGCCGAAGAAACCATCTACGCTCGCTCTGTATATAGTTAGGCGCCAAACTGTATTCAGCTATGCCAGCGTCATCCTTATTCTCATAAGCTTGGTCGTCTTGGCGTTGTATTGGCCTGAAGTGCAACAGCGAATCGCCAATACGCCGCCTGCAGCGACGTGGAGCTTCATCGGTCTGTGGATCATCTCGATGGCCTACAGAACCTACCACAATCGAACCTACAATCCGCGTTTGAGGACGATTGTCCTGGATGACCGCGAGGTTCGATCGTATGCAATCGGACAAACTGTCAGCACACTGATAAGTCTGATGTTTGTTGTTGCTGCAGCACTCTACTTGCCGGGCTTCCTCGATCCGATCGGCACTGGCATTGCACGGTATTTGCCCTCGCTGGATCCTCAGACGATAGCTTTCTGGACGGGTGCAATCACAACAGTTTTCACCTCGATAATCTGGAACGTGCTTTCGAGTGCGATCTGGGATGGTATCAAGTGGCTCCTTTGGGGAAAGCGACAGCGTAGTGGCGTTTGAACGTGTTGCGACGACCAGAATTGCCGTCGCATCGGCTTGCCGGACTATGATCCAAGAAGAGCCTCGGCCATCTCGCGCAGTTTTGTGCGCTGTATCTTGAAGCCATTGGGCGAGGGGGTCTTGGGAAAGTCATCGACCGGGAAGATGCGCATCGGCACCTTGTAGTTGGCGAGGCCTTGCTTGCAATGCGCGATCGTGGCGGCCTCATCGAGCACCGCGCCGGGTTCCAGGATCACGAAGGCAACGGGCCGCACACCCTCGGGTCGCGGCACCGCGACGGCCTGGCAGCCCGCGATGCCCGGCATTTTCTGGATGTGCATCTCGATCTCCAGCGGATTGACCAGGAAGCCGGAGAGTCTCAGCACGTCGCCCATACGGCTCAAATAGGTGAAGCCGCCGCGGCCGTCGAGCTGGCCGAGGTCGCCGGTTCGCACGTAGCCGTCCGGCGTCATCGCCGCTGCGGTCGCCTGCTCGTTGCCGTAGTAGCCGACCATCAGCGAAGGTCCGGCCATTTCCAGCATGCCGGGCTGACCCGGCCCCAGAAGCTCGCCGGTCTCCGGATCGCGCACGCGCACATGAGCGAGCGGCGAGACTGGAATGCCGCCGCCCGCCTTGCGATTCACGACAGGCAATCTGAGCGGCTGTCGGGAATACAGCGCCTGGACCTCGCTCATGCCGTAGAGGCCGACCAGCCGCAGGCCGCGCGGCTGAGCACGCTCGGGCAGATCTTCGAGCGATGCATTGAACGCCGCATAGCCTGCCCACTTGATCGAGCGGAAAGGCCAGCGACCCGGCATCAGGTCCATCAGGCGCTGGTACATGTCGTCGCTGCCGAACATCGTGGTCGGCTTGTGCTGTGTGATCAGCCGCGCGATTTCCTCTATTTCGTAGGATTCAACCAGGACGCTGGGCTTGCCGGCTGCGAGGGTCGCCAGCGTCTGGTTGAAGCCGAACACGCCGCACAGCGGCAGGATGGCGAGCGACAGCGTCTCGGGTGCGGTGAAACCGAAGGTGCGTGCGACTTGCTGGGCGTGGCCCGCGATCGCGCCCTGGCGATGCAGCACGAACTTGGGCGAACTGGTCGTGCCTGAAGTGGTGAAAATGTTGCAGGGTGCCCGGGCCGACGCGTGGTTCCCGGCGAACTGCGGGCGCGACAGCAGCCGATCGAACGGCACGCGCCGTCGATGCTCTATGGCCGGCGGTATCGGTTCCGGCGTCTCACCGATCGTGACGATCGCCGCCAGCCGGTCGAGTGCGTCGGGCTCGATACCGGCCAGGATCGACAGGAAGTCGATGCGGCGGAAGGCCGGCGCGCAGGCCAGCACCTTGGCGCCCGAGCGACCGACGATGTCGGCGACCTCGACCGCGCGATAGCGGGTGTTCACGGCGACGGCGATGGCACCGAGTCGTGCGCAGGCGAAGTAGAGGAAGGGATAGGCCGGAATGTTTGGCAGCCACAGCGCCACGCGGTCACCCGGCCCGACGCCGAGGTCGGCAAGCCCTTGCGCGACGCGCGCCGAGCAGTCGAGCAATTCGGCGAAACTCAGCCGCCGCTCGCCGTGGATGAAGGCGGGCGCGTCGGGTGTCTCATCGGCGATATCCGCGAGCAGCGTCCAGACGTCGGCGGCGGGATGAGCAATTGGCATGGCGCGCGGAGACTACATCAAGTGTTCCGCATCACAAGAACTCCGCGTTGACCCGGCACGACGCTTGCTGGAGTCTCTTCCGAGGGATGGGTGTCATCATGCTGAGACGAACTCTGCTGGCTGCTCCGTTGGTCCTGGCCGCTACATCGGCGCGCGCACAATGGGTGCCGAAGCAGCCGATAAAGATACTGGTCGGCTATGCGCCGGGCGGAACTGCCGACATCGCAGCGCGGATCGCCGCCGACACGATCTCGCGGCAGCACGGCTACACCGTGGTCGTCGACAACAAGACCGGTGCCGGTGGCTTCATTGCGCTGAAACAGGTCGGCGAGGCCAAGCCCGACGGGTACACGGTCGGTATCGGGATCATGGGCCAGCTCGCGGTCGGGCCGGTCGTGCCCGGTTCCCAGATCCCGCTCGACCTCGACAAGGAACTGACGCCGATCTGCAACCTGGTCGGCGTGCCGATGGCCCTGATCGTGCGCATGGAGGCGCCGTTCAAGACCATTCCCGAGCTTGTGGCCTACGCCAAAGCCAATCCCGGCAAGGTGACCTACGCCTCGACCGGACTCGGATCGACCAATCAGCTCGGCGCCGAGTTTCTGGCGGCGGAAGCGGGCGGGCTGAAGCTGACCCACGTGCCTTATCGCGGCGGCGCCCCGGCGATCGCCGACGTCGCGGCAGGCAACGTCGATCTGTTCTTCGCCAACGTGTCGGAGATCATGGGCATGGCGCGCGGCGGCAAGGTGCGCGTGCTGGCGCTCGCTGCCAGCCGGCCGACGGCGCTTGCGCCGGAATTGCCGTTGCTGACCAAGGACATTCCGGCGCTCGACATCAACAACTGGTTCGGCCTGGTCGGGCCCGCAGGCCTGCCGGCCGACATCAAGGATTCACTCGCCAAGCTGTTCCTCGCTGCGTTTGCAGATCCCGCGAACAAGGAAACGCTCGACAAGCAGGGCCTGGTCGCGCTCGGGCAGGGGCCGGAGGCGTTCGCGGCATACATAAAGCAGGATCGCGAACGCTGGGCGAAGGTGGTAAAGCAGGGCAATATCAAAGCGGAATGAACAACCCACCGCTTTCCCTCGGCATCGACATCGGGGGCACCTTCACCGATCTGGTCATCCACGATCCGCGCGACGGCCGCGCCGTCATCTGGAAGGAAAGCACCACGCCCGACGATCCGGCGCGCGGCGCCCTTCTGGGCACGCGCCGCGTGCTGGCGAAGGCCGGCGCCCGGCCCGAGCAGGTCGGCCGCGTCGTGCATGCGACGACGCTGTTCACCAACGCGCTGATCGAGCGCAAGGGCGCAAAGACCGGACTGCTCACGACTGCGGGCTTCCGCGACGTGCTGGAGATCGGCCGCGAGCGCAAGTACGAGCTCTACGATCTCTTCATCGAGATGCCCAAGCCGCTGGTCGCGCGGCCGTGGCGACGCGAGGCCAAGGAGCGCCTGGCGCAGGACGGCACGGTCGAGATACCGCTCGACGTCGACGCCGCGCTGGCCGAGGTCGCCGACCTGGTGAAGCAAGGTGTCGAGAGCCTCGCCATTTGCTTTCTGCACGCCTACGCCAATCCGGCACATGAGCGTGCCATCGGCGCCGCCGTTGCCGAGCGCTTCCAGAATCTCTCGATCTCGCTCTCCTCCGACATCTCGCCCGAGATTCGCGAATACCTGCGCGCCAGCACGACGGTGACCAACGCCTACGTGCGGCCATTGGCCGAGGTCTATCTCGAGCGCCTGGAGCAAGCGCTGCGCAGCGAGAGCATTCCCGGCGGGCTCTTCCTCATGCTGTCCAACGGCGGCCTGACGCATGTCAGCGAAGCCAAGCGAGCGCCGGTGCAGCTGCTGGAAAGCGGCCCGGCGGCGGGTGCGCTTGCCGGCGCCTGGTTCGGCCGCAATGCCGGCCTCGAGCGCGTGCTTGCCTTCGACATGGGCGGTACGACCGCCAAGCTCGCCCTCGTCGACGACGGCGAACCGCTGGTCGCCTACGGCTTCGAAGCCGCGCGCGAGAAGCGCTTCCTGCGCGGCTCGGGACTGCCGATCCAGATCGCCACCGTCGAGCTGATCGAGATCGGCGCCGGCGGCGGCTCGATCGCGCGCAAATCCGACCTCGGGACGCTCAATGTCGGGCCCGAGAGCAGCGGAGCGCAGCCGGGACCGGCCTGCTACGGCCGCGGTGGCACCGAGCCAACCGTGACCGACGCTGACCTGACACTGGGCTATCTCAACGCCGATTTCTTCCTGGGCGGCGCCATGAAGATCGATCGCGTCGCCACCGACGCGGCCTTCACGCGGTTATCGGGAGCGCTGGGCGTCGAACTGGGCCGTGCCGCCTTCGGCGTGCACGATGTGGTCAACGAGAACATGGCGGGTGCTGCGCGTGTCGCCATCGCCGAGCGCGGGCGCATCCCGGCCGAGTACGCGCTGCTGGCGACCGGCGGCGCGGGACCGGTGCATGCCTGGCACGTGGCGCGCAAGCTCGGCGTCAATCGCGTCGTCTGTCCGCCGGGAGCGGGTGCTGGCAGCACCATCGGAATGCTGATGGCGCCGGCGCGTGTCGATCGCGTGGCGAGCTTCAACGTCGCGCTGGCCGGCGCGGATTTCGCTGCCGTGGAGCGGACGTTCGACGCCCTGGAGAAGGAATCGTTCGACGTGCTGCGCCTCACCGGCGCGGACATCGGGCATCGTTCAGTCCGCCGCCTCGCCGACATGCGCTACATCGGGCAGGGCAGCGAGATCACGGTGGTCCTGCCCGGGCGGCTGACCGAGGCTGGCGTCAAGACGGCGTTCGAAGCTGCCTACAAGGCGTTGTTCGCTCGTACGCCGCCGGGTGCCGCCATCCAGTTCGTCGCCTTGCGGCTCTCGGCCAGCGCGCCGATGCCGGGAAGCGGTGGCGCACTGGAACTGCCGCGTCATCCGTCGGCCGTGGCGCTCAAGGGCACGCGGCCGGTGTTCTTCCCCGACGCAGGCAAGACGCTGCTGACGCAGGTGTGGGATCGTTACGCGCTGCAGCCCGGCGTCACCGTCGACGGTCCGGCCGTGTTCGAAGAGGACGAGAGCACCTTCATCGTTGGCCCGGGCGGCAAAGCGCGCCTGCTGGACGACGGTTCCATCCTGGCGGAGGTCGGCTGATGGCCAATTCAAACAGTGCAAGGGCGTTCGATCCGATCGAGCTGGAGCTCCTGTGGCGCCGTTTGATCTCCATGGTCGACGAGGCGGCGGCCGCCATGGTGCGCACCAGCTTCTCCACCCTGGTGCGCGAGAGCTACGACTTCTCCTGCGTCATCACCGATGCCGCCGGCCAGTCGCTGGTGCAGGCTTCGGAGAGCATCCCGAGCTTCATCGGCACCCTGCCGGAGACTGTGAAGCACTTCCTGCGCTTCTTCCCGACCGACCAGCTGTCGCCGGGGGACGTCCTGATCACGAACGACATCTGGCTGGGAACCGGCCATCTGCCCGACATCACGCTCGCTAAACCGATCTTCCTGGATGGTCGGCTGGTTGCCTTCAGCGCCACGACGGCGCATGCGCCTGATATCGGCGGGAAGATCAGAAGTCCCGAGCCGCGCGAGGTGTTCGAGGAGGGGCTGCAGATCCCGCCGATGAAGATGATCGCCGCCGGCAAGACCGACGAGACGCTCGTCACCATCATCCGCAAGAACGTGCGAACGCCTGACCAGACGATGGGCGATCTGTGGGCCCAGGTCGTAGCACTCGACCTCATGGAAGACCGCCTGCGCAGCCTGATGGAAAGCTATGGACTCGCCGACCTGACCGACCTGGCGGGCGAAATACAAGGACGCTGCGAGACGGCGATGCGGGCCGCGATCCGCGAGCTGCCCGACGGCACCTACCGCAGCGAGCTCAAGACCGACGGTCTGATGGAGACGCCGATCACCCTCAGGATGGAGCTGACCATCAAGGGCGATGAGATCTCGATGGATTTCGCCGGCACCGACCGTCAGGTCGATCGCGCCATCAACTGCGCGCTCTGCTACACCAACGCCATGGCGATGTACGGGGTGAAGGTCTGCACCAGCCCCAATCTGCCCAACAACGAGGGCGCCTGGCGACCGATCACGCTCAAGGCGCCCGAGGGCTGCATCGTCAATCCGCAATTCCCGGCGCCGGGCGGCTCGCGCATGCTGATCGGCCACTATGTGCCGATGCTGGTGTTCGGCTGCCTCGGCCAGATCGTGCCCGAGCGCGTGATGGCGGCCTGCGGTTCGCCGATGTGGGGCATGAACCAGTCGGGCGTGCGGGAAGGTGGCAAGCCTTACGCCAACATGTTCTTCTACAACGGCGGCATGGGCGGCAACACCCGGCGCGACGGCGTGACCTGCCTCAGCTGGCCGTCCAATGTCAGCTCGACCTCGATCGAGATCAGCGAGCACATCGCGCCCCTGCGCTTCCATCACAAGAAGCTCAGGCCCGACTCGGGCGGCGCCGGCCGCCATCGCGGCGGGCTGGGCCAGGAGATCCTGATCGAAAGCCGTAGCGACACGCCGATCGCAGTGTCGTTTCTCGCCGAACGGACTCTCTTTCCCGCGTTCGGTGTCGAAGGCGGCAGGGATGGCGCGCCCGGTGAACTGCGTATCAACGGCACCAGGACCGATCCGAAGAAGCAGTATGTCGTGCACAAGGGCGACACGATCTCGCTCGGCACGCCCGGCGGCGGGGGGCACGGCGATCCGTGCGAACGCGATGCAGCGGCACTCGCTGGCGACATCGACAGCGGCTATGTGACGGACTGCAGCGCCTACGGCCAGCGGGTAGCTGAAAGGGAAGTCGCAGCCGATTGATTATGGATCAAGGCTTCGGCTGGGCTGGCCAAGGTACCTCTGGGCAAACCAACCGCGACCGCGGCTAGCCCGTGCCGGCTCGTCAGGATACCCTCTCGAAGATGTACTCGTGCGACAGCCAGTCGGTGGCGTGGAGATCGCAACGGACCAGCCGCATGCCGCAGGCCGTGGCGATGGCTTCGACCTCTGCGAGATCGATGCCATGCATTTCGAATGGCGGCGCCGGTGAATAAATCAAGTCGACATTGTCGGCAATCGACCGCGGCAAGCTCTGGCGATCGGTCGTCGGCAGGTTACTCGCGACTTTGACCCAGGCCTTTGCCGTCGGGCTGCCGACATCGGCAAACCACCGGACGCCTTCCTGAACGATATCGACTTCCAGTTGATAGACTCCTGCTACTGGCGGAGCCGCGATCGTCAGGGCCACGTTGGCCGCTTCAGCTGGTGCCAGCGGCGGCAGCAGTGCACGGCCGTCGTCATACCGGACTACGTTGCCTTGCTGATCACGCCAATGGTTGCCGACGAACAGCGGGGCGTTCCACGCCGCAAGCCCGGCATTGCGTACCTGCACCACGATCCGGCCGGCCGATCCCGGGCCGAGGCCGGCGACGTCGGAGCTTATCGCGAGTTCTGCCCGGCAATCTTCGGGCGGCATCACGCTGGCGTCGGGACGCAAGATGAGATGGGAGGGCAGTTGGAAATAGACGTGCCGTCCGGGCCGGACGATGCGAAAAAACTCGCGCATATAACGCTTGGCAAGCGCGGGGCGCAGGTGCTGGAGGGTGATGTGACTGCAGACGAAGTCAGCAGAGGCACTTGGGCAGGAGTGAAGGTTATCGGCCTTGTTCAGGAGAAAGCTGAGGTTGGCGTTCTCCCTGTGCAGGTCGCGCGCGATGGCGATCATGGTTTCCGAGACGTCTATGCCGACCACCGTCGTGAAGCGGTGGGCCAGGGCACGGCTGAGCCGGCCAACGCCGCAACCGAAATCGACAGCTGATCCGAAGGTCAGTTGCACCCCGGCCGATGCTGCTCGCTGACATACCCTCTCAACCAGTACCTCGCCGGTCTCGAAAAACTCTTCGACGTTCCACTGCCGTGCCCGCTTGTCCGCGTCGCTGAGCACAGCCCATAGAGGATCGCTGCGCGCCAGTTTTTCCCAGGATTCGGCGGCCGTGCTCAATTCCTTGTCCATCTCGGTGGCCGGGGTGCGGATCCCGATGACGCGCCTGTCGCTCAGGTGGCTTGCTTCAGGCGCGCGATCTATGACCTTGACCAGGGAAGCCAGACTTTGGCGTAGGCTTTGAATGCTGTGGACGATCAACTGCGCCGTGCTTTTCGGATCACCCTGGCCTGAGCGGATGCGGTCCGCAAGCTCATGAGAATGATCGCGAACCTGTTGCAGCAAGGTGCGAATTCGATGCGGCGCGTGCTCAGGATGCAGCAAGCCATCCCATTCGAGCGCGCTCAGCAGTTCTTGTTGGATTTCGTGGTCGTGCGGATATCCGAGCACCCGCAGACACGCCTCGTCCAGAGCCGATGCTCTGTTATGGAGTCTGGTGAGCATCTTCTTGCCTCTCTGAGGACAGGCAATGCTACGCGATTCGCCGGTGAACGCTTACCCGACTAATACCACTCGTCAAGAAATCGGACAATGCAGAGCGGGCCGGGCTTCCCTCCCGGCTCGTACACACTGCGGGAACTGGCGGCGGCTACCCAGGATTGGCGATGCTTTACCGAACGCGCTTTGACTTTTGTCACGCGCACGCCTATCGGCTCGGGCAATGGTGCGGCTACTGCCGCACTCGGCGCGTAGCGCCGCCAGAACGGGCCCAGCCGATGACCCACGCTCCCTTCGACCCGGTGCGCTATCGCTCCGCTGCAACGCACTACGAAAAGGGCAGGGTAGCGTACGCACCGGGCTTGATCCGCCGTGTAGCCCAGGTCACAGACCTTGGCTCGCAGCATCGCGTGCTCGACCTCGGCTGTGGCCCGGCTCCGCTCGCTCGCGGTTTCGCGCCGTTCGCACGCGAGGTGGTCGCGATCGATCCCTCTCCCGAGATGCTGGCCGAGGCCAATGCGCTGGCCGGACAGATAGCAAACGTCCGCTTTCTCGAAGGTAGCTCCTACGATCTCGATCCGGTGTTGGGCCGCTTCCACCTCGTCGTCATGGGCCGCTCCTTCCACTGGATGGACCGCGTGGCTACGCTGACGCGCCTCGACCGTATGATCGAACCGCCGGGGGCGGTGGTGCTTTTCTACGATACCGCGCCGGCGATCCCGGCGAACGCCTGGCACAAGATCTGGAACAGCATCCGCGAGCGCTACGAGCCCAATACAGGCCCGCACGACCACGATCCCAACTGGATCCGCAACGAGGCGATCCTGCTTGACTCACCGTTCGCTCGTCTGGAGCGCTTCGGCGTGGTCGAACGCCGCGCGATTGACGTTGACACCTTGGTGCACCGGGCACTGTCGATGGGATCCACGTCGCCGGCACACCTCGGCGACAAAGTGTCGACGATGGTCGCGGAGATGCGAACCGCGCTCGCCGATGTACGCGAGGAAGTGGTGGAAACCGTCGCCCTGGTGGCGTGGCGAGCCCGGTCGAGTGGTGTCCCGGCACCGGCCGCGGCGCGCCGATGACAGCACCGCCTGCACTCGGGTTGGGCCTGCAGAAACCAAGGTATGACGGCGTGGACGGCCTCGATATGTAGTCCCTTCCGGAGTCGCGACCAATAAGGAGCTGTCACTCGGTCTTGGCCTTCGCCGCCTTCATCAGGCTGACCGCTGCGACTGCGGAACAGGGCGATTGAACCGCCTCCAAGCGGCCGTTACGCTCGACCCTGGTTGCATGGGAGGAAAACGCATGAGGAAGTTTGCCGCCGCCGGACTGGCGTTGAGCGCGATTGCCTTTGGTGCAGTGGCGGCCGCCTGGTCGCCCGCGCACGCACAGGCTCAAGCTGCCACGGCCAAGCTCTGTGACAATCCCCGCCAGATGGACGGCTTCAAGACCTGCGCCAACGTCGAGAAAGCGAAGGCCGAGGGCGCTTTCGTGCTCTATTCGACGGACCCGGAACAGGGCCAGGTGAAGCTGCTGGCTGCCTTCAACAAGATGTTCCCCGAGATCAAGACCAGCTATGTGCGCCTGCAGGCGGGCGCGCTCTACGCCAAGGTGCTGTCCGAACGCCAGGCCAAGTCATACCTGGTCGACGTCATCCAGATCTCCGACATGGGCATGATCCTCGACTTCCAGCGGCGCGGCGGCTTCCGCCAGTACATCTCGCCGCAAATGGAAGCCTTCAAGCCCGAGTACAAGAGCAAGCCCGAAGGCTTCTGGACCTGGGGCTCGATCATCATGGCGGGCATCGCCTACAACCCCAACAACGTGTCCGCGGCCGAAGCGCCCAAGAAGTGGGAGGACCTGCTCGATCCGAAGTGGAAGGACGCCATCAACGTCAAGGTCTCGAACTCGGGCCTGCAGCACGGCGTATGGTACGTGCTGAAGCCGATCCTGGGGCTCGAGTACTTCAAGAAGTTCGCCGAGAACAAGCCTCGCGCCTTCGACTCCTACGTCCAGCAGTACGGTCGCCTGGTCGACGGCCAGGACAAGATCATCATGGGCGCGCAGTACTCGGGCTACATCGAGTTCAAGGCCAAGGGGGCGCCGCTCGCCTTCATCTTCCCCGAGACTGGAGTGCCGGCAGTCTCGGAGACCTACGGCATCGTCCAGGACGGCCCGCATCCCAACGCCGCCGAGCTGTTCATGGACTGGTTCCTCGCCCCCGTGGGTCAGCAGGCCCTCGCCGACGCGTTGCTGCTGCATTCGCCGCGCCCGGACGTGCCGGCGCCTGGCGGCAGCGTTGCGCTGAAGGACATGAAGCTTCTGTTCCCGGCAGACTGGGACGCCTTCGAGAAGGACCGTCCGGACTTCGCCAAGGAGTGGGACCGCATCGTCGGCGCCCGGCGCTGAGCCGGCCTTGACGCTCTCAGCCGCGGACGCCCTTCGCCCGCGCCGCAACTGGCAGGCGATCGTCACGGTCGCCATCCTGCTGGTGGTGGGTTTCCTCGTCATCCTGCCGATGGTGTTCCTCATCGAGGAATCGCTGAATGTCGGCGATCCGATGGCGTTCCCACCCCAGGCGTACGGGCTCAAGAACTACTTCGCGATCTTCGAGGAGGACATCAACGTCCTCTGGAACACGCTCATCATCGCGGTGATGGCCACCATCATGGCCATCATGATCGGCTTCACGCTGGCCTGGATCCTGACGCGCACCAACGTGCCTGGGCGCGCCATGCTCGAGCGGCTGATGGAGCTGCCATACTACATGACGCCGCTCGTCGGCGCTCTCGCCTGGGCCATCATCGCCGGCCCCAAGAGCGGCTTCATGAACCAGTTGTGGAAGGCGGTTGGCGGCAGCGGCGACATCGCCGACATCTACACCCACTTCGGAATCGCCTGGGTGATGGCGCTGTTCGAGGGCACCGTGGCCTTCGTCATGATCTCGGCCTCGATGAAATCGATGGACCCTGCGCTCGAGGAATCGGCGCGTGTCATGGGCGCCTCGAAGCTGCGCACCACGCTCACCGTCACCCTGCCGCTGGTGATGCCGGGTGTGCTGGGCGCTGCACTGTTTGTTTTCGCCGAGATGCTGGGCTCGTTCGCCGCCGCCCTGGTGATCGGCATTCCTGCCCGCATCTACGTCATCACTACCGCGATCTGGGATTCGACGCTTTCCTATCCGCCGGACTACGGCCGCGCCTCGGCCATGGGGTTGGCGCTGTTCGTCGTCATGTTCGGCATGCTGACCTTCTACCGCTACATGATCATCGGCGGGAGCTTCGCCACGATCACCGGCAAGGCGTTCAGGCCGCGGCCGATGGACATGGGCAAGCTCGCCTGGTTCCTGTTCGCGGTCTGCCTGCTCTACGTGTTTCTGGCGGTGGTCCTGCCCATCGGCGCCCTGCTGCTGACGTCGCTGCAGCGCTTTGCCACCGTGATCCTGAGCCAGGCGCAGTTCACGCTCGCCAACTACCAGACGGCGCTGTCGCTGGGGCCGGTGCGCACCGCCATGGTCAACAGCCTGATGCTGGGTTTCGGCGTCGCGACCGTCGGCGTTCTGATCATGGCCGTGCTGGTCTGGATCATCTACCGCTCGCAGCTCAGGGGACGCGGCGCCATCGAGTATCTCGCGATGTTCCCGGGCGCCGTGCCGCGCCTGGTCTTCGGGCTGGCGCTCCTGTGGGCCTGGCTCAACATCCCGATCTCGATCTACGGCACGCTGTGGCTGCTTGCGCTGGCCTACTTCACGGTGATGCTGCCGCTCGGTGTCAGGACGTTGGCGGGCGTCGTGCTGCAGATCGACAAGAGCCTCGAGGAGTGCGCCCGCGTCTGCGGCGCGGGCTGGGGCTACCAGATGCGGACCGTCACGCTGCCACTGCTCAGGCCCGGCATCCTGGCGGCATGGCTGCTGATCTTCATGGCCTGCGTACGTGAGCTCGGCGTCTCGGTGTTCCTGATGGGGCCGAATGCCAAGGTGATCGCGCCGTCGATCGTCAGTGCCTTTGCCTCGAGCGGCACCGAGCTTACGGCGGCGATGGCCCTCATCCAAACCTTCACCGTGATCGTGGCGCTGCTCATCCTGTTCCGGTTGACACGCGGCGTGACCAAGGAACTTTCGTGAACGAAACGCGCATCGAGGTGAAGGACCTCGTCATCCGCTATGGCGACATGACGGCCGTGAACGGCGTCAGCTTCACCGTCGGGCGAGGGGAGCATGTGACACTGCTCGGCCCTTCGGGCTGCGGCAAGACCACGACGCTGCGGGCCATCGCCGGCCTCGAGCAGCCGGTCGGCGGCAGCATCCGCATCGACGGCCAAGTGATGTACGACGCCGACGCTCGCCGCAACATCCCGACCGAGCAGCGCGGCGTCAGCATGGTCTTCCAGTCTTACGCCGTGTGGCCGCACATGACGGTGTTCGACAACGTCGCCTACGGCCTGCGCGTGCGCAAGCAGGGCGCCGCCGACATCAGGGCCAATGTCGAGCGCGCGCTCGACCTGGTGCAGATGCGCCATCTTGCCGACCGGGGCGCGTCCAAGCTGTCGGGCGGCCAGCAGCAGCGCGTTGCGCTGGCCCGCGCCATCGCCTTCTCGCCGACCGTCGTGCTGTTCGACGAGCCGCTCAGCAACCTCGACGCCAAGCTGCGGGCCGAGATGCGGGTCGAGCTGCGCGAATTGCAGCGCCGCCTCGACATCACCTCGGTCTACGTCACCCACGACCAGGAGGAAGCGCTCGCTATTTCCGACCGCGTCATCGTCATGAATGTCGGCATCATCGAGCAGATCGGCACGCCGGAGGACATCTACAACAGGCCGCGCAGCCGCTTCGTCGCCGACTTCGTGGGCTCGGCCAACCTCATCAAGGGCAAGTTTCTCGGCAACGGACAGTTCGCAGCCGACGGCGGCGTCACGCTGAAGGTGACGGCCGGCCACAAGCCGCATGGCAAGGAAAGCGAGGTCGCGGTTCGCACCGCCTATGTCGACCTCGAGCCACGTTCCGGCGACAACCACGTGCCGGGCAAGGTGCGCCAGCGCCTGTTCCATGGCGACTTCGTGCAATACGTCATCGACAGCGCCATCGGCGCGCTGATCGTGCGCCGCCCGCCGGTCAACCTGCTGAGCGAGGGCGCCGATGTGACGTTGTCCTTCTCGCCCGAGCACTGCGTGCTGCTGGAAGCATAAGGGGTTTCGATCAGACCGGTTCGGTCCCCGCCACGATCACTCGATGCATCAATCTCCGCTCGCCGTCGGGATAGTCAGCGTTCGCCTTGTGCATGGTGCAGCGATTGTCCCAGATGACGATGTCATCCTGCCGCCAGACATGACGATACTGGTATTTCATCTGCGTGGCGTGCGCGATCAACTCGTCGAGCAGCCGGTCGCTGTCCGCGCGGTCGAGTCCCACGACGTATTCCATGCGGTTGGGATTGAGATAAAGCGACCGGCGATGCGTCTCGGGATGCGTCCGTACCAGCGGATGCGTCGCCTCGGGCATCGCCGCCATCTCCTCGGCCGGCCGCGTCGAGACGTAGGTCAGCTTGCGGCTGGAATGGTACCTGTGCACCACCTTCAGCGGATTGATGCGGCGCTGCGTCTCGGCCGGCAGGTCGTCGTAGGCGGCGTACATATTGGTGAACTGCGTATCGCCGCCACGCGATGGCACGACCACGCCGTAGAGCATGGTGAGCGAGCAGGGCGCTCGCATGAAGCTGTCGTCGGTATGCCAGTTCGCTCCGTTCACGATCTTGCGGCCGTCGCCCAGCGTGTCGCGATCCTCGCTGGATATGATGTTGACCTCGGCACATTCCGGCGTGCGCTCGAGCTGCTTTCGCAGCATCGGCGCGCCGAACTGCGCCATTGCGTCGCGAAACGCCGGCGGCGCCAGCTTCTGGCCGCGGATGCACAGCACAAGATTGTCGCGCAGAACGTCCCGCAGCGCAGCCTGCGTCGCCGCATCGGGCAATTGATTGAGGTCGATACCGCTCACCCCCGCAGCCATGTGGCCGCCGAGTTTCTCGGTCTGAAAACTCATGGCGCTACTCCCAGGATGCGCGATAACGTGCGCGCCCAACCGATGAATCTCAAGAGGGGAAAGCCATGAAGCTCGCCTATTCGCCTGCCAGCCCGTACGTCCGCAAGGTCAATGCCTGCGCTATCGCCCGCGGCATCGACAAGCAGGTCGAACACTGGAAGGTCGGCACCACCGATCCCGCGCTGCTCGAATTCAATCCACTCTCCAAGGTGCCGACGCTGATCCTCGATGACGGCACCCGGCTCTATGACAGCCCGGTGATCTGCGAGTATCTCGACAGCGTCGGCAGCGCGCCCAAGCTGTTCCCGGCTGCCGGGCCGGCGCGCTGGAAGGCGATCACCCAGCAGGCGCTGGGCGACGGCATTCTGGACGCCACGCAGCCGCG
>CADECW010000100.1:0-2017 GCA_902825855.1 uncultured Rhodospirillales bacterium | reverse complement strand
AGGCGATCACCCAGCAGGCGCTGGGCGACGGCATTCTGGACGCCACGCAGCCGCGTCGTCGCGAGATCGCGCTGCCCCAGGACGACGGGCGCAAGAGCTACATCGAGATGCAGCAGGGCAAGGTGAAGCGCTCACTCGCCGAACTGGAGAAGGAAGCGGGCTCGCTCGGCGATCTCAGGACCATCGGCGAGATCACAATAGGCTGCGCGCTGGGCTATCTCGACTTCCGCTACGCCAACGAACCCTGGCGTCCCGGTCATCCCAAGCTCGAAGCCTGGTATGCCAAGGTTGTGAAGCTGCCGCCCCTGGCCGAGACGATGCCGGTGGGATAGGGAGCAAATCCGATAAACCCGGACGCGAGGGCTGACGATGCCGGCAAGAACGGGTGAGCAATTCCTGAAAGACCTGCGCGGGCCGCGCGAGGTATGGGTCGACGGCGAGCGCATCAAGGACGTCGTCGATCATCCCAAGCTCGCCGGCGCCGCCCATGCGCTGGCCGAGGTCTTCGATCTTCACCACCGGCATCCGGACATCCTGCTGATGCCGGATGACGAGACCGGCGAGCCGATCGCGGTCAGCCACATGATCCCGCGCTCGCGTGACGACCTTCTTGGCCGCAGCAAGGCGTTGCGCCGCGTCGCCGAATATTCGGTCGGCCTGATGGGCCGGACGCCCGACTACATGAACGTCACTTACGCCGGCTTCGCCGGCAATCGCGGCGAATGGGCCAATCACGGCAACGAAGCCGGCGCCGAGCGTCTGGTCGCCTACCAGAAGTTCCTGCGCAGGGCCGACATCTCGCTCACCCACACGATCGTGCAGCCGACCGTCGACAAGGCGGCGGGCGATGCGCCGCAGGCGGGCAATCCCTATGCCCTGCGCAAGGTCGGCGACACCGAGCATGGCATCGTCGTGCGCGGCGCGCGCATCCTGGCGACCCTGGCGCCGTTCGCCGATGAGATTGCGGTCTATCCCGCGCTGCCGCTGCCCGCCGGCGCCGACGCCTTCGCGCTGTCGTTCTGCATCCCCATGAGCGCGCCTGGCCTGAAGTTCCTGTGCCGCGATAGCGTCTCGGCGTCGTCCAACCGCTTCGACCATCCCTTGTCGAGCCGCTTCGACGAGCAGGACGCCTTCGTGATCTTCGACGACGTCGAGATCCCGCGCGACCGCCTGTTCATCGACTGCAACCTCGCCGCCTACAACTCGGTGATGACGACGAGTTGGCCTGCCAATATCCAGCACCAGACCGCGATCCGCGCCTCGGTGAAGCTCGATTTCGCCTGGGGCCTGGCGCTGCGCATGGCGGCAGCTATCAACGCCGCCGATCCCGAGACCATGCGCATGATCGGCGAGATCTGGAGCTACTCGGAATTCACCCGCTCCGCCATCGTCGCTGCCGAGACCGAGGCACGCGAGTGGCCGGGCGGCCTGTGGACGCCAGCAATTGCCCCGCTGCATGCCCTGCGGGGCACCCTGCCGCTGTGGTTCCCGCGGGTGAATGAGATCCTGCGCCTGATCGGCTCGCACAATGTCTTTGCCACGCCGACTGCCGAACAGATGGCCGACAAGGACCTGCGTCCGCTGATCGATCGGTACCTGCCCGGCGCCAAGGGCATGGCGGCCGAAGAGCGCATCCGCATCTTCCGCCTCGCCTGGGACTTCGCCGGCAGCGCGCTCGCCAGCCGCAACGAGCAGTACGAGCGCTTCTATCTCGCGTCGTCGCCGCGCAACCTAGCGCGCCATCTCGTCTTCACCGACCGCAGCCGGGCCGATCGGCTGGTCGACCGGTTCCTCAAGGAACCCGTTTAGCGAACCGCACGTTCGCTGTTCCTTTCGGATTGGACCTGTAAATCGCGTCTCAATGTTCGGTCGCGCCAGTGGGCAATTTCCTCGCCTCGGGTATCCCGCGGGGCTATTGCAACGCAATACAGATGGGCCAATCTATGGCGCGTTGACTGGAACCCAGGAGACGGCCGATGAGCGATATCGACGTCAAGCCCGATACCATCGCCAAGCC
>CADECW010000099.1:14040-25030 GCA_902825855.1 uncultured Rhodospirillales bacterium | reverse complement strand
CCAGCACACTCGGCTCGTCCGGCGGCCGGCCGGTGAAGGTCGAGAGATAGATCGGATTACGCCGCATGGTGATGGCGCTCAGCGTGAACACCGGGAAGCGCTCGACGCTGTTGTAGTAGCCGGTGTGGTCGCCGTAGGGGCCTTCGTCGCCGTAGTCGTCGAGGCTGACATGGCCTTCCAGCACGATCTCGGCTTCGGCCGGCACCTTCAAGGGTACGGTCCGGCATTCGACCAGTTCGACCTTCTTGCCGCGCAGCAGGCCGGCGAACTGATACTCAGACAAGGTGTCGGGGACTGGCGTCACGGCCGCCAGGATGGTGCCGGGATCGGCGCCGATCACGGCGGCGGCAGGCAGGGGCTCGCGCTTGCCGGCGCCTTTCCAGCGCTGGTGATGCTGCGCCCCGCCGCGATGCTTGAGCCAGCGCATCAACGTCTTGTTCTTCGCCGTCACCTGCAGGCGATAGATGCCGAGGTTGAAGCTGTCCTGCTTGTCGCTTTTCGGGTTCGGCCCCTGGGTGACGACCAGCGGCCAGGTGATGAGCGGCGCCGGTTCGCCAGGCCAGCAGGTCTGGACGGGCAGTCGGCCGAGATCGATATCGTCGCCGGTCAGTACGATCTCCTGGCAAGGAGCGCTGTTGATGGTGCGCGGCTTCATCGCCATCACCGTACGCAGCATCGGCAGCATATCGAGCGCTTCGCGCCAGCCGCCCGGTGGTTCGGGCTGGCGCAGGAACGCCAGGGTCTCGCCGACCTGCCGCAATTGTCCGGGTTCGCGGTCCATGCCCCAGGCGACGCGCTCGACCGTACCGAACAGATTGACCAGCACCGGCACATCGGAGCGAGTGCCGTCGGCCCTCACGACGTTCTCGAACAGCACCGCGGGGCCTTTCTCGGCCAGCAGGCGGGTCTGGATCTCGGTCATCTCCAGGTGCGGCGACACGGGCGCCTTCACGCGCACCAGCCGGCCGCTCTGTTCCAGTCGGGCGATGAAATCCCGGAGCGAGGCGTAAGGCATGGCGATCCTTAATGACCGAGGCGCCGGGAATCAAACAGTTCAATACAACCATGCAGTGTGATACAGGCCACTGCCAACATCAAAGGTGTGTATGCCGATCCTGGGTATTTTCGCAGTGCTGGTCTACTTCGGCTGCATTTTCCACGCCATCAAGACCGGCCGCATCAACTACTGGCTGATGGTCCTTGTGTTGTTGCCAGGCATCGGTTCGGTTTCCTACCTGCTGCTCGAGGTGCTGCCGGAGGCCCGCAACAACCGCGTGGCGCGCAGGACCGCCAGCAAGGTGGGCCATGCGCCCGATCCCAATTGCCGCATGCGCGGGCACACCGCCCATTTCGAGACGGCTGATACGGCAGACGACAAGCGACATCTGGCGGAGGAGTGCATCAGGCGCGGCCAATGGGATGATGCCGTGGCGCTCTATCGTTCTGCGCTCGTCGGACCGCTGGCCGGCGATCCTGCCCTGCTGATCGGGCTGTCGCGGGCGCTGTTCGGGCGCGGCGACTTCCAGGCTTCACTCGACACACTCGATGCCCTTCAGCGCGACAATCCCTCCTACCAGTCGCGTGAGGGACATATGATCTACGCCCGGAACCTCGAGATGCTCGGCCGAACCCGAGAAGCCGCGGAGGAGTACCGCTCGCTGATCGGCTATGCCCTGGGACCGGAGGCCCAGGTTCGCTATGGCCTTCTCATGCAGGCGATGGGAGAGCGGCAGCTTGCCGAAGAGGCCTTTCGCGATGCCGTCAGGACCTATGGACCGGATCGCAAAAAGCTCGACCCTGCCGATCTTGAATGGATCGCGCAGGCCGAGAGCAATCTCGGTTGAGGATCATGTCGCGGGCGGCCATTCCGGCGGAGTTCGAAGACCTGCTGAGCACCAACGGTCGGCGTGTGCTGGCGGGCGCTCATCCACTTTGCGGTGCACTCGCCAATCCGCGGACTCGCTTTCTGGCAAGAAACGATCTGCTCGACCGCCCCAAGGTCGAGCGCGTGCGGCGGTTGCTGGAGACGTCGCTTGTCGCCGAGCTCGAACTCCTGGAGCGCCCGATCCCGCCCGAGAGCATCTCCGCCATGCGCCACGACTACGGCGAGCTGCTGCCCAAGACCAGCCGCGCGCGCACGATCTATTTCGAGAGCCGACGCGAGCGCGGTGTGAAAGTGGCGGAGAGCATCGGCCTCGCCCGCATGATGCGCTCCGCCTCGTTCCGCGCTTTCGCCGAGGCCCTGGCCGGCCGTCGTCTTGCTGCCGACTGGGGTCTCCAGGTGCTGCGCTACGGCCCGGGCGACTACGCTGGTCCGCACAACGATCATCATCCCGAGAACAAGGCTGCACATTCGGGCTATGTCGACCTGCATCTCAGCCTCTGCTCACCTGGAGTCGCGCACCAATGGCTGGTCTACAGCCGCGCCGGCCATTTCAGCGAGATCGTGTCGGTGGCGCAGCCGGCGACGGTGACAGCCTATCGCCTGCCGTTCTGGCACTACACGACGCCGTTGGTCGCCAAGCGCAGGCGTGACGCGGCGCGCTGGGTGCTGCTGGGAACTTTCCTGTATCGTTGATGCGAAAACGCAACCAGTCGGGGCCGACCGCCGTTTCGGCACGATGAACCAGAATCTCGAGCATCTGCACTTCCCCAATGAAAGCACCTCCTATCGGCAGGCTCGCAATGCCCTGCTGCAGGAGGAAATGGAGCTGCGCCGGCATATCGAGCGCGTTGCCCAGCAGCGGCGTGCCTTGCCGAAAGGCGGTGAAATTCCCGAGGACTATGTCTTCGAGGGCCGTCGCCCAAGCGGCAGGACCGGACGTCTCAAGCTTTCGGAGCTGTTCGCGCCTGGCAAGGAGACGCTTGCGATCTACAGCTTCATGTTCGGGCCGGAACGCGCGGAGCCGTGCTCCGGCTGCACGCATTTCCTCGACGGGCTGGATGGTGCGGCGCTGCATATCGGTCAGCGCATCAACCTAGTCGTTGTCGCGAAGTCACCGTTCCACCGTCTGCAGGGGCTCGCCAAGCAGCGCAGCTGGCGGCATTTGCGGCTGCTGTCGACGTCGAACAACACCTACGACCGTGATTACTTCGGCGATTCAACCGGCCTGTCGGAAGCCATACGCGATCAGCAGGAATTCAAGGCCGGCGAAGAATGGGACATGCCCATCCTGAACGTATTCCGGCGCGAAGAAGACGGAACGATCCGGCACTTCTGGGCATCCGAGCTCCTGTACGTGCCGGCCGAGCCTGGCCAGGAGTATCGCCACAACGACCTCATCGATCCGCTGTGGAACATGTTCGATGTCACGCCGGAAGGCCGTGGCGACTTCCAGCCGAAGGTGCACTACTGATAAGCCTCTTGTCGGGCCATGGGCCTCTGGACCCGTGGTCCGCCGAGACCTAACGCAGCCCGATCGGCACGACGCTGATCGAATTCTGCGGGCTGCCCTCGATGATGCGATCGGTGTAGGTGAGATAGACCAGCGCGCGGCGCCTTGCGTCGAAGAAGCGCACGACCTGCGTGGTCTTGAAGATCAGTGAGGCGCGCTCGCTGAACACTTCGTGCGGGCTCTTGATCTTCTCGACATTGGCAGCGTCGATCGGCGCCACCTGATGGCAGGAGATCGAGGCATAGGGCGGATCCTCAGCAAGGCCAAGAGCGCCCTTGATGCCGCCGGTGCGGGCGCGCGAGATGTAGCAGGTCACTCCAGGTATGTCGGGATCGTCGAACGCCTCGACGACGATCTTGTCGTTGGGGCCGAGCCACTTGAAGCGGTAGCCGACCGAGCCGATGTCCTCGGCCCATGCCGGGGCCCAGGCCGGCAACGCCAGCAACGACAGAAGCGTGACGAGAATTGTTCGGCGCATGATCCGCTGCTCCTTCGGGGGTCAGGCGGCGCGCAGACCTTCCTTGGGGACCTCACCGCCCGCTTCCTTCACCGCTTCACGATACTCCTTTTCGGAGCTGAAAGGCGCGATCTTGGGATAGTCCTTCTTCTTGCCCGGCCGGATTTTGCCAGTCGAGGGCTCGACGATCAGCAGCTCGCCTTTGCGGGAGAGCAAGGGGATTTCACGCTTCCATCGCGAATAGACACGGCGTGCCGAGGCGGAGAAATCGACGTAGGTCGTGAACTCGCTGTGGTCCTTGATGAACAGCGCCTCGTAAGTGGCGACGAACTGCTCGACGAAGGCGCGATCGACGATCTCGAGATTGGACATCATCCAGCAGCGATCCTCGAACACCCAGTAGGTGCCGATTCCGACGAACTCCTTCTGTCGCGTCAGGTAAGGGTAGAAAGGAAAGCCGCGGCAGGCGATCGTGCGGTTATCACGCTCGCAATGCCGCGCACCCTTGCAGTGGATTGCCATGCAGTCGCTGGTCAGCTCGGCCACGATCTGCCTGGTGGCATAGTCGTAGGGCTTGAACTTCGACCACAGGTCGGTGCGGGTCTTCAGCAGGTCGAACTCGACCTTGTGGACAACCGGAACTGCGTTCTGGGTCGAGCAGCATACCGGCTCGCCGCCGTTGAGGGGCGCACACTTGCGACCGCAATCGAAGCGCGACACCGGCGCGGTGAAGCCCTCATACAGAGTGGCGAAATCTTGTGGCTTGATGGTTGCCTTGGGCATGGGCCACGTGGTGTTAGCCGAATTGATTGTGAAAGAACAGTTAAGGAATTGTGGCGGTGCTGGCTAGGCCCATCCTTATGGATGAGGGAGCACTTGCCAGACCACGGTCTCGCGCATGCCACGATTCTCGAGCTGCAGGGACGTGGGAATCTCGTAGCGTGCGCGCTCCAAAAGGCCTTGGGCGCTGAAATAGTTTCGTCCCGGATCGCCGAGGAGCACCAGGCGACCGAGCCGCGCGTGGCTGCGCAGCCATGCCAGTGCGCGCGCCGACATGTCGCGCTCGTAGCAGACGTCACCAGCGATCACGACGTCGGCGGCCGGGGCTCCGTCCGGCCCGGCCAGCCAGTCTTCGATACTCACATCGAAGGACAGCGCATTGGCTCGGGCGTTCAGCCGGGCCGCGACCAGCGAGAGCGCGTCGATATCGTTCGCGAGGACCGAGGCAGCACCGGCCCGCGCCGCCGCCATCGAGGAGACGCCGGAGCCTGCGGCGAAATCGATGACGCGCTTGCCGCGCACCTGCTCGGGATTGTCCAGGACATAGCGCGCGATCGCCTGGCCGCCCGGCCAGCAGAAGGCCCAGTAGGGCGGGTCGATGTTCTGCTCCTCCAGCCACGCCTCGGTGGCCTGCCAGATCGGTACGTATTCGCTGGCCAGCCACAGCTTGAACTCCGGCACCATGGCAGGCGCCTCGAGTGCGGTGTTGGCGCGGATGAAGCCTTCGGGGTCGGCGGGCAGACGAGGCATCTGGCTACTTCATCTCCTCCCTCGTCATCCGCGGGAAGACACGCGAGGTCATCACAGATGCCCCGCGATGATGGCCGCCGTCAGAAGCAGGCCAAGCCAATTGTTCGACTTGAACCTCATCAGGCAGTCGGACGGATTGCCGGGCTTGAGCAGGGCGATCTGCCAAGCGAAGTGCAGGACGATCGCGAACAGGCCCACGAAATAATAGGGACCCAATCCGGCGAGTCGGCCGGCCAGCGCCCAGGCGATGACTGCAAGCACCGCGAAAACCGTGAGCCAGCGGCGCGGCGCGTCGGCAAACCGGCGAGCCGTCGAGCGCACGCCGATGATGGCATCATCGCGCTGGTCCTGCATGGCGTAGATCGTGTCGTAGACCAGGGTCCAGGCGACGCCGCCGACATAGAGGGCGACGGGCGCCCAGGTGAGCGTGCCGGTAACCGACGCGTAGCCCACCAGCGCGCCCCAGTTGAAGGCGAGGCCCAGCACGACCTGCGGCCAGTAGGTGAATCGCTTCATCGTCGGATAGACGGCGACCAGGACCAGCGACAGCAGCGCCACGCCGCCGGCGAACTTGTTGAGCTTGAACAGGATCGCCACGCCGACCAGCGACTGCAGCACCATCCAGATCAGCGCGTTGCGCAGCGTCACCTCGCCGGCCGGCAGCGGTCGGCCCCGGGTGCGCTCGACCCGGGCGTCGACCTTGCGGTCGACGATGTCGTTCCAGGTGCAGCCCGCGCCGCGCATGGCGAGCGCGCCGATGAAGAACAGCGCCATCCAGCCGACCAGCCGGCCCCATTCCGAGGCCGTGCCCAGCGCCGCCGACCACCAGCAGGGATACATCAGGAGCCAGATGCCGATCGGCCGATCCCAGCGCGCCAGCCTTCCGTAAGGCCTTGCCCAGGGCGGCAGGTAGCGCAACGACCAGTGCTGTTGGTTGATATCGGTGTATCCGGTTGTCCGCTCGGCGGTCATCACGGCATCATGCAGCGATGGTCAGGCAAACTCCATGAGCCTCTCGCGCCTGTTCGTCGCTGCGGACCTTGCCACGGGCATAGAAGCGCCGCTCGACGAGGCCCAGGTCCACTATCTGCGCAATGTCATGCGCCGCCGCGACGGCGCTCCCTTGCTGCTGTTCAATGGCCGTGACGGCGAATGGCGCGGCACGCTGGAAGGCCGCGGCAAGAAGGCCGCGGTCGCGAAGGTCGCTGAACGTACGCGCGAGCAGTCCGTCGAGCCTGACATCTGGCTCTGCTTTGCGCCATTGAAGCGGGCGCGCATCGACTATGTCGCCGAGAAGGCCACCGAGCTCGGCGTCGCCGTCCTGCAGCCGATCCGCACCCATCACACCGTCGTCGATCGGGTCAATGTCGAACGCCTGCGCGCCAATGCCGTCGAGGCCGCCGAGCAGACCGAGCGGCTGAGCGTGCCCGAGGTGCGGACGCCGCTGGAACTCGGCCATATGCTCGCCGGCTGGCCGGCCGAGCGGCGGTTGCTGGTCTGCGACGAGACCGGCGGCGGCCCACCCATCGCCCAGGCGCTCGCCGGCCTCGACGAGACGGCGCGCACGTCGCCATGGGCCATCGTGATCGGGCCGGAAGGCGGCTTCGATGCGGCCGAGCTGGCGAACCTGCGTCGCATAAAAGATGTGATGGCAGTGGGCCTCGGCCCGCGCATCCTGCGCGGCGATACGGCGGCGCTCGCAGCGCTTGCCTGCTGGCAGGCACTGGTCGGTGACTGGCAACGCCCGACACCGCGTCTGCACGCCGATTATCGCACCTCCCGGACCGCCGTCTGACCGCTTGCGCTCGCCCCCGTCGGTGTGGGACAGGGGGAGTTGAACATTATGAACCAGCCGCGTGCTCGCGTGAGAATAGCTCATGTGGCCGCGCCGCTCGCCGCCCTGACCAGGCCGCGGGTGAGCCAGGGAGTATCGAATGTCCGCACCACCGTCGGGCGGCGGCGCGCCGATCGAGAATCGGCGGCAGCTGATCGAATACTTCGCGGCCGGCAACAAACCCCGCGCCGCCTGGCGCATGGGCACCGAGCACGAGAAGTTCGGCTTCCACAAATCGACGCTGAAACCCCTGGCCTATGAGGGGCCGGACGGCATCCGGGCCATGCTGGACGGCATGACGCGCTTCGGCTGGGAGCCGGTCACCGAGGGCAACAACACGATTGCGCTGAAGCGCGACAGCGCCAGCATCACGCTGGAACCGGGCGGCCAGTTCGAATTGTCCGGCGCACCGCTCGAGACGCTGCACGACACGGCAGCCGAGAACCAGCAGCACATCGACGAGGTCAATCAGGTCGGGGGCGAGATCGACGCGGCCTTCATCGGCCTCGGCTTCGCGCCGGAATGGACGCGCGAGGACATGCACTGGATGCCCAAGGGGCGTTACAAAATCATGCGCGACTACATGCCCAAGAAGGGCAACCTCGGCCTCGACATGATGCTGCGCACCTGTACCGTGCAGACCAATCTCGACTTCGAGTCCGAAGCCGACATGGTGAAGAAGTTCCGCGTGTCCCTGGCTCTGCAGCCGCTGGCCACCGCGCTGTTCGCCATCTCGCCCTTCAAGGAGGGCAAGGACTCGGGCTTCAAGAGCTATCGCAGCCACATCTGGACCGACACCGATCCCGACCGCTGCGGCATGCTGCCTTTCGTCTTCGAGGACGGCTTCGGCTTCGAGCGCTATGCCGACTATATCCTCGCCGTGCCGATGTACTTCGTCTATCGCGATGGCAAGTACATCGACGCCTCGGGGCAGAGGTTCGGCGATTTCATGAAAGGCAAGCTGCCGGCGCGGCCGGGTGAGTTGCCGACCATCAACGACTGGGCCGATCATGTTACCACGGCCTTCCCGGAGGTGCGCCTGAAGCGTTACCTGGAGATGCGCGGCGCCGATTCGGGGCCGTTGCCGGCGTTGAACGCACTGCCTGCGTTCTGGGTCGGCCTGCTCTACGACCAGACGGCGCTGGATGCGGCATGGGATCTGGTGAAGGGCTGGACCATCGCCGAGCACGACTTCCTGCGCGCCGAGACGCCGAAGACCGGCCTGGCGACCATCTTCCGTGGCCGCCCGCTGACGGAATGGGCGCGCGAGGCCGTCGAGATCGCCCATGCCGGTCTGCGCGCTCGAAAGCGACTGGATGCTCACGGCAACGACGAGACGGCCTACCTTGCGCCGCTCGATCGCGCGGTGGCGAGCGGTCTCGCTCCGGCCGACGAGTTGCTGGCCAAGTGGCAAGGCGAGTGGAAGGGCTCCTTCGTCCCGCTGTTCCGCGACCACGCCTACTGAGGTATCGTCGAGCCATGCTCGACCGTTGCGACCGCGTCCAGATCGCCGTGCATGACGCCGCGAAGGCGGCGCAGCGCTTCGGCCAGCTGCTGGGCAGCATCGTCGTGCGGCGCGACCACAGCCGCCATCTCAATGCCAGGCGCACCGTGCTGGCGGTCGGCGAAAGCGAGTTCGAGCTTTGCGAGGCCGACGGCGCCGGATTGACCCAGGATTTCCTGGCCAAGCGTGGCGAAGGGCTGATGACGGCGGGCTACTGCACCGCCGATCTGGACAGCATGGTCAAGCGTTGGGAGGGGCTGGGCGTAGCCTACGACCGCGACGCCGAGCAGCTCTATCTCCCGGCAGAGACGACGTTCGGCCTGCCGATCGTGATCTCGGAGAGCACGTATCGACAGCGAGTCGGGCCGGTGTCCTTCCTCTACGAGACGACAAATACCTTGGCGACCGACTGGCGTCGCGTTGCCGCTGCTTATGCCGGCCTGTTCGGACTCGATCCTGCGCTCTTCAGCGAGATCGGCAGCGAGCGCTTCGGCTATGTCGGCACGCTCACCCTGTTCGATCCGCCCAACCGGCTCGACCGCATCGAGCTCAGCCAGGCCACCGACGACAGACATGCGATGGGCCGCTTCGTGAAGAAGCACGGCGATTCACTCTACATGTGCTACGTCGAGGTGCACGACTGGCCGGCGGTGCGGGGCCGCCTGCTCGAGGCCAACGCGCGCTACACGCCGAGAGGTTCCGATCCGGCGACGGACCCCGACGGCGGCTGGGTGCATCCGAAGGAGTTGCACGGGCTGCTGCTCGGCATCTCGCGTACGGGGCTCGCCTGGGACTGGTCGGGACGCGAGGAATTGGTGCCATCGGTATGAAACGTCGTTCGTTCGCCTTGATGATGATCGCCGCGCCGCTTGCGGTTCACGCCCAGCCTGCGGAGTGGCAGACCATTGTCGGCCGCGACCTGCGCTTCCGGCTGGAGATGCCGGCGCCGGCGACGGAGACCAAAGCTGGTGAGAAGGAGAAAGGGCACGTTTCGGAACGCACCGCCTGGGCCTCCAAGCGCGACGGCGAGATGTTCGACTTCGACTATGTCGACTACCAGCCTGGCTGGTACTCCGAACGCGATTCCAAGCAGATGGCGCGCGAACTCGGCCGCGGCGAAGCCGAGAAGGCGTTCCCGCGGGCGAAGTTCAAGTACGTGCGCGACGAGCCGGTCGTCCTGCAGGGCTGGGACGGCTATGCCCTCGACATCGAGGACGCCCAGGGCGCCGTCGTCATGATGCGCACCTACATCGTCAAGGACCGGCTGTTCCGCCTGCTGGTCACGGCGAAGAACAGCGAGCCGTCGAAGGCGGCCGCTCAGCGCTTCCTCGATTCCCTGCGGCTTGCCGAAACGCGCCCGTCTTGACGAGGAACGCATGCCTGGGGCTCGCGCGCCCAGCTTGCCAATTCTGCTTCTCCCCCTCACAGTCGACACGATTCAGTCGGTGTGAGTTAGTCAGGAGGTCACGCGTACAGTAGTCGACGCCGTGCCCGTTTGCGCGGCGCATGGGAGGAAACAAGATGAAAATCCGGATGGGCCGGTTCATTCCGGCCGCGCTGGCGGCCGCTTTGTTGGCAACGGGGTCCGCCTGGGCGCAGAAGCCTGGTGGGATTCTCAGGGTCCAGCACATGGACACGCCGCCCAGCGCTTCGATCCACGAAGAAGCGACAGTGTCCGTCGCCGTCCCGTTCATGAGCATCTACAACAATCTCGTCATCTTCGACCAGCACGTCGCCAAGAACAGCTTCGACTCGATCGTGCCCGACCTCGCCACCAAGTGGGAATGGAGCGCCGACGGCAAGCAGCTCGCGTTCATCCTGCGTCAGGGGGTGAAGTGGCACGATGGCAAGCCGTTCACGGCCAAGGACGTGGCCTGCACCTTCGAGATGCTGCTGAGCGGCGAGAGCAAGCTCCGGCGCAACCCGCGCGGAGCGTGGTACAGCAACGTCGAGAAGGTGACGGCCGAGGGCGATTTCGCCACGACGTTCCATCTCAAGGAGCGGCAGCCTTCGCTGCTGGCGTTGCTGGCCTCGGGCTACACGCCGATCTACCCGTGTCACGTCTCGGGCGCCGACATGCGCCGCAAGCCGGTCGGCACCGGGCCGTTCAAGTTTGCCGAATTCAAGATGAACGAGAGCATCAAGCTGGTTAAGAACTCCGACTACTGGAAGCCGGGCCGGCCCTATCTCGACGGCATCGAGTACACCATCATCGCCGACCGTTCGACGCGCATGCTGTCGTTCGCCAGCGGCAAGTTCGACATGACCTT
>CADECW010000099.1:0-13940 GCA_902825855.1 uncultured Rhodospirillales bacterium | reverse complement strand
GCCTGCGGCTCGCTGCGCAACTACAACAACTACTGCGACGCCGAGATGACCAAGCTGTTCGAGGCCCAGTCACGCGAGACCGATCAGAAGAAGCGTCTCGAGATGGTGTGGGAGATCGACCGCAAGCTTCAGGAGGATATCGCCCGCCCGATCATCGCGCAGAATCGGAACGCCGGCTGCTGGCAGCCCTACGTCAAGGGCGCGGTCCTGCACAGTAACAGCATCTACAACGGCACACGCTTCGAAGACGTGTGGCTGGATAAGTAGCCTAGGGCGCGATCGTCTTGTAGACGCGGGCGGCCGTGCCGCTGTAGAGCGCCTTCTTCTCGGCGTTGGACGCGCCCTTGGTGATCAGCTTGAAGGCATTCCACAGCTCGGTGTAACCGCACGACTGCTTGTCGGGCGGGAAGTTGCTCTCGAACATGCAGCGGTCCGGGCCGAACAGTTCGATGCAGGTCTCGATGTAGGGCTTCCAGGCCGCCGCCAGCTCCTGCGAGGAGGGCGGTGCGTCGCGCAGGTGGAAGTCGAAGCCGAACGAGGTCATGCCGAGCCCGCCCAGCTTGACGACGATGTTGGGGCAGCCGGCGAGGTCCTGCATGTTCTTCTTCCAGACCGGCAGCGTCTCGGCCTGCTTGCCGGCATACTGGCCGATGGCGAGATGGCCGCCGACATGATCGACGATGATGCTCTGGCCGGGGAAAGCGCGGGCAATGTCCAGCAGGTCGGGAAGCTGCGGGAAGAAATGCCACGAATCGAAAGTAAGTCCGAGCTTGCCGAGCTCGGCAAAGCCTTCGCGGAATTTCGGGTCGAGCAGGCGGTGGCGCGGGATCGGCCGTGAGACATGCTTGCCGGCCAGGCCATCGTCCCACGACGTGCCGTAGCGCACGCCGCGGAAGCGGCCGCCGGCGACGTCGATCTCAGCTTCCAGCACGCCGCGCACGCGGCTGCCCAGCATCAGGTCGACCCAGCCGACGATTGCCTCGCAGGCCCGCATCTCGCCGTACTGGCCGGAGGCGCTTTGGGCGGCGATGCCGTTCACGAACTCTACCTCGCCCACCGGCTTCATCTCGTCGGGACCACTGGCGCGGAACATCGCCTGGCATTCGAGGAATACGGTGGAGACGATGTTGTGGCCGCCTCCGGTATCGGCCAACAGCTCGGGCAGGAAGTAGCGGTCGCGACCGCGGTGGGGCGCATCCCACAGATGGTGATGCGGGTCGATGATCGGCAGATCGGGCTCCAGCGCCTTTTCGGACGAACGCTTGGCCAGCCAGGCGGCGAGATCGGCATTGTTGCGATGGATCAATCCGCGATATTCAGCGTCGGCCATGGCTGCTTCCTCCGGTTGGGTGGAAGCCTACGGCAGGAGCGGAGAGCGGAGCATGCGGATTTGCGTATACGGGGCAGGCGCGATCGGAGGCAATTTCGCGGCGCGACTGGCTGACGCGGGCAACGAGGTCTCGATCGTGGCGCGCGGGGCGCATCTCGAGGCGATCCGCGTCAGCGGCCTCACTCTGGTGGCCGGCGACAGGAAGATCACAGCCAAGGTGAAGGCGTCGGACCGGCCGGCTGATCTCGGCCCGCAGGACGCCGTGCTGGTGACGCTGAAGGCATCCGGCCAGCATGCGCTTGCCGGCAACATCGAGCCGTTGCTCGGGCGCGACACCGCCGTCGCTTTCGTGCAGAACGGCATACCGTGGTGGTACGGCCACGGCCTGTCCAAGTCGCGGCCGCCGGCGCCGGACCTCAGTCGGCTCGACCCGGGTGGCGCGCTCGCCAAGGCGATCGGCATGCACCGCGTGGTGGGCGCGGTGGTGAGCTCGCCCAACCACGTGATCGCGCCCGGCGTGGTCGAGAACGAGGTGCCGGACCGCAACATTCTCTGGGTCGGCGAACCGGACGACCGGCTGAGCCCGCGCATCGAGGCGCTGCGCAGCGCGCTCAAGGCGGCCGGCATCGGCTCGCCCGCGACGACCGACATCCGCTACGAGATCTGGCACAAGCTGATGGCCAACCTCACCGGCTCGACGGTCTGCCTGCTGACAGGCCAGCCGGTCCATGTCCAGAAGACGCCGCTGGTCAACCGGCTGTCGCGCCGCGCCCATGCCGAGGCGCTGGCGGTCGCTGCCGCCCATGGCGTGACACTCGACGATCATCCCGACCAGCGTTACGGCCCCAAGCGCGTCTACACCAGCCACCGGCCGTCGATCCTGCAGGACTACGACCTCGGCAGGCCGATGGAGATCGAATCGATCGTGCGTGCTCCGGTCGCCTTCGCGCGTAGTGCGGGCGTCGACACGCCGACGCTGGATGCCATCGAATCGATCAGCGTGGCCTTGGCCCACGCCAAGGGGTTGTACACGCCGTGAGGCACGGAAGGCGGGGCCGAGGATTCCTGCCGGAACGAGCTGTTCTTTCCGATCCGGGCCGAGCTCGCTAAGATCGTCGCCAAAGCAACGATCGAGGAACGCCATGAAGCCCAGGATCATGCGTGCTGCATCCCGCCCGACGAGCAAGGCGGAAGCGGCCAATTTTGTCGGTACCGTCATGTCCGATCCGGTGTTCGCGCCGGAGGGACCGTCGCGCCTGCGCGCCTCGCGCGTTTCGTTCATGCCGGGCGGCCGCACCAACTGGCACAAGCACGCGGTCGGCCAGATCCTCTACGTCCTGTCGGGCGTCGGGCGCTATCAGCTCGAAGGTGAGCCGGTGCAGGAGATCAAGCCAGGCGACACCGTCGTCATCCCACCCAACTCGCGCCATTGGCACGGCTCGGCGCCCGACACCATGATGGTTCATCTCGCCATGTCCGAGACCAACGAGAAGGGCGAGGCGACGAGCTGGTTCGAGCCGGTGAGCGACGCCGACTACGGCAAGGCGCCGACGAAGGCTTGATCGCTGCGGGCCTGAAGGTCCGACCGTCGGGAAAGATCAGGTCGCCGTGCCGCCGACGGTCAAGGCATCGATGCGCAGGGTCGGCTGGCCGACGCCGACCGGCACGCCCTGGCCGTCCTTGCCGCAGGTGCCGATGCCCGGATCGAGCGACATGTCGTTGCCGACCATGCCCACCTTGGTCAGTGCCTCGGAGCCGGCGCCGATCAGGGTCGCGCCTTTCACCGGCGCGCCGAGCTTGCCGTCCTCGATCAGGTAGCCCTCGGTGATCGTGAACACGAACTTGCCCGACACGATATCGACCTGGCCACCGCCGAAGTTGGCGCAGTACAGGCCCTTCTTTACGGAGGCGATGATCTCCTTGGGATCCTTGTCGCCGCCCAGCATGAAGGTGTTGGTCATGCGCGGCATCGGAGCGTAAGCGTGGCTCTGCCGCCGGCCGTTGCCGGTCGGCTTCACACCCATCAGGCGCGCGTTCTGGCGGTCCTGCATCAGGCCGACCAGGCGGCCGTTCTCGATCAGCACGTTGCGCTGGGTCGGCGTGCCCTCGTCGTCGATGGTGAGCGAGCCGCGGCGGTCGGCGAGGGTGCCGTCATCGACCACGGTGACGACGGGTGAGGCGATCGTGCCGCCCATCATGCTGGTGAACATCGACGTCTTCTTGCGATGGAAGTCGCCTTCCAGCCCATGGCCGACGGCCTCGTGCCAGAGCACGCCCGACCAGCCCGAGCCCAGCACCACCGGCATCTCGCCGGCCGGCGCCGGCACCGACTGCAGGTTCACCAGCGACTGGCGGATCGCCTCGTCGGCTTCGCGCTGCCAATACTCCGGCTTGAAGATGTCGCCGTAAGCCGCGCGCCGGCCCGACCCGGTGCTGCCCGCCTCCATGCGGTTGCCGTCGGCGCAGACAACGCTGATGTTGAGACGCACCAGCGGCCGCACGTCGGCGGCGCGCCAGCCGCCGGCCTTGATGATCTCCACGACCTGCCAGGACGCCGCCATCGAGATCGAGACCTGGCGCGCCTTGGGCTCCTTGTCGCGCACATAGGCGTTGATCTCCTGCAGGAGTGCCACCTTGCGGGCGAACGCCTCGTTGTCGATCGGATTGTCGTCGGCATAGAGCAGTTGATTGGTGCCGCGTGGCGCTTCGTCCATCTTGCCGCTGTGGCCCGAACGCACCGCCTTGACGGTCGCGGCAGCGCGCTTCAACGCCTGCTCATCGAGCGCCGAGGCATGGGCAAAACCCGTCGCTTCGCCGGCGACGCTGCGCAGGCCGAAGCCCTGAGTTGTGTCGAAGGTGGCGCTCTTCAATTTGCCGTCGTCGAATGCCAGGCTTTCGCTCTGTTCGTACTCGAGGAACAGCTCGCCGTCGTCGCAGCCGGCCAGTGCTTCGTCGACCATCTTCTCCGTCTTGCGACGGTCGAGGCTGCCCTTGCCGAAGAACAGCTTGTCGGCGGTGGCGAGATGATTGATCGACTTGCTCATGACGAATGCCCTTTCATCGACAAAAATGGGCATTCGTCGCGGCGGGCGCAAGCTCGATGTCGGTTATGCCTTCGCCTCGTACCGCAGGCCCAGCTTCAGCGTGACCTGGTAGCTTGCCACCTTGTTGTCGCGAATGCGGCCGCGCACGTCGACCACTTCGAACCAGTCGAGGTTGCGCAGCGACCGCGACGCCGTCCCGATCGCCGATTCGATGGCGTCGGATACCGATTTGTCCGAACTGCCGACGACTTCCGTCTTCACATAGGTCTGGCTGGCCATGAGCGCACCTCCCTTGTCAGACGACCAGGACGATCTTCCCGAAGTGAGCGTTGGCCTTCATATGCGCCAGCGCATCGGCCGCCTGGGAGAGCGGGAAAGTCCGGTCGATGGGCAGGCTGAGCTTGCCGGCTTCGATGGCCGGCCACAAGTCGCCGCGTGCCGCCTTGACGATGTCGCGCACCTCTTCGGGACTGCGGGTGCGGAAGGTGACGCCGATGTAGTCGATGCGCTTCAGTGCATGCAGGTCGAAGTTGAACTCGCCCTTCATGCCGCCCAGCCGGCCGACATTGACGATGCGGCCCAGGATGGCGGCCGCTTCCATGTTCGCGTTTGCCACGCTCGCCGACACCTGGTCGACGATCAGGTCGACGCCCTTGCCGCCGGTAGCTTCCTTGACCTTGTCGGGCCACTTGGGATCGCGCGGGTCTAGCGCCAGGTCGCAGCCGAATTCCTTGAGCCGCGCGCGGCGTCCATCGTTGGTCGAGGTGCCCATGACGAGCGAGGCGCCCATGTGCTTGGCGATCTGCATGCCTAAAAGGCCGACGCCGGAGCTGGCGCCCTGGATCAGCACCGATTCGCCCTTCTTCAGCCGACCGGCACCGACCAGGGCGTTGTGCATGGTCTGCACCGCAACCGGCATGCAGGCGGCCTGCTCGTAGGTCATGTTGTTGGCCGGTATCTTGTGGGCGCGGCCGGCGTCGGTAACGGCGTATTCGGCGAAGCCGCCAGCGGCCGAACTCATGACGCGATCGCCCGGCTTCAGGTCCTTGACCTCGCCGCCCACAGCCTCGACCTCGCCAGCACATTCCAGGCCGACGATGGTGCCCGGGCCACCGATGCGGCCGTGCGCGTGGCCCGATGCCACCGCAAGATCGGCGCGGTTCAGCGACGCGGCGCGCACCTTGATCAGGATCTCGTTGGGCTTGGGCGACGGCTTCGGTGCGTCCGTGTACTGGACGCCAGTCTCGGTGACGACGGCAGCCTTCATGGGAACCTCCCTCAGTCAGAGGTCCCCCATAGCACGGCACGTTGCTTTGGCTAGGGCTGGGCCATGCCCTTCACGTATTTGCGCACGATCGTTTCGTCGGGCGGATAGTTGGCAGGCTGGACCGGCGTGATCTGCGCCTGCACGCACTTCCACGTCCCGCCGTCGCGCACGTAGATGTCGGTGTACATGGTCATGCTGACCGTCTCGACACCGTCTTTCAGGCCGACCCGTTTGTTGGTCGAGCGCACAAGGGCGGCGTCGCCGAATACGTCGATCTTTTCGTCGCGGTAGTCGTAGTAGGGGATGCGCTCCGCGTCGAAGCCGGTTGCCCAAGCCTCGAGATAGTCGGCGCGGCTCACCCGGGCGCCGGTCGAGCTGATGCAGGTGAAGTCCCTGTGCAGGATGGCGTCGTGGCCCGGTACATCGTTGGTGATGAAGTTGTTGATGAACCGGGCATTCAGTGTGCGCAATTCAGCCGTCATGGCAGTCCTCCCGTTCGATGGATAACCATATAACCGGTTATGTAGAGAGTCCAGGCCGATTCGTGTCGGGACCGCCAGGGTTCACCCGGTGCCAATGCCTGCGATTTCGCCTGCGCAGCGTTCTGGAAGAAACTTGGCGACTTGAATCCGGTTCAGACGATTCGGCTGTCGCGACCCTGCCAGTAGCGATCACGCAGCAGGCGCTTGTAGAGCTTGCCCGTCGGATGGCGCGGCAGCTCAGCCTCGAAGTCGATGCTGCGTGGACATTTGATGTCGGCGAGATGCTGGCGGCAGAAGGCCAGCAGCTCTTCGGCGAGCGCCGGCCCGGCATCCGCCATGCTGCGCGGCTGGACCACGGCCTTCACTTCTTCCCCGAAGTCGGGGTTGGGCACGCCGAACACGGCGCAGTCCATGACCTTGGGGTGGGTGATCAGGAGGTTCTCGGCCTCCTGCGGGTAGATGTTCACCCCGCCGGAGATGATCATGAAAGCCTTGCGGTCGGTGAGGTGCAGGAAGCCGTCGCCATCGACGTAGCCCACGTCGCCCAGCGTCGTCCAACCCTTGGCGTTGCGCGAATCGGCGGTCTTCTTGGGATCGTTGTGATACTGGAACGGGCGGCCGTCGGCGAAATAGATCGTACCGGCCTCGCCCTGCGGCAATTCGTTGCCGTCCTCGTCGCAGATCTTCAGCGTGCCGACCACGGCGCGGCCAACCGTGCCCTTGTGCGCCATCCACTCGCTGGCATTGCACATGGTGAGCCCGTTGCCCTCGGTGCCGCCGTAGTATTCCCACACGATCGGTCCCCACCATTCGATCATCTTTTCCTTGGTCGGGATGGGGCAGGGAGCGGCTGCATGGATGGCGCATTTCAGCGACGATACGTCGTGTTTCAGGCGCACCTCATCGGGCAGCTTCAGGAACCGCACGAACATGGTCGGCACCACCTGGGTGTGCGTGATGCGGTACTTGCCGACCAGCTTCAGGAACTCCTCGGCGTCGAAATGCTCCATGATCACCGAGGTACCGCCGAGGCGCATGACGCTCATGTTGAAGCGCAAGGGAGCCGCGTGATAGAGCGGCGCCGGCGACAGATAGACCGTGTGGGCGTCCATGCCGTAACGCTTGCGCGTGACGGCGAGCAGCGGGTTGTCGTAGTCGATGGGCTGTGGCTCGACCACCGGCAGCACTCCTTTCGGCTGGCCGGTCGTGCCCGACGAATAAAGCATGTCGTACCCAGCCGTCTGGTCGGCGATCGGCATTGCCGGAAAGCGCGCGATCGTGGCCTCCCACGGCTCGTAGCCCGGCATCGTGCCGTCGATCATGTAGCGGTGCGGCACCCGCTCGAGCAGCAACGCCAACTCGGCGGCCTTGTCGGCGAGATATTTGGACGTGATGAAGAGCCGGGCTCCGCAGTCGCCGACGATGTATTCGACCTCTGCCGCGGTCAGTCGCGAGCTGATTGCTGTGTAGATGAGGCCCGACCGTTGGGCACCCCAGCAGACCTCGAAGAACCGCGGATTGTTCTCCAGGAACAGTGCAATGTGGTCGCCGGCCTTGAGACCGAGCGAGCGGAAAAGCTGCGCGATGCGGTTGGATTGCTGGTCGAGTTGGCGGTAGGTCACCGTCTCGCCGCTCGCCGCCATCACATAGGCTGGCTTCTCCGGATGGCTCTGGGCGTGGATGTAGGGATGCATGGTCGGGCAGCATAAAACCGGACGAAAAGATCGCTCGCAAGCGTTGACGGGTTCCGCTCATCGGCTCGGTACGCGGCGTCGATGCCAATTCCCTATCATGCGACTTATTGCGCGAAGGACTGAAAAGTCGTTTGCTTTTGGGGAGTTGAACGAGTACGGCAAGCGGGCGCGGCTCGGGATCTCCGGCCGTGGCAAGTGCAAAACAGGTGCAGTGCGCGCAGGAGCGCGCAGCGACTATGGGCGGGTGTGGCGGAACTGGTAGACGCGCCAGACTTAAATGTGGGTCGCTGGTTCGGAAACGGGCCAGTAGCTTGCTGTCAAATTCGGTGAAGGCTTCCGTCGCTCGACGATGCTAACCCCGAGCCAAGCCTGAGTGATTCAGGAAGGTGTAGAGACTTTACGGCAGCCACCTAACGGCGAAAGCCCATGGTGAAGATAAAGTCCAGCCCATCAAAACGCCAATGCCGTAAGGTTGAGGCGTCGTGGCGAAAGCCATAGTGGGATGCAAAATCTGGTTTCCTCACGGAAGTGTCGGTTCGATTCCGACCACCCGCACCATTAGGTTCGAAGCTGCAGCTCGGTTCGGTAAGAGTTACGTGTCTTGTGCCCAGTCTATGGGGTGCGACCGCGTCCTTTTTTTGAACGCATCCGGACGTTGACCCAATCATCGCTTTGGGGTCACGCCCTTTGCCTTCATTAGTTCGCCGGTTCGAGCGTCATATACCACCTCCACTACGCGGCCATCACTGCTAAGGATCTTCAACTCATAGACGAAGATGCCATCTTCGTCGTCGAGCTCTGCCTCGAGGATCTGGCCTGGATATGCCTGCTGAACTTTCGCCAGGATGTCCTTGAACGGCAAGATAAGGCCCTGCTCGACAGCGCGGCGAGCGCGGTCGTGATCGGAGTCGGCAATCGCCTCTCCAATGGTGGCCAGGCACATAGCCAGCAACGCCATCCAGCTTTTCATGGCTCGATCCTCGAGGACAATGTACGCCAGGGGCGCCCTGCTTTGGGGGTACTGGTCGGGTTTTGGGCACGGGTGGGCACGGGGTATCCAAATGAAAGCAAAAGATGCTTGGGCGAAATATAGTGTAACTTCTATACCATGACTATGAAGATCGAGCAGGTCCGGGCAGGTTCAAGCTCATTGGGGACTTGGCTCACTGCCGGGTGAGTGTGTTGACCCAGCTCGGATCTGCACCTGCTACGGGAGAATCGGGTTGGTCACGGCCGCATTCTGAAATGGAACGAGCCGACTGTTGGCGGCGGCACATGCTCCGCAGGACATGAATCTGCTGGCTCGCCTGTCCAGAATATGAGCGACCGCAGGTTCACCTGAGCCAGCTGATCGTCCGCTTGCTATTCCTGTCGCTTGTCCAACTTGGGGCGAAATCGGCGTCCCATTCTTGCGAATAGATACTGGACTTCGCGCTCCTCGGCAGACCAGCTCTCAATCTTCGTCAGAAGGGCGGCGTAGGAGTCGAGTTTCTCGTCCGTAACGTCGCCACGCTCGATGGTTCGAAGCTCCACCACGCTCAGTCCCATGCCGGCAGCCATCAATTCTTCGCTTGCGCCCATCGCTATGCGCCGACTACGGAGGTCGTAGGAGGGCGGCGGCATTTCACTAGCACCTTTCGCTCGGCGCTGCGCTCGCCTGTGCCCCGGCCGCACACATCGATGACAATGGACGCCAGCCTTCCGGGCAACGGTTTTCCGTTGTTCTCACACCTGCCGCTTGCGCGCTTGCCCGCAATGCCAGGATCAGGGGGAGTGCGAAGTACCTCCACATGGTCGCTATTGTGCCGCATGGTGTCACCCGGTTCCTAGGAACGCCAAAGGACATTTGGCTTCACGGGGTTCACCGGTCGCATTGCTGTCGACGCTCGAGACGGACGCCCCAATTGAGCCTCGCCTATCGAACACGAACAGGTCTACATTCGCCGCTTCGGTCCGAAACTTCCGCTCTTCTGGGGCCTTGATATTGTGGGTGCGTTTCCGAGGTGGAAGCGCTGGGAGAATGGCGTCAACGCCGACGATCGGTTTAATGGGCGGCGGCCAAAGGGACGACCGCTACCGGCCGAAGGGAGTCTCAAAAACCGCGCACCACATAAGGGCGAGAGCGCCGAAGATGGCGCAAGCCAGCGTCGAGCCTGTCAGGGCCGAAGCGACCCCGAATCCGGCAAGGATAGCGGTGACTAAATGAACCATGGGTTCACCCGTTTGCCTCGATCAAGAGTGACGCCGCTACGCCGCGGCGAAAGCTTGATAGTGAACTCATGTATCCCTGCAGTGTCGTGCGGCTGCAGAGTTTGTTTCGTAGGTGTCGCCGGCGGCCGCCGGCTCAGGGCACCATCAAGCCCCGCACCGCGACTGCGTCTCTGGTGTAAGGCCCGTTTCAGGCCGTGGCAGGGTGGCGATCTGGCTCATTGGTCTGCTCGCGACTGGTAGCTGTGGCAGACCCGTCAGCCGCGCGTGGCAGCGTGAGGCAGCGACTTGTCGACCAAAATTGCCGGGCACTCTGACCGCGACTATATTGTCGACACGGGCTCGCGCTTCTGCGACCTCCCAGAACGACTGCTGGCGCAACTCTTTTTCGGCCGATATCCATTCATCATGATGCCTGTAACCCCGTCAGACTTGCAGTCACTCACAAGATGGTTTCACTCTTTTGAGTTCGATGACGGGAGCCAGATATTCGGCGAGAAATCGCTTGCGCGCCTGAAGGCGGAAGCCGATGTCGTGTTCAGCGTGCCTGTAGAAGGAAAGTCCGTACTGGATATCTGCGCCTGGGACGGTTACTTCTCGTTCGACGCCGAAAGGCGGGGGGCAAGCTTCGTCAGTGCCATCGATCACTTCTGCTGGTCCGGGCCGGGCTGGGGCACGAGGACGGGTTTCGACCTGGTGCACAAGAAACTGAATTCTCGAGTGGTTGCCACCGACGTAGATCTTTTTCAGATAACGGCGGAGCGTTTCGGACATTTCGACATCGTACTTTTTTTAGGGACGCTTTACCATTTGACCGACCCTCTGAGTGCGCTACGGCTCGTTGCGAGCGTGACCAGCGGAGTGGCCATCATCGAGACGCATGTCGATCTTCTGAACGTCAACGAGCCTTCGATGCGCTTCTACTCCAGGGGCGAGCTGAACAACGATCCCACGATCTTCTGGGGGCCGAATATAGCTTGCTTGAGAGCCATGCTGCAGGACGTTGGATTCTCGCGTATCGAATTTCATCCCATTGGCGAGTTATTTCCAACCCAGGTTTCCACTCGTATCGTTGCCCACGCATGGAGGCGGTGAGAGAAGCTCGAATCCTCGTTCCTCTCGGCTGTGGCAGGTAGAAACGAATTTACCAACCGCATCCTTCGCGAAGCGGACCGATTGACGCCTTCAGGTCGGTAATGTTGAACCCCACTTCTATCGGTTGGCTTTCATGTGGTGAGAACTTGAATTGTAGCGTTTTCCGATCCACCAGCGACTTGATGAAGCGGATTGTCTGACCGCCCCTCCAAGGGCCGATCCCACCGTTGCTTGCCTCTGCCCACCATGTCCCCGAGACGGGCTTTTCGTCATCGATGCGCCAGAATACGGGGACGTTTCCGGACACAAAGAAGGGCGACACGTCGACGAACAAAGACGTCACGTTTTCACTGCAGCGTATGAACAGCATCGGTCGAGTTAGCCTGCCTTTATCCGCAGACGCTCCGTCGCCCGCGTCCAGAAACAAGACTACTTGTCGCGAGCCGTCTACTCGAGAAGTACCTTCGATGGTTCGCCATTGGGGATGCTGGGCCGCAGCATTCGTTGTCGAAATCGCTGCACAAGCCAAACAGCCGCCGACTACGGCAGATGCAATTCGCTGCATGTTCCTTCTCCCTGCGGGTGAGGGTCTCTGCAGGGCGGGCAAGCCGTCAAGCCGCGATGTCATAAGGGCGCTGGGGGATTGTCAGGCTGGAAACGGGTACAGCACACTTATCCTCAAACTCGGATGCGGGCCGACGTCTGATTTTCGAGCAACGGCGAGAAGAAGCTCGATCGGCTGCCGAAAACGACCCGGACTTTGTTGCTGATCGGCGCCGGCCTTGCGCAGCTCAAGGCGACAAGCTACGCGCTGCCCCGCGGCGTCGCCCTTGCGAGCGCGTGCGCCATTCGCTTGCGTGTCAGTGTGCTCTTTTCGGTAGAGCGCTGGCGCAGAAGCATCAAGATGGCCGCGGCCTTCGGTTTCGAGGCCTTGGCCCAATGACGAGCGCGTACCTCGAGCGCCTTGTCCAAGGTCTTGGCGACGGAGTCGCGGTTGGCAACTGCGATGTCGAACAGGATGCTCAATGCATCGACCATTGCGACATCTGTCTCGGTCAGCGGGACTTGCACCGCTCTACGAGCTACCGCCATCTGCGTCTCCTGTTGTCTCGCTGAACATCAAGCGCACAGCTGCCGGTTTTCCCAGCAGTCGTCATCGGGTTCTATCCAATCGGGTGGTGCCGTGTCGAGTTCGCACACTCGACTGGCCAGGCGTTCGGCCGATCGTCAGCGCTTACCCGCATCCATCTTTTCGAGAGACACCTCTATGGGCCTTTGGACCCCGGCGGGAACGATGACGTGCTCCTTGAGCTGAAAAAGCGTCTGGCGCCCAAGCACTATCCGGGCGGCGATGGACATATTGCGCCCGTCCAAGGAGACATTTTCGGGAATGCGCAAGGCGAAGGGTATCGGCGAGGGTCTCCCGGTTCGTACGACCTGCTCTGCCAAGATATCTCCAGATGCGGATTTCGACTTGTCGAGGAGCTGGACGCGCAGTTCGGCTCCCTTCGGAAGTACGCCCTTCTCGGTATACGAGGCCGCTCCTTCGATGACGGCTGCAGGGGGTAGCGTATCGCCAAGCCGTGGAGCGAGATGGCTGGCGTGGAACATGATCGCCTGACCCTTTACATCCAGCAGACACGTATAGCGAAACGGCACAAAAGTACCGTCACGCCGTCGCCGTGCGCCAGTTCCGGTGACTACAGTCGAGATGGCTTGGGCACCGATCTGATCTTCGACACGCTCGATCGTAGCCCACGGCATTCCGTCGAGCAGGACGGCACTGAAAGCGGGATCTGCCTCACGGGTGTCAATTCCGATCCTGCCCGCGCAGCGCGAGATCGCCGACGAAGAGATACCGCCTGCTTCCTGCGCGTATGCTGCTGTGCCGACGGTAGCGACAAGCAATGCCATGACCAATATCAACAAATGCATGGAACCTCTCCGACGATCATATTGGCATGGCGAAGACATGTTGGGGAACAGTCGGCGAAAGGATGCGTCGTGCCGGACGTACGGCCAACAGACGTCCGAACATTTGAAGTCGGTCAAGTCGGGCCCAACAATGCGGTGCCACGCTATGGCGAAACCGGATTGGGCTGTTGAAGGCGGACCCATTCCGCAGCACCGACGCCCCGTGATCGCTGGCTTAGCACTATCGTTTCGCCGCTGCCGTCGGCCGCTATTTCCCCGTGACGGCCTCTCAGCTCCGGCGCGCCGATTGAGCCTTGGCGGCAACTCGGCGGCCAAGCGCAATATCGGTTCGGGTGCCCGACACGATGCAACTCGGTTCGGAGATCGGGGTCGACTAGGGTCAAAACCCAATCAAGCGTGGTCGTCCACCTCCGCTTTCAGGCCGACTCCAGACTTTGGTCACGCTTAGCTGCTCGTCAGAAATGGGCGATAGGCGACATATGCAGTGCGGCAAACAGGAACTCTACGATGGTCCGGAAATTAATGCACGCCGTCACGGCCCGGCTGCCGGTTTTCTGGTCGCTCTGACTGCTTTCCGATTGCGATGGTCGCGCGCACGAGCCCTCGGCCGCTGCTCAGGCTGCGCCCATGCGAGACATCACGATGTCGTAGGCGTATAGACGCGCCGGCAAGCCTTAAGGCGATAGGTCATGTGGAATGTGCGGGCTCCACTGCCCGGCTCGAACGTCAGGTAGAACTCTCTGTTGTTCTTGTCGATGCCGACAACTTTTCCGGAACCATCAGGCTGCAACGCCGTCAAATCGACGGTGAATGAATGGTTCGAAATTGCGCTCGTACTTTTAAAAGTGAGCGTGTTCCCCTTGATGTCGACCTGCCCACGGGCAG
>CADECW010000098.1 GCA_902825855.1 uncultured Rhodospirillales bacterium | reverse complement strand
AACCTGCGACATAACCGTTATGAGCGGCTCGTTCTAACCACTGAACTACGGGCCCATCCCCAAGGCCCGCTTCTAACGCACTATTCCACGGGCGGCACGAACATATAGCCGATTCCACGGACCGTGCGAATCACAGTCGGCTTCTCAGGCGTCGGCTCGATCTTGCGCCGTATGCGGGTGATCCGGAGGTCGATCGCCCGGTCGAACGGGTCGCGGCTGCGGTGGCTGGTCGTCTCCAGCAGCCAGTCGCGCGACAGCGGACGGTTGGGGTTCTCGGCAAAGGTCTTCAGGATGTCGAACTCGCCCGAGGTCAGGGCGACGTCCTTGCCGCCCTGGTCCAGCAGCTGACGCTTGGGCAGGTCGAGCGTGTGCTGGCCCATGCGCACGCGCTCGAGCAGCGCCGGCGTCGACTTGCTGACCGAGCGCCGCAACACGCTCTTGCAGCGTGCGAGAAGCTCGCGCGGTTCGTATGGTTTGGCGACATAGTCATCGGCGCCGCTCTCCAGCCCCAGCACCTTGTCCACCGGATCGCCTGCGGCGGTCAGCATGATGATGCCGACCCTGGTATTGCTTTCGCGCAGCCAGCGGGCCAACGCGAAGCCGTCTTCCTGGCCGGGCAACTGCACGTCGAGCAGGACGAGGTCGGGCATGGCGCGCGAAATCTGTCGGCGCATCTGCGCGCCGTTCTCGACGGCGATCACCTTGAGATCGTGCCTTGTCAGGTAGGCCTCGGCCGCCTTGCGCTGAAGGGCATCGTCCTCGACCAGGAGAACGGAGGGTAACAGCATTACTCGATCGAAAATCAATGTATCCATAATGAAGGCAAAATATCACGATTTCTCAAGGTAATACAGCCGTTTTTTGATATATTGGATACAGTGTACTGAGCAATTAGCCACGGTCGTTGCACATGCCGTACCCAAATTTGGAGCCGCGACCCGGCCTTTTTTCCATCGGGCGTCTGCACGATCCGGAGTTTCTTGGGGACCGGCGGACCGGGCCGCTGCGCGTCGGCGCGGCCGAAAGACGATGACCGTCATTTCGACCGAGCTGGTTGCCGAGGCCGAGCCAGCCGCTACGGTACGGCAAGAAGCATTCGTCCGCGCCGAACTCATCCGCCGCCTGTTCGAAGGCTCGGCGCAATCGCGCTACTTCTCCTTCGTGCTGTGGCCGGTGATCGCGGCCATCTACTGGCGCCAGATCGAGCTGATTGAACTCGCCGGCCCGTTCGTGGCCCACATCGTCGTCACCCTGGGCTTCGACGTGTTGCGCAAGAGCTTTGCCCGCGCCAACCCGTCCGACCAGGAGATCATCCGCTGGGGCTGGTGGTTCGCTACACTATCTCTTCTGGCCGGCGCGTGCTGGGGTGTCGCGGGCTACCTGCTGGCCTCGAAGGACTACGAGCTGCAACGCATGCTGCTCGGCTTGGTGCTGCTGGCGACGATCACCACGGCGGTGCCGATCCGGTCGGCCCATCCGCCGACCTTCTACACCTTCGCCGGAGCCACGACGGCGCCGCTCCTGTTCGTGCTGCTGACCTCGGTCGATCCATTTTACCAGCTCGTCGGCATCGCCGCCGGCGCCTATGTCGGCCATCTCATGGCCTATGTGCGCGACGTCCATCGCTGGCAGTACGACAACATCGCGCTGGCCTACCAGAAAGCAGACCTCGCGCGGCGCCTGCAGATCGCGTACGACGAGGCGCGGCACGCCCGCGACATCGCCATCGGCGCCCAGCGCGACGCCGAGAGTGCCAATCGGGCCAAGTCGACCTTCCTTGCCACCGTGAGCCACGAGATCCGCACACCGATGAATGGCGTTCTGGGCATGATCGACGTGCTGGAGCGTACCGACCTTTCGGTCGATCAGCGCGATGCGCTCGGGACCGTGCGCTACTCGGCGTCGGCGCTGCTCAAGATCATCGACGACATCCTGGACTTCTCCAAGATCGAGGCCGGCCGCCTCGACCTCGAGCAGATCGAAATATCGACCGTCGAGCTGATCGAAGGCGCCGCCGAGACGCTGGCGCCGCAGGCGGTGGCCAAGGGCCTCATCCTTTCGGCCTACGTCGGCGCCGACGTGCCCGACCGGATTCTTGGCGACCCGCTGCGCCTGCAGCAGATCCTGTTCAACCTGCTGGGCAACGCAATCAAGTTCACCGAGGCTGGTTCGGTGCAGCTGTCTCTGGAGAATGGCGGCGACGGGTTGCTGCGCATCAAGGTCGCCGATACCGGCATCGGCCTCAGCGACGAGCAACGCAGTCGCCTGTTCCAGCCCTTCGTGCAGGCCGACAGCTCGACCACGCGCCGTTTCGGCGGGACCGGACTTGGCTTGTCGATCGTGCGCCGCCTCGCCGAGGCCATGCAGGGCGGCATCGAGGTCTCGAGCCATCCAGGCGAGGGGTCGACGTTCGTCGTCACCGTGCGGCTCGACAAGGCGCCACCCGCTACCTGCGTCGGAAAGACGTTGCGCGGCCTGTCGCTCGCCATCGCCCTGCCCGACGCCGAAGAGGCCCGCGCCATCGCCCGCTATCTCGCCGACGCCGGCGCCGAAGTGGGGATTCAGCCGGACAAGAACTTCGTCGGCATTCGCATCGCCAGCCCCAGCGCGGAAATCCCGCTGTCCCGGCCCTATCGGCGCGATGCGCTGGTGCGTGCTGTCGCCCGCAAGGCGGGCCGCGCGGCCGATGTCGCGGCGATCGCACCATCGCGCGCGACTCCGCTCAATGGTCGCGTGCTGGTGGTCGACGACAATTCGGTCAACCGCAAGATCCTGGCGCGGCAGCTCGAGCTGGCCGGTGCCACGACGGAGTCGGCCTCGGGCGGTGAGGAAGCGCTCGAGCTGTGGCGCACCGGCCGCTACGACCTGGTGCTGGCCGACCTGCAGATGCCGACGATGGACGGCTTCGAACTGGCGCGCCGCATCCGCGCCACCGAGGCGGCCGGTCGCCTCAGCCGCACGCCGATCCTGGCTGTCACCGCGAGCCCGCTCGAAGACCAGCAGCAGCGGAGCAGGGCGGTCGGCATGGACGGCTTCGTCACCAAGCCGATCGGCATCGAGCAGTTGCGAGCCACCCTCGATGTCTGGCTGAAGGGCGTCAAATGAACCGGGGCCCCGCTCCGGCCTACGATCGCGACAGGCTCGTCGAGCTGTTCGGCGACGACCCGCGGACCCTGGGCGAGGTCGAGCGCGAGTTCCTCGACACGGCCCGCGAAGCCGCGCGCGAGATCAAGGGCACCGACGACTTCACGACGATCGCCCGCGCCGCGCATCGCCTGAAGGGCGCGTCGGGCATCATCCACGCCCTGGCATTGCGCTGGATCGCCGACGCCGTCGAGCGGGCGGCAAAAGCCGAGGACCTGGCGACCGTGCGTCGCCTGCGCGAGTTGTTCGACCATGAAGTCCGCCGCGTCGCCGAGCAGGCAGGAATTGCGGTAGAGTAGCCGTGGTCTTCCGGAGCGCGCGAGCTCGCGCGCGGTCGGGCACAATGTGAAACGAGGACGCGGCATGATCGAGATCCACCATCTGAACAACTCCCGCTCGCAGCGCATCCTTTGGTTGCTGGAGGAACTCGGGCAGCTCTACGAGATCGTGCCGTACCAGCGCGATGCCACGACGCGCCTCGCGCCGTCCGAGTTGAAGCGGGTGCATCCGTTGGGCAAGTCGCCGGTCATTGTCGACGACGGCCGCGTGGTGGCAGAGACCGGGGCGATCATCGAATACCTCGTGCGCAAGTACGATGACGGAAGGCTGGCACCGCCGGTCGATCCTGACTCGGCCGATTACCGTGCCTACCTGCACTGGATGCATTTCGTCGAAGGTTCGGCGATGCTGCCGCTGATGCTGAAGCTCTATGTCGGCCGGCTGGGCGACGCCGGCAAGCCGCTATGGCCGCGCATCGACAGCGAGCTCAAGAACCATTTCGACTATATGGAAGCGGCCTTGGGCGGAAACGACTACTTCGTCGCCAACCGCTTCTCGGCCGCCGACATCCATCTCTCCTTCATCCTCGACGCCGGCGCCGCGCGCGGTCCGCTCAGCGCGTATCCGCGGCTGACGGCATTGCATGAAAGGTTGAAGGCTCGGCCGGCCTACAAGCGGGCGATCGGGCGGGGCGGGCCGTACGAACTCGGGCGCTGAACTTTACTCGCCACGCGGTCGCAGCTTAATGGTCGCCGAATAGGACAGCAGCTTGCGGCCGTCCTGCTCCAGCAAGCCGCGCACGAACGCGAGCGACTTGCCGTGGCGCGGTACCTCGACCCGCGTCGTGATCGGCGTGGTCGACGTTCCGGCCGAGAGGAACTCGGCGGCGAAAGAAACCGTCGAGGGCGCCATGCCGGTGGTGAGGGCGGCGGCGCGCGTCACCGCCGAATCGGCGAAGCTCATCATGTAGCCGCCGTGCAGCACGCCGCCCGAGTTGCACATGTGCGGCAGGGTGGGCTGGATCAGGGAGGCGCCGTCCGTCTCCTTGCGCGCATAGGAAGGGCCGACATGACGGGAATAGACGCTGGCGTTGGACAGCAGTTCGAAACCGGGCGGTACGCTCTGGGGGACAATATTCGGCGCAGCGGCCGCCGCGGCATCCTTGCGCTCCATCGCCTTTGTGCGCGGTATGTGCCGGCACACGCCCGACCACAGCGCGATGGTCTTGCCCCGCTGGGTGATGCTGCCGCGCGCGAAGGCGAGACGGCCCGTCACCTGCAGCGGCTCGCCGCTGGCTTCGAGTGGCAGGCCGACGCGACCGGAATCGAGGAATTCCACGGCGATGCTCACCGTCACGGCGAAGGCTGTGTTGGTGCCGCCGTCGGCGGCGCGGCCCGCGACCAGGCAGAGCGCGTAATCGGCGAAGGTCAGCGTGGCGCCGCCATGCACACCGCCGGCATAGTTGCCGTGCCGTTCGTGCGTCGGCAGCACGCAATGGACGCTGCCGGGCTGCCGCGCATCGCCGGTGATGCGGTAGTAGAACGGCCCGACATGATCCTCGAAAGGATCGGGCGGCACGAAGACCGAGTAGCTGCCGAGGTCGATGGAATCAGGCATCCGGGGCCCTTGTGAAGCTTTGCTGCGGCGCTCTAATAGATGAAATTCCCCCACCGACAAAGAGCCACGGAGCGAAACGTCATGGCGTCAGGCGTGCATAAGGTCGACATTTCCTGGGATCGCCGGGCGGCCGGTACCGTGGCCAACGTCGTGTTCGACAACTCGCGCAAGCTGAATTCGCTCAACCCGCCGGCCCTGCTCGATCTCACCGAGGCATTCCTCGGGCTCGCGCGCGAGGACGATCTGCGCGTCGTCGTGCTCTCCGGCGCCGGCGGCAAGGCCTTCATCGGCGGCGCCGACATCAACCACATGGCCGGGATGAAGAGCTCCGAGGACGGGCGCGCCTTCATCACCATGGTCCACAAGCTCTGCCAGGCCATCCGCGACTGCCCGGTGCCGGTGATCTGCCGCATGGAGGGATTTACGCTGGGCGCCGGCCTGGAAGTGGCGGCGGCCTGCGACATGCGCATCGCCGCAGACAATGCGTATTTCGGCATGCCCGAGGTCAAGGTCGGTGTGCCGTCGGTGGTCGAGGCGGCGCTGCTGCCGCGCCTCATCGGCTGGGGCAGAACGTCGTGGCTGCTGCTGACGGCCGAGAACATCGATGCCGCCACCGCCGACCGCTGGGGCATGGTCGAGCAGGTCGTGCCGGCGGCGAAGCTCGATGCCGCCGTCGAGCATTGCGTCGCCTCGATCGTCGAGGGCACGCCCAAGGCGGTGCGGGCGCAAAAGCGCCTGATGCGCCGCTGGGAGCGGCTGCCGCTCGACGAGGCGGTGCAGGCCGGCATCGACGCCTTCGCCCAGTCGGTCGCGGAAGGCGAGCACATCGAGCGCATGGGCGCGTTCGTCAATCGCAGGAGGAAGTAGCCATGGCCAAGACCGTCCGAATCGGTTGCCATTCCGGCTTCTGGGGCGACACCGAGACCGCCGCCGTCCAGCTCGTGCGCCACGGCAATGTCGACTACCTCGTGAGCGACTATCTCGCCGAGGTCACCATGTCGATCATGGCGGCACAGAAGCTGCGCAATCCGCAGGCGGGCTACGCCACGGATTTCGTGCAGGTCGTGATGGCGCCGCTGGCGCGGGAGATCGCCGAGAAGAAGATCAAGGTGATCACCAATGCCGGCGGCGTGAACCCGCAGGCCTGCCGCGATGCCGTGCTGAAAGCCTGCGAGGCGGCAGGCGTCAAGCTGAAGGTCGCCGTCGTGCTCGGCGACGACCTGCTGCCGCGCATCGATGAGCTGCGTGGCCTCGACATCCGCGAGATGGATACCGGCGCCGAGCTGCCGGGCAAGATCGCCAGCATGAACGCCTATCTCGGCGGCTTTCCGATCGCCCGCGCACTCGACCACGGCGCCGACGTGGTGATCACCGGCCGCTGCGTCGATTCGGCTGTGACTCTGGGCGCGCTGATCCACGCCTTTGGCTGGACCATGGACGACCACGACAGGCTCGCCGCCGGCACGCTGTGCGGCCACATCATCGAATGCGGCGCACAGTGCAACGGCGGCAACTTCACCGACTGGCGGCTGGTGCCCGACTACGACGATATGGGCTTCCCGATCGCCGAGGTCTCGACCGACGGCTCCTTCGTGCTGGGCAAGCCCGAGGGCACCGGCGGCCTGATCAGCACAGCCACCGTGGCCGAGCAGATGCTCTACGAGATCGGCGATCCGCGCGCCTACATGGTGCCCGACGTGGTCTGCGATTTCACCCGGGCGACCTATGAACAGGTCGGCAAGGACCGCGTACGCGTGTCGGGCGCCAAGGGCCGGCCGCCGACCGACACCTACAAGGTCTCCACGACCTGGCCCGACGGCTACAAGCTCAGCACCATCTTCATGCTGGGCGGGCGCGAGGCGGTGGCCAAGGGCACGCACAGTGCCGAGGCGATCATCAGGAAGACGCGCCGGATGTTCCGCGAGAAGAACATGGGCGACTACCGCGACCTCAGCATCGAGATCATCGGCGGCGAGGCGACCTACGGCCCGCACGCGCGCACGCGGGAGAGCCGTGAGGTCGTGGTCAAGATCGCGGCCAAGCACGACCAGAAGGAGGCATTGGGCCTGCTCGGCCGCGAGATCGCGCCCATGGCCACCGGCGGCGTCGTCGGCATGACGGGCAGCTTCGGCGCTGGCCGTGTCTCGCCCTCGCCGGTGATCCGCATGTTCTCCTGCCTCGTTCCTAAGACCTTGGTCCCAGTGACGATCGAAATGGAGGGCCGCAGCATCACGCTGGATAGCGCCGCCAAGAGCGGCGGCTTCAGCGTGGCCGACCTGCCGGCCGAGGCGCCGGCGGCACCCGCGCTGCCGTCCACCGGCCCGAACGCGGCAACGGTGACCGTACCTCTGGTGGCGCTGGCCTACGGTCGCTCGGGCGACAAGGGCGACAACGCCAATATCGGCATCTTCGCGCGGCAGCCGGAGTATGAACCCATCCTCGATGCCGAGGTGACGGAGGAGGCGGTAGCCAGGTACTTTGCCCATCGCATCCAGGGCAAGGTGACGCGCTGGCGGCTGCCCGGCATCCATGGCTTCAACTTCCTGCTGCGCCAGGCGCTGGGCGGCGGCGGCATGGCGTCGCTCAAGGCCGATCCGCTGGCCAAGGCCTTCGCGCAGATGCTTCTGGATATGCCGGTCAGGGTGCCGGCAACGCTGGCCCAAAAGCTTGCCGCTTGATGTATCCTGCGGTCATGACCGCGCCCGCCAAGAACGACGATCGTGCCGAGAGACTGGCTGCTGCCTTGCGGGAAAACCTCAAGCGTCGTAAGGCGCAGGCACGCGCCCAGGACCGTATCCGGCAGGACGGCGCCAAGACCGAAGCTCAGCCCGCCAAAAGCCCCTCCAAATGACCATCCTCTCCGATCGCTGGATTCGCCGCATGTCGCAGGAAAAGGGCATGATCGAACCCTTCGTCGATGCCCAGAAGCGCGACGGCGTGATCTCCTACGGCCTCTCGTCCTACGGCTACGATGCGCGCGTGGGCAGCAACTTCAAGATCTTCACCAACGTCGATTCGGCTGTGGTCGATCCCAAGAACTTCGCCGCCAACAGCTTCGTCGACCGCACTGCCGACGTCTGCATCATCCCGCCCAATTCCTTTGCGCTCGCCAGCACCGTGGAATACTTCCGCATCCCGCGCGATGTGCTGGTGATCTGCGTCGGCAAGTCGACCTATGCGCGCTGCGGCATCATCGTGAACGTGACCCCGTTGGAGCCCGAGTGGGAAGGCCACGTTACCCTGGAATTCTCCAACACCACGCCCTTGCCGGCGCGCATCTACGCCAACGAGGGTGCAGCGCAATTCCTGTTCCTGCAGGGCAATGAGCCCTGCGAGACCTCCTACCGCGACAAGGCCGGCAAGTACCAGGGCCAGCGCGGCGTCACGCTGCCCAAGATCTGACGGGAGGAGGGATCGTGGACCGACTCCGCATCAAGGGCGGCCGCCAGCTCAAGGGCGAGATCCGCATCTCCGGCTCCAAGAACGCCTCGCTGCCGCTGATGGTCGCGGCGCTGCTGACCGACCGCAAGCTCACGCTGCACAACGTGCCGCGGCTCGCCGACATCAGCACCATGATCCAGCTCCTGTCGCAGCATGGTGTGGAGGTGAGTGCCGCTCCCGGCGAGAACGGCCACGACCGCGGCACGACGCTCACCCTGCAGGCCGGCAAGATCGTCTCGACGACGGCGCCCTACGACATCGTGCGCAAGATGCGCGCCTCGGTGCTGGTGCTCGGCCCCTTGTTGGCGCGCGAGCGCGAGGCGCGGGTGTCGCTGCCCGGCGGCTGCGCCATCGGCGCCCGCCCGGTCGATCTGCACATCGCCGGCCTGAAGGCGATGGGAGCCGAGATCGACATCGACGGCGGCTATCTCGTCGCCAGGGCGCCCAGGGGCCTGAAGGGCGCGCGATTCACCTTCCCCAAGGTGTCGGTCGGCGCCACCGAGAACCTGATGATGGCGGCGGCGTTGGCCAAGGGCACGACGGTGCTCGACAACGCCGCGCGTGAGCCCGAGATCACCGACCTTGCCGAATGCCTGGTCAGCATGGGCGTGCCGGTGCGCGGCATCGGCACCGAGACCCTCGCCATCGACGGCGTAGCTTCGCTCCAAGAGGCCTCGCATCGCGTTATTCCCGATCGCATCGAGACCGGCACCTATGCCATGGCGGTCGCCATGACGGCGGGTGATGTCGAGCTTGTGGGCGGCAGGCTCGACCTCATCGAAGCCGCGGCGCAGGTGCTGCGCTCGGCCGGCGTGACTCTCGAGAAGACGGCGAGTGGCATGCGGGTGCACCGGACCAACGGCGCGCTGACCGGCGTCGACGTCATGACCGAACCCTATCCCGGCTTCCCGACCGACCTGCAGGCGCAGATGATGGCGCTGATGACGCGCGCCGACGGGGCATCGATGATAACCGAGACGGTTTTCGAGAGCCGCTTCATGCACGTGCCCGAGCTCTCGCGCATGGGCGCCAATGTCACCATCCATCATGAATCCGCTCTGGTGCGCGGCGTGCCGAAGCTGCGCGGCGCGGAGGTCATGGCGACCGACCTGCGCGCCTCGGTGTCGCTCGCGATCGCGGCACTTGCCGCCGACGGCGACACCGTGGTGAACCGGCTCTATCACCTCGATCGCGGTTATGAGCGGCTCGAGGAGAAGCTCGCCGCCTGCGGCGCCGACATCGAGCGGCTGAAATGAGCGGGCTGAAACTGTCGGCGTTGGATGCCGACGATCTCGACGTCATATCCGCGGCCGTGCAGGATGCGCTGGTCGCGGTGCGCGACTGCGCCTACCTGAAGGACGAGAAGCGTTTCGTTCTGCTTTTGAACCGCTTCCGCTGGGAGGCCGACCCGACCGTCGAAGCGGCCCATTCGCGCACCCATTGTGCCCTTGTTTTCAACGAGGTGACGGCCGTTCGCCACCACGACATACCGCTCGAGCAGCCCGACCGGATGCTCGAGTTGCTGGCCGTGGCCCAGGAAAACGACCGTTCAGTCACGCTGCGGTTCGCCGCAGGACGGGCCATCCGGCTGGAAATCGGCCGGCTTGCGTGCCATTTGGGGGACGTCGGGGAGCCTTGGGCCACCCCGTGGAAGCCCGCCCATCCGGTCGAATAGCCCGGCTCCCGGCGGGCATTCGTTACTGGAGCAGGTGTCGTGTCCGGCGAAGCCAACGAAAAGCTCATCCTGGCGCTGCCCAAGGGCCGCATCCTGAAGGAATCGGCACCCCTGTTTGCCAAGGCCGGCATCGAGCCCGAAGCGGCATTCGCCGATCCTGAGGCACGGCAGTTGCGCTTCACGACCAACCATGCCGACCTCGACATCATCCGCGTGCGCTCGTTCGACGTCGCCACGTTCGTCGCCTTCGGCGCCGCCCATATCGGCATCGCCGGCTCCGACGTGCTGATGGAGTTCGACTATCCCGAGATCTACGCGCCGATCGACCTCAATATCGGCCACTGCCGCCTGGCTGTCGCCGAGCCGGCGGAAATGGCAGGCAGCGACGATCCCCGGCGCTGGAGCCACGTGCGCATCGCTACCAAGTATCCCGAGTTGACGCGCCGCCACTTCGCCGCGCGCGGTGTGCAAGCCGAGTGCGTGAAGCTTTCGGGTGCGATGGAACTCGCGCCGTCGCTCGGCCTCAGCCATCGTATCGTCGACATCATCGATTCCGGCCGAACTCTGAAGGAGAACGGGCTGGTCGAGATCGAGCACATCGCTGACATCACCTCACGCTTCATCGTCAACCGCGCCGCACTGAAGACGCAGCCCGAGCGGATCGGCCAGTGGGTCGACCGCTTCCGCGAGATTTCCCGTGCCGCCTGAACGGCTCGACGCCTCGGCGCCGGGCTTCGAAAAGGACTTTTCGACTTTCCTCGGGCGCAATCGCGACAGCGACGAGAATGTCGACCGAATCGTCGCCGACATCATCGCCGACGTGCGTGCTCGCGGCGACCAGGCGGTGCTCGACTACACGCGGAAATTCGATTGGTCGGGAGCCGAGCTCCCGACCCTGCGCATCGCCGATGACGAGCGTCAGGCCGCGGCGGCGAAGGTGCCGGCAGCGCAGAGCGATGCGCTGAGCTTCGCGGCTCGGCGCATCGAGGCCTTCCACCGCGCGCTGCTGCCCAAGGACGTCGACTTCACCGACGCCACCGGCACCCGGCTGGGTGCGCGATATCGGCCGCTCGATTCGGTCGGCGTGTACGTGCCCGGCGGCACGGCGGCCTATCCGTCGTCGGTGCTGATGAACATCGTGCCGGCCAAGGTGGCTGGCGTGGCACGCATCGTCATGGTCGTGCCGACGCCCGGTGGCGTGCTCAATCCGCTGGTCATGCTGGCGGCCGAGATCGCCGGCGCAGACGAGGTATGGCGCATCGGCGGCGCCCAGGCGGTGGCGGCACTGGCCTACGGCACGCAGTCGATCGCACCGGTCGACAAGATCACCGGCCCCGGCAATGCCTATGTCGCGGCCGCCAAGCGCCGCGTGTTCGGCCAGGTCGGCATCGACCTCATTGCCGGTCCATCCGAGATCCTGGTCGTCGGCGACGGCCAGAATGATCCTGCGTGGATCGCAGCCGATCTCCTGTCGCAGGCCGAGCACGACGCTTCCTCGCAATCGATCCTGATCACCGACGATGCCGGCTTCGCCGATCGGGTGGCTGCCGCCGTCGAGAGCGAGCTGGCGGTGATGGCACGCGCCGACATCGCGCGGGCGAGCTGGCGTGACAATGGCTGCATCATCCTGGTGCCCGACCTTTCGGCTTCGGCGCCGATCATCGATCGCATCGCCGCCGAGCACGTCGAGCTCGCGATGGAAGCAGGTCCCGCCGAAGCGCTCGCCGGGCGAATCCGCCACGCCGGCGCGATCTTCATCGGACGGCACACGCCGGAGGCGATCGGCGACTATGTCGCCGGCACCAACCACGTGCTGCCGACCTCGCGTGCGGCACGCTTCTCGGGAGGGCTCGGCGTCGCCGATTTCCTGAAGCGTACCTCGCTGGTCGTCTGTACACCCGAGGCGCTGGCCGAATTGGGGCCGGCGGCGCTGGCGCTGGCCGAGGCCGAAGGGCTCGGCGCGCACGGCCGGTCGGTGTCGATCCGGCTGAACCGACGCGGATAAGGTCGCATGACTGCCACGACCCACCGCATCATCGACATCGTGCTCGACGAGGAGTCGGTGGCGCGGCGTTCGCCCGAGGTCGAGCATGAGCGCGCGGTCGCGCTGTTCGACCTCCTCGAGGAGAACGACTTCTCGCTGGTCGGCAGCGCGGCCGGTCCGTACCGGCTGCGCATCGGCGTCTTCGAACAGCGGCTGGTGTTCGACGTGCGCGACGAGGCCGACAACAAGCTGCGTGACATCGTCCTGTCGCTGACGCCTTTTCGCAAGGTGGTGAAGGACTACTTCCTGATCTGCGAGAGCTATTACGCTGCCATCAAGAAGCTCAGCCCCTCGCAGATCGAGGCGCTCGATATGGGCCGGCGCGGCCTGCACAACGAGGGTTCTGAGCTCTTGCGCGAACGGCTCGACGGCAAGATCGAGGTCGACCACGACACGGCGCGCCGGCTGTTCACCTTGATCTGCGCCCTGCACATCAAGTTGTGATGCGATGGCGATGAACGGCCTTCCCGCCAGCGTGCTGTTCGCCTGCAGCGAGAATTCCGTGCGCTCGCCGATGGCCGAGGCGCTGGCCAAGCGGCTCTACGGTCAGGTCTCCTACATCGATTCGGTCGGCGTGCGGGCAACCGATGTCGATGGTTTCGTGGCGGCGGCGCTGGACGAAGTCGGCATCGACGTCCACCGCCATCACGCCAAGACGTTCGGTGACGTCGACCCGAGCTCTTTCGATCTGATCGTGACGCTGTCGCCCGAGGCGCATCACCAGGCGCTGGAAGTCACCCGTGGCACGGCGGCCGAAGTCGAGTACTGGCCGGTGTCCGACCCCAGCGCCGTGGAAGGATCGCGCGAGATGCGGCTGGATGCCTATCGTCGCATGCGCGATCAGCTGCTGGCGCGCCTGAAAGTGCGCTTCGGCGCACCTTCGGGCCCGTCGGTGTGACCGCTACTGGTGCGCGGCCTCGGTGATGCGGCCGGACTGGTCGAGCGCGACCTCGACGTCGGCCTGGCCCTTGTAGGCGAGTCCGTGCCAGGTGCCTGCGGCGTCGCGGTACAGGCTGTTGACGCCGGAATAGCCCGCGCCGCGGATGTGCTCCTTCACATAGGCTTCCTCGGCGGTGCCGTTCTGTGGCGCGATGGTGCCCTTGGGATCGCGGGCCAGCGGCGGCATGGCATTGTACTGCTGGGTGACGGGCGATACGCCTGTTCCGGCGAGAGGAACGGACTGCGCCTGAGCAACGGATGCAGAGGCGATGCACAGGCCAAGCAGGCTGAGCGTTGTAAGCGGACGATTCATCGGACTACTCCTCGGTTACGAATGCACGGGAGGATTGGTCCGGATTGTGATTGAAATGTGCCGAACGCGCGTCGTTGCACGCATGGCAGAATCCATACGTACGATGCTTCGCGTAAGTACAGCGTAATGCTACGAGCTGTGCAGGGGAATCGGAACGCGGTGATCGAGGAACGCAGGATCCGAGAGCGGCGAAGCGCGAAGTGGAGACACCACACCGTCACTCCGACCGGAGCGAAGGGTTCAATGAATGTCTCCCGCAGGCAAATCGACCGTGCAGAGCTACTGGTTCGAGCCGTGATACCACGCGCCGCGATGCGACGTGCGGCGGGCGAGCGGCAGGTTGATGATGTCCGTGAAGACGGACGCAGCTCCATCACCGCCGACGAGGTCGCCTTCGAGCACGTCGACATCGAAGGTGAGCGTGTCACCCTCGAGCTTGGGCGATTTCAGCACGACGACGGCGTCGACCACCGCAGCCTTGGCTTTCATCAGCACCGACACCGTCGCATTGGGCGGCGTCTTGGCGAAGCTGTCGTTGCCGCTCCACTCCTCGAGCAGGTGCGTGGTGAGCGCGTGGCCCGCCGAGCGTACCGGCCGGTCGGCGAAGATGATGGCGTTGGGCGACACGCCCTCCAGCACCAGCTTGCCGCCGCCGAGCTTGGCGCCCTTGGCGTTGAGCACGATCATCGACGGCACGACGCGCGGCTGCTGCGGCTGGCCGATCACCTTGGGCGTGCCAGTGGCGGTCTGCGCGGGAGTCTGCGCCGCGGCGGGCAGTGCGGAAGAGGCGAGGGCGGCGAGGACGGCCAGCGAGCGGATGCGGTTCATGGCGGGCCTCAGTAGCACGGCAGCAGCGGGGGCTTGCCGCAGGTCGGCTGGTTGTAGCGTTGCTGATAGCGCGGATCGATGTCGGGCGGCGGCGGCGCGCCGACCGCGGTGCCATAGCTCTGCGCCGGCGGGACGTAAGGATGGGTGGGCGAGGGATTGGACCAGCCGCTGAACGTGCTGGTGCCGTGCGGGTCGCCGATGGCAGGGGTCTCGCCGCCGGTCGTCTGGCTGGTGCCGTAATAGGTGAAACCGTTGGAGCCCAAGCCGAACCAGATCGTGTCGATGAACACCGAGGCCGGACCGTCGGCCTTGCCCAGGCTGCCTTCCAGCACCTGGACGTCGAAGGTGAGCTTGTCGCCATCGAGCCTGGCCGCCTTCAGAACGACCACCACATCGGCCACCGACGCGCCGTCCTTGCTGAACACCGACGCGGTGGCGTTGGGCGGATCCTTGGCGAAGCTGCCGGTGCGCCAGATATCGACCATCTCCGGCGTCGCCATGTGGCCGACCGTGCGCACGGGCCGGCTGGTGAACAGGGTTGCGGTCGGCAGCACGCCGTCCAGGATCAGCTTGTCGCCCTCCAGCCGGCCGGCCTTGGCGTTGAGCACGATGAGTGCCGTCGAATATCGCCTGTTGGTCGGAACACCGATCGTCTTGGGTGCGGCGGCGGCCACTGTCGGCGTCGTCGGCGCCGGTGTCGGCGTTTGGGCTAAAACGTGTCCAGAGGCCAGGATCAGGCCGGCAGCGAGGAGGCTGCACGTCTGCTGTGCGTTCATACAACTGGTCCTTCTTACCCCGGGCGTGCGCAGCCGCGCCTTGTATAAGGGAAAGCAATCCCCTGGTCGAGTTGACTAAACCCGTCTCTCAGCCCATTTTCCGGCCGCTTTATTCCTCAATGCTCCAACCGGAGGCCGGATGGCCAAAGAAGACCTGATCGAATTCACCGGAGTGGTGTCCGAGCTGCTGCCCAACGCGATGTTCCGGGTCAAGCTCGACAACGACCACACGATCCTCGCCCACACCTCGGGCAAGATGCGCAAGAACCGCATCCGCGTGCTGGCAGGCGACCGCGTCACCGTCGAGATGACGCCGTACGACCTGACCAAGGGCCGCATCACCTTCCGCTTCAAGTAGGCGTTGAGCGCCCAGCCGATCCCGCTGGTCCTCGCTTCCGCCTCGCCGCGCCGGCTCGACCTGCTGCGCCAGGTGGGAATTGAGCCCGCCAGAATCGACCCGGCCCACATCGACGAGACGCCCGGTCCGCGTGAGCTGCCGCGCGCCTACGCGCTGCGCATGGCCAAGGCCAAGCTCGCCGCCGTGGCCGGCCGTCATCCCGGCATGGTCGTATTGGCCGCCGACAGCGTCGTGGTCTGCGGCCGGCGCATCCTGCCCAAGGCCGAGACCGAGAGTGACGCGCGCGCCTGCCTCGGCCTGATGTCCGGTCGCCGGCACCGCGTGTTGGGCGGCGTCGCCGTCGGCGCGCCGGATGGAACGGTGCGCGCGCGCCTGGTCGAGACCGTCGTGCGCTTCAAGCGGCTGGAGGCGGCGGAGATCGACGACTACATCGCGAGCGACGAATGGCGTGGCAAGGCAGGCGGCTATGCGATCCAGGGCCGCGCCGCGCGCTTCGCGAGCTTCCTCTCCGGTTCCTACAGCAATGTCGTCGGCCTGCCGCTGTACGAGACGCTCAACCTGCTGAAGGCGGCCTCATGAGCCGCATCGACCGCCTGATCTGCCACGTCCTGCCGAACGCCTTCCTGATGGCGCTGGTCGCCGACGGCCGGCTGGCCGAGCTGAAGATCGTGCGCCGCGACCGGCCGCCGCGCGTCGACAGCGTGTTCCTTGGCCGCCTCGAGCGGGTGATGCCCGAACTCGACGCCGCCTTCGTCGACATCGGCATCGGTCGCTCCGGGTTCCTGCGCGCCGAGGATCGTGCCGGCATCGACGACTGGCCGCCGCCCGGCGCACCTCTGCTCGTGCAGGTACGCAACGACGGCGAGGGCGACAAGGGCCCGCGGCTGTCGATGAACCTCGCCGTCACCGGCCGTTATCTCGTCTATCACCCTGTCGGCTCGGGCGTCGGCTTCTCGCGTCGAATCGAGGGCGAGAGCGAGCGCGAGCGGTTGCGCCGCCATGTCGAGGGGCTTCTGGAAGGCGGCATCGTGCTGCGCACGGCCGCTGCCGGTGCCGGTGTGGAAGTGCTGCAGGCCGATGCCAACCAGATCATGGAGCGCTGGGAGGAGCTGCGCCGGCTCGCCTTCGATGCTCAGCCGCCGGCCGACCTGACGGCCCGCATGGCGGGCGAGCGCGATCCCGTCGTCCGGGCGCTGCGCGACCACGGCGCCTCGCTCGAGGAGGTGGTCCTGGACGATAAGGCGATGGCGCGCACGCTGCAGGACGAGATGGATCGGCTGGGCGAGAAGATCCGCGTGCGTTGGCACAGCGGACCGGTGCCGACCTTCGACATCGACGACGTCGAAGGCCAGATCGATACCGCGCTCGCCCCGCGCATCGTCCTGGAGAGCGGCGTGGAAGTGCTGTTCGAACCAGGCGAGACGCTGACCGCCATAGATGTCGACAGCGGCAGCGCCGGCAGTCGCCAGGGCCGCGCGCCGCGCCGGCCGGTCGAGGTCAACCTCGAGGCCGCGCCGGCGATCGCCCAGCAGCTGCGCCTGCGCAACATCGCCGGCGCGGTGGTGATCGATTTCGTCACCATGCGCAGCACCTACGACCGCGACAAGGTGCAGGCCGCGCTCGCGGAGGTCCTTGCCGAAGACCCGGTGCCGACCCAGCTCTATGGCTTCACGCGGCTCGGCCACTTCGAGTTGACCCGCGCCCGGCGCGGCGCGACCCTGGCGGCCCAGCTCGAGGCGCTGCAACAGAAGTCCGATGAGTGACCGACCCACCACGCCACCGCTGCGCGCCGTGCGCATGGCCGCCAAGTGTCCGATCTGCGGAAAGCCGGGCGCGACGGACTACCAGCCGTTCTGCTCCAAGCGCTGCGCGGATATCGATCTCGGCCGGTGGCTGAAAGAAGGCTATCGCGTCCCGACCGATGAAGGCCCGGGCGAAGACGAGCCCGGCAGCGGGCGCGGACCAACTGGACAGGGAAGCTGACGCGTCCTATACAGCCCGCCGCCAACCGAAACGGCATGCCCAGGTAGCTCAGTTGGTAGAGCATGCGACTGAAAATCGCAGTGTCGGTGGTTCGATCCCGCCCCTGGGCACCATTCGCCAAATTCTCTCGCGATTTCAAATCGTTGTTTCCGGCCCTCGCGGCGAGGGCCGTTTATTCGTTCGCACCCTGTTCAGGCGTTGTATGGCAATGGCTCAACGGTTGTTCCGGCATGTCCGAATTGGAGAGAAAAGCGGACATGCTCAGAGGCCTACTGCACGTCCTCTATCGGGTTGATGGAGACCCGATCGCGGCCTTGTTTCAGCGCACTCGCAGGCAGGCGATGATTGCCATCAGTCTGAGAGTCCGCTCGCGGTGTTAGCCAACCCAGCTGTCAAGAAAATCGATGAGTAGCTGGTTGACGATTCCTGGCTGTTCTTCTTGCGGCACGTGCCCGCACTGCGGGACCTCAAAGGTCTTTAGATGGGTGGCCATTTCCGACCAAATGGCTGGCATATCGAATGACTTCCCCACCCCGTCGAACTCGGCACCCCATATCGACAACGTGGGACACGCTATCTTTACGTCAGCATCGACTGTGTCCTGAGCTAGATCTTCGGCACTGGCTCGATAGTCGGCAAGGGCTCCACGCACGGCTCCGGGACTACGATAAGCCGCGACGTAAGTTTCGAACGCCTCGCCCGAGATAGCGTGGGGGTTGTAACACCATTCCGAGTACAGATGGCGGAGCCACTGTTCCTCGCGACCTGAAATGAATATCTCTGGCAAATCGAGTTTCAGGTGGAAAAGAAACAGCCAATAGGTCTTGGCCATCCTTGCGAAATCAAAATCCCTCGCGATGATTCGCGTCGGCACGTTGTCCATGACAACAAGGCGATCAATGGCCTCGGGGTGATCCTTGGCGAAGCGTGTTGCCACGCGTGCCCCCCGGTCATGGCCGATCAAGGCGATCTTATCGATGCCGAGCGCCCGCATCAGCTCGCGCAGATCCCTCGCCATGTTGCGCTTGTCGTAGCCGGTTACAGGCTTGTCGGTTTCGCCGTATCCCCTGAGATCGGGGGCGACAACACGGTAGCGCTTGGCCAACTCGGGAATCTGATGGCGCCAAGTATGGTTAGTGAATGGAAAGCCATGGAGCAGGACGACTGGCGCGCCGGTACCTGCCTCAAGATAGTGCTGCCGGATTCCGTTGGCGCGGATGGTGTGTGCCTTGATCTCAGTCATGGCCCTGTTTTCCTTGAAGTGAAGTGCGGCTCAGATGGCCACCCTTCCGGTCGATCCACCACCATCGACAAATAGGGTCTGCCCGGTGATGTAACCGGCCTCCTCCGAGAGCAGGAAGGCGATGGCCGCGGCAATCTCTTGCGGCTTGCCGAGACGCCGCATCGGGATGAGCGAAAGGAAGCGGCGCTCTGCCTCGCTGCCGACAGGCGCGTTCTGACGGAACATCTCCGTTTCCACCGGGCCGGGTGCCACCGAGTTGACGGTGATGCCGGTCTCAGCAAGCTCCAGCGCCCAGGTGCGTGTGAAGCTGTTGATCGCTGCCTTGGCGGCCGCATAGGCGGTGCGCTGCGCGACGCCCACGACCGTCAGGCTGGAAAGGTTGACGATCCGGCCCCAGCCCTTCGCCTGCAGGGTAGGCAGGATCGCCTGCACCGTCTGGATCGCTGGGTGCAGGTTGACGCGCAGCATATCGTCCACGTCCTTGAGATCAATCTCGCCGAGCCGATGCAGCCGCACGAGCCCGAGATTGTTGACGGCACCGTCGAAGGAATGGTGCCGGGCGAGATCGGAGAGGGCTCCCGCCGAGGCCTTGCTGTCGCTGAGATCGATCGACTCCAGCGTGCCCGGAAAGCTCGGATCCTGATCACGGGCGACGCCGACCACATTATGATCAGCATCGGCGAGCCGCATCGAGAGAGCGCGGCCGATGCCTTTGCTGGCACCGGTGACGAGAAATGTCCGTTTTGTCATGACGTCTCTACCTCTCGTGAACAAGGGTGGAGAATTACTGCGAGCTCAAGACGACCTTGCCAGCGACGTGGCGGTCAGGCTGCGGGGCGCGCCGCACGACCGATCGGATAAATAGGAAAGTCCGTGTAACCCAGCTCTCCGCGTCGGGTGTAATAAGTTGATCGGTCCGCTACGGCTAACGGCCAGCCGTATTTGAGGCGGTCGGCAAGATCTGGGTTTGCGATATATGGTCTGCCGAAGGCGATCAGGTCCACCAACCCGGTGTCGAGCGAGGCCTGGGCGCGCTTGCGGTCGTTGAAGCCGCCACACCAGATGAAGGCACCAGGAAACACCGCCCGAGCCTTGGCAAGCAAAACGTGGTCGAGGTGCCGAGGCTTGAACTCCGCCGTCTCCATGTTTCCTTCGGGCATCAGCTCGTAGAGCAGATGGATGTATGCCACGCCGCGGCGCCCCAGATGTTCGGCAAGGTAAAGAAACGTTTCTTCGGCGAGCGGCTCCGGCGGCATGGAGTTGTACTTGCCGAACGGAGACAGGCGAACACCCACACGTCCCGGACCGAATTCAGCCACCACCGCATCAACGACTTCCATCAGGAAGCGGGTGCGATTTTCCATGCTGCCGCCGCCGTAGCGGTCGGTGCGCGTGTTGAGCACCGAGTTCATGAACTGGTCGATCAGGTAGCCGTTGGCCGCATGGATTTCGACGCCGTCGAATCCGACCTTCCGCGCATTGGCGGCGGCCTTGGCGAAGGTGCCCACCATGGCCGACACCTCATCCGTGCTGAGCGGCCTTGGCGTCTCTGCAGGCATATAACCCAACCGGCCGTCGGGCCCGTGGGCGAACACTGAAGAGCCCTCTGCCCGTTGCCCGGTGACGCCCACCGGGGCCTGGCGGTTCGGCAGGATCGACGAATGCGCCATCCTGCCGACATGCCACAGCTGGAGAAAGATCGTGCCGCCCTGACGGTGAACCTTGTCGGTCACCAGACGCCAGCCCTGCATCTGGGCTTCAGAGTGGATCCCGGGTGTCCTCGCGTAACCGTGGCCCGACTGATCTACGTCAGTGGCCTCGGCGATGATCAGGCCTGCACTAGCCCGCTGGCCGTAATAGGTGGCGACCAGCTCGTTTGGAAGGTCGCCGTCGGTCGGAAAGTCGCCCTCGGACGTCCGTGTGCGGGTCATGGGTGGCATGACGATGCGGTTCTTCAGCGGCACAGTAACGCCAAGCAGTTGAGTTTCGAACAAGTTGGCCATGGTGTGCTCCCAATGCCAGTGCATCTGCGCGGCCCGTACTTAGCGTCGGGCCGTCCGATCGAGAACAAGAGAGCGCGCGCAACTCAGGCCAAAGCGACGGTGATTTTGGCCATCGGATCTGCCAGGGGCTGAAGCGCCCGCGGCAAGCGATCGAAGCCACAAGCAGGTGGTAAGAGATCCTCGGCTTGAACGTGCGGTCGCAGATTGCTCCTTTGTCGGCCGCTTGCCCCCAGAACTGGCAAGACAATCCCGGGCGAACCCGTAACATTGGCCCCAAGCTCATTCGCACGACTTCCAGCCCCTGTGAGAGGAGGCGCTGCAATGCGGGTCCTGATATTGGCGCCGCCCGGCGTGCAATCGCTGGATGTTGTCGGGCCGGCAGAGATCTTCTGGGAGGCCGCCAGGCGCCTGGGCGACCAAAGCGCATACACGGTTGAAATCGTCGGCATTGAAGCGGGGCCGATTTCTGCGACCGGTTCGCTGCGTTTCCTGCCGGACCGTACGATCGACGATGCCCACATCGAGGCGGATACGCTACTCGTTGGCGGCGACCCTCGGCTGCCCCCGGCCGTCGACCCCAGGGTCACTGCTTGGATCGCGCGCGTGGCACCCCAGGTGCGGCGCTACGGTTCGATCTGCACAGGTGCCTTCTTTCTCGCTGCCGCCGGTCTGCTGGACGGCCGGCAGGTCACCACCCATTGGGAGTGCGCTGCCGAACTGGCGCGACGATATCCCAACGTACGCGTGGAGTCGGACCGTATCTTCATCAGGGACGGCTCGCTTTGCACAGCCGCGGGCGTCAGCGCCGGGATGGATCTGGCGCTAGCGCTTGTCGAAGAGGATTTCGGTCGTGACCTGGCGCTGACCGTCGCCCGCTACATGGTCCTGTTTCTAAAGCGTCCCGGCGGTCAATCGCAGTTCTCGACGCACCTGGTGGCACAGCTGACCGGAAAGTCGGCTATCCAGAAGGTGCAGCAATTCATCCTGGCCAATCTCGATCAGGATGCCTCGATCGCCGCGCTTGCGAAGCACGCCCAGATGAGCACGCGGAATTTTACCCGCGTGTTCCATCGCGAGGCGGGCATGACTCCGGCGGAGTTTGTTCATCGAGCGCGTCTGGATGTGGCTCGTCGCCTCCTGGAAGATTCGTCCGCTTCGTTGAAACGCGTCGCGCGTGATGCCGGCTTCGCCAGTGAGGAGACGATGCGCCGGGCGTTCGCCAAGTCTATGGGCGTAGGTCCGGCCGACTACCGCGGGCGCTTTGGCCGACATTGAACCCGGCCTTCCGATCTCTCGATTTGGCCAGGATCGCAGCCGGTTTGGCTGGAGTTGCACGCTCTCTCCTGTTCCCGGGCGAACAGCCCGACAGTACTTGTAGCGCACGGCCGACGAGGCCGGATCGAGCACAGGAGCACGATAATGGCGCACCAAACCCCTCCGTCGATGATGGCGTGGCGCGTACACCAGTATGGGCCACCGAGCGTCATGAAGTTCGAGCGGATCCCCCGCCCCGATCCCGGTCCTGGCGAGGTCCTGGTCAAGGTCGAGGCCGCGGGCGTAGGTCTGTGGGACGGCTGGATCAGGGCCGGGAAGGGTGCTGAGCCGCATCCGCTGCCCTTAACGCTGGGCTCGGATATAGCGGGCGAGGTTGTTGCTGTCGGACAGGGGGTCTCACGACTTCGCGTGGGAGACCAGGTCTATGGCGTAACCAACTCCGAATTCGTCGGCGCCTATGCGGAGTACGCCCTGGCTTCGGCGACGATGGTCTCGACCAAGCCCGCGTCACTCAACTTCGTCGAAGCAGCCGCCGTGCCCGTCGTTGCCGTGACAGCTCGTCAGGCGCTGTTCGACCATGCCCGGCTAACGCAAGGGCAGACGGTGGTAATTCACGGAGCCGCCGGCAGCGTCGGGGCCTATGCAGTTCAATTCGCGCGCCGGGCAGGTCTGCATGTCATTGCCACCGCGTCGGCGAACGATGCGGCTCTGGTCCGCGAACTCGGGGCGGACACCGTGATCGACTACAGGACGGGGGTGTTCGAGGACAATGTTCGCGGCGCGGACGCCGTGATCGATCTCGTTGGCGGCGATGCTCAAATCCGCTCGTTCCAGGTCCTGCGTCGCGGCGGAAGGCTGATTTCGTTGGTCTCCCATCCGGATCAAGACCTTGCGAGAAAGTACGGCGTCGAAGCGACATTTTTTCTGGTCAACGTGACGACCGAGGAGTTGGCGGATGTTGCCCGCTTGATCGACGACGGAAAGTTAAGAGCTGGCGTCGGCGTCGTCCTGGCGCTCGCCGATGCGCGCCAAGCGCATTTGATGCTGGAAGGCCAGCGGCCGCACCCCAAGGGAAAGATCGTGCTCGCCGCTGCGCTGCCGGCGTTCCCCAATTGACGTTCATCTCGAAGGAGGCATGACCATGTCCAGTCGCTCGTCCGCCCTCATCATTCCCGATTCGCTTCTCGCCAAGGAGGCGACCGGCGTCCTGCGCGAGCATTCGACCGATCTGCTGTTCAACCACTCCCTCCGCGTCTACCTGTTTGCCGCCGAGCAGGGCCGTCAGAAAAAGCTGAAGTTCGACGCCGAACTCCTGTACGTCGCTGCGGCATTCCACGACCTTGGCCTGACCAAGAAATTCTCGAGCGAGAACGAACGATTCGAGGTCGATGGCGCGAATGCCGCTCGACAATTCCTGAGCGCCCACAATGTACCTGAAGAGCAGGTACACACCGTCTGGGAAGCCATTGCGCTGCACACCACCCCCGGCATCACCCACCACATGCGCCCCGAGGTCGCCTTGCTCTATACCGGCGTTGGCCTCGACGTGCTCGGGAGGGGATTTGATGAGTTCCCGTCGGATCTGCGCGAACAGATCGTCTCCAATTATCCTCGCACGCATTTCAAGGAAGCGTTCATCAAAGAGTACTTCGCTGGTTTTGCACGCAAGCCTGCGACGACCTACGGCACGGTGAACGCCGGCGTCTGCGAGCGCTTTATCGCCGGCTTCAAGAGTCCCAACGCCGTCGATCTGATCGCCGGCTCTCCCTTCCCGGATTCCAAGTAGCGCCGGCAGGCCATGTTCGGGTCGGTAGCATCTCTCCTCTGGCTGACCCTCGGGGCTTTCGCCATCGGCACCGAGGGCTTCATGATTGCCGGGCTGTTGCCGGCCCTGGCGCACGATCTCGATGTGGGTCTGCCCGCGGCGGGCCATCTGGTCACCGCCTTCTCGCTCGCCTACGCGATTGGCGCTCCGGTCATGGCCGTGCTGACGGCGGGGGTGGAGCGGAAGCGCCTGCTGGCGATCGCTATGGCGGGCTTCGCCGTCGCGAACGTGCTCGCCGCGGTGACGACGGACTACGCAGGACTGATGGGGGCGCGCCTGCTGCTGGCCCTCTCGGCGGCCACCTTCATGCCGGCCGCGAGCGGATATGCCGCCGGATTGGCTGGTCCGGAGCGGCAGGGCCGCTCCCTGTCCATGGTCATTGGCGGGCTGACTTTGGCGATCGTCGCCGGCGTGCCTCTCGGTGTGCTGCTGGGTGACGCCCTCGGCTGGCGCGCCACCTTCTTTGGCGTGGGTGGGATGGCGGCGCTTTCACTGGTTGGAATTCTTTTTTGGCTACCTCCACGGCCGCCTGGTGGCACAGCGAGTCTGGGCGAGCGCTTGGCGCTGGCTAGCCGTGCCGACGTCCTGGCGGTGTTGGCGACCACAGTGCTGACGGTCGCCGGCACCTTCTCTGTTTATACTTATCTCGGCGTCTTTATTCATGTGGTTACCGGCGTTGGCCCTCGAGGCCTGACAGTCGTACTCCTGCTCTTCGGCGTGGCGAGTGCACTCGGCGCGCGCGTGGGCGGCAGCGCAGCCGACAAGTGGGGCGCGCGCCGCGTAGCCATCTGTGGCTGTGCTCTTGTCCTGCTGGCTTATCTTGCCCTCGCGTTCGGCGCGTCACTCGCGCGGGGGGCGATGGCGGTTCTCATACCGGCAATTCTGCTTTGGGGCTTGGCTAGCTGGGGCGTGGCGACGGCGCAGCAGGCGCGGCTGGTCGCTCTTGCTCAGGACCTCGCTCCTATCAGTCTGTCGCTGAACTCTTCGGCCATCTACATCGGCAGCGCGATTGGCGCTGCCGTGGGTGCGCTCGTTGTATCTCACGGCGCAGTTCGGATGCTCGGGTACGCTGCAGCGTTTTTCAGCCTTGCTGCGCTATTGACTGTGCTGGGCAGTGCTCGAAGAAGCCACGCCACCAGCGCTAGAGCTTCAGTGGGTCGTCGGCGACAACGTTCGCCCGCAAAGAGTCTTGTGCTTCGCGATGTCCTCTAATGCCTCTTACGATATTCGACAGTCGCCTTTAGCAGGTCGTTGAAAAAGTGATCGTAGCTGGAAAGGGAAAGTGATTCACTGCTCTGGGCGAATGCTTGGAGTTTGTGATGCGAGGATCGGACGAACGGTCAGGAGCGCTGTTCAGCTACGTTGATCTGGAATCGCGCGTCCGGCCGGACCACCCGTTGCGGACGGTCCGCGAGGTTGCGAACGCGGCGTTGAGCGATCTGACGGGTGATTTTGCGGCGTTGTATTCAGTGCGGCTTGGCCGCCCGTCGATTGCTCCGGAACGATTGTTGCGGGCGATGTTGCTGCAGGCGTTTTACGGCATCCGGTCGGAACGTCAGTTGATGGAGCGGATAGAGTTCGACCTTCTGTTCCGCTGGTTCGTGGGGCTCGGGGTGGACGAGGCGGCGTGGGACCACTCGAGCTTCTCGAAGAACCGGGATCGGCTTCTGGAGGGTGAGATCGCGGCGAAGTTCCTGTCGGCGGTGATCGCGCAGCCCAAGGTCAAGCGTCTGTTATCGAGCGACCACTTCTCGGTGGATGGCACCCTGTTGGAGGCGTGGGCGTCGATCAAGAGCTTCCGGCGCAAGGACGGGGGTGACAATGACAGCACGGGTCCAGGCCGCAATGCCGA
>CADECW010000097.1 GCA_902825855.1 uncultured Rhodospirillales bacterium | reverse complement strand
GCAGCAGCAGGCCTTGCTGAAGGAAGCGGCACCGGCGCTGGCGAAACTCGACGAGCAGAAAAAGGGCGAGGAGGAGGCCAAGGCCCGTATCGCCAGCGTGCAGCCAACCACCGCGACGAGTGGTGACACGTCTGGGCCACCACCGGACGGACTTTGGCGCGGCACTTACCAATGCAGCAGCGACCGCTTTCCATCTGTAAATCTTGAGGCAAGGCTTACGAACGGGTCGGGTACTTGGTTCTCAGTCAATGCTTCGGCGTCGGCCAATGAAACGGTGAGCGTCAGACTCTCCATTGAATGGCCCAACGTGATCATCGCGAGGGTGTTCGAAAATAGGGCTTCAACCAATACGCAACTAGCGGCCCGCCTCGAAGGCAACGCGATCCGCGCAAGCAACAGCTCCTGCAGCTTGGTCCTGACGCGGGGCAACGAGACGCGACATGTTGCGTCAGCAGTGGGGCAGCCCGCCCCGGTGGCCGCGCATTCGGGCGGCCAGTCATCGCTGGGCAGCGCCGCCCAACCGTCCACCTCGGCCTATGATGGAACGTATTCCGGCAGAGCATCCACTGGTACTGGTACCGGTGCTTCGCCCATAGCTGTCGCGTTAACGGTAACCAATGGACGCGGAGCGGGCACCCTGGCAGCGCCTGGGTGCAGCCCCAGCGGGTTTACCTTGGCAGTTCAGGGCGCCGGAAAAGTGTCTGGCGAAGGACACTTCAATTGCTGGGCAGGCCACTCGAGCGGTTTGCATTTTACTGGCGCGTTCAACATCAGCGGCGCCCACAACGGCAAGTCCTTTGCGCTTTCGTTCGTTTCTGAACGAGGTTATCGGATCGATACGGTCCTAACACCTCGCGCGGCAAATGCCTCGACTTTGCCATCCCCCGATGGCCTATGGCGCGGCAGCTATGCATGCACTGCCATCAGCAGCGCCGCCCTGCTGCCACACTTTACCCTCGAACTGAACCTGAAGATAGCCAACGGCATCAGCTCTGGAGGGGGCTTCCGTGAAAGCGCCGCGACTGGTGGCACCCTGAATATCGAAGTCTCGGTAGAGTCGTCAAAGGTCACTGTGACGCGTACCTACAAGTCGAATACCGGCAACACCCCTGCTACAAGAGGCGTGCTCCAGGGTCAGTTTGACGGCACCTCCATTCGCGCGAACGGTTCTCAGTTTATTGGACCGGTGACCAGCTACGAACACTACAACTGCACGCTCGCCCTCACACGCGCATAGGATGCGGGTGCCAAGCTCCGAGCCCTGAACGTGGGCGGCACGGTACTGGCGCGGGTCCGGGACTTCGCGCCGACAACGGCGAACGTGTAAGGTAAGGTCTCGACGCTAGCGAAAGCGATCCTTTGCAGGTCCTCAGGGTGACGGGGCGGGCTGCCACGCCTTGGCGGTCAAGATCGCAAGTCAAGGCGGCCCCTCCGTGACCAATTTCAACGGGATTCAGGGCACCGGTGAGCGCCAAGCAGTTTGTCGGAGATTGACCCGGAGGCAAGATACCTCAAACTAATCGGCCGTACTGGACTTTAGAGCTAAAGACTGTCCCGACGAGGTTCGCAGATGAGCGGACCGCCCGACAGCACGTGCATGGGCGGCGGCATTGCGATGTTCGACGCCGACCTGCGGCTCACTGCCTGGAACCGCAACATCCAGCAGATCCTCGACCTCTCCGACGAGGATCTGGCCGCACGGCCGGCGAGTACCTGCAGATGCTTGCGGACCGCGGCGAGTATGGGACCGAGAACGATGTCAGTCTAAAGGTCAGCTGAGACGATCCGGCCTCCTTTCGCCGCCTCTTCAAGCGCAAGGCTGGTCTTATTCCGGCGGCCTATCGTCGGAAGTTCAATGGGATACTGAACGTCGGAAAGTAGTCCAGACGCGACAGACAGCACGTTTCGTGTCGGCGCCGACGCATGGCATAGTGCAACTCCACTATCGTACCCGGAGTTCCACATGCCGACGATCGCCGACCTGATGGCACAGACGCTGGCGGTCGCCGGCGTAAAGCGCATCTACGGCGTGGTCGGCGATTCGCTCAATGGTTTCACCGATTCGCTTCGCAAGCAGAAGAAGATCGAGTGGATCCATGTTCGCCACGAGGAGTCGGCGGCCTTCGCCGCTGGCGCCGAGGCCCATCTCACCGGCGAGCTCGCGGTCTGCGCCGGGAGCTGCGGTCCGGGCAACCTGCACTTGATCAACGGCCTGTTCGACTGCCAGCGCAGCCGCGTGCCGGTGGTTGCGATCGCCGCACATATCCCGAGTTCCGAGATCGGCGGCTCGTATTTCCAGGCCACGCATCCCGAGCACCTGTTCGCCGAGTGCGCCCACTATGTCGAGCTGGTTTCCAACGTCGACCAGATGCCGCGAATCCTCGAGAAGGCGATCCGTATCGCCGTCGCCGAGCGCGGCGTCGCCGTGGTCGTGATCCCGGGCGACATCGCACTTCAGTCGACCAGCGCCAAAGCCGCCAAGTGGCTGGCGCCCAGGCCGCCCGTAGTGCGGCCCTCCGAGCCCGACATCGATGCGCTGGCAAAGATCCTCAACGACGGCGAGCGCATCACCCTGATGTGCGGCGCGGGCTGTGCCGGCGCGCACGCCGAGATCGTCAAGCTCGCGGAGATCCTCAATGCGCCGATCGTGCATTCGCTGCGCGGCAAGGAGCATGTCGAGTACGACAACCCCTACGACGTCGGCATGACCGGCCTGATCGGCTTTTCCTCGGGCTATGCCGCCATGAAGGCGTGCGACACCCTGCTGCTCCTGGGGTGCGACTTCCCGTACCGCCAGTTCTATCCCGAAGGCGCCACGGTGGCGCAGGTCGACATCCGGCCGCAGAGTCTCGGCAACCGCTGCCATCTGGCGCTCGGCGTCGTAGGTGACGTCCTGGCGACGGTGGTCGCGCTCCTGCCCAAGCTCAGGAAAAAGACGGATTCGAAGTTCCTCGACGCCGCCCGCACCCACTACGCCAAGGCACGCACCGATCTCGACAGGCTGGCCGAGGGCAAGGCAGGCGGCAAAGTCATCCATCCGCAGTACGTTGCCCGGCTCCTGAGCGAACTTGCCAGCGACGATGCGGTCTTCACCTGTGACGTCGGCACCCAGACAGTGTGGGCGGCGCGCTATCTAAAGATGAACGGCAGGCGGCGGCTGATCGGCTCGTTCAACCACGGCTCGATGGCCAATGCCCTGCTCCAGGCGATCGGTGCGCAGGCCGCGTTCCCCAAGCGGCAAGTCGTCTCGATGTCCGGCGATGGCGGCTTCTCGATGATGATGGGTGACTTCATCAGTCTCTCCCAGCTAGGCCTGCCGGTGAAGGTGGTGGTGTTGAACAACGGCACGCTGGGCTTCGTCGAGATGGAGATGAAGGCGAGCGGTTTTCTGGACGTGGGCTGCGAGCTCAAGAACCCCAACTTTGCCGCCATGGCCCAGGCCATGGGCATCAAGGGCGTGCGCGTCGAGGCCCCAGGCGATCTCGAAGGCGCCCTGCGCGAGGCCCTGGCGCATGACGGGCCGGCGCTGGTCGACGTAGTGAGCGCGCGACAGGAGCTCGCCCTGCCGCCCAAGGCGACGCTCGGCCAGGCGCTGAACTTCAACCTGTTCCTGCTGAAAGCGGTGATGGACGGCCGCGCCGCCCAGGTGGTCGACCTGGCGCGCGTCAATCTTCGGATCTGAGGCCTTTAGATCAGGAAAACGCCTTTGCCGTCGGCCTGCTTGTCGAACAGCCTGTAGGCCTCGTCCGCCTGGTCGAGCGACCAGCGGTGCGTGAACAGCTTGTCGACATCGACCTTGCGCTCGACGCAGAACGCGGCGCACTCGGCCTGGATCACGGTGGAGAAGGTCCAGGAGGCGATCAGCGTCATCTGCCGTCGCAGCAGGTGCGGGCTGACGTCGATCGTGACGTCGCCGCCCTCGCCGACGAAGCACATGGTGCCCCACACCTTGGTGCTGCGGATGGCGTTGAGCCGCGCGTCGCGGTTGGAAGAAGTGTCGAGGGTCAGGTCGGCGTACTTGCCTCCAGTCAGTTCCTTGATCGTGGCCACCGGATCGTTGGAGCCCGGATTGACCAGCTCGTCGGCGCCGAACTCACGGGCGCGCTCCAGCCGTTGCGCGTTGGTGTCGAGCGCAATCACCCGCGCACCCATCGCCTTGGCGAACTGAGTGCCGGCGAGCCCCACCGGTCCCTGGCCGAAGATGGCGATGGTGTCGCGACCCGACAGGTTCATCCGTCGCAACGCCCCATAGGCGGTGCCCGAGCCGCAGGAGATCGCGGCGCCCGCCGTGAAGCTCAGCGCTTCGGGCAGCGGCACCATCGTGTTGGCCGGCACCTTCAGATACTTGGCATGGCCGCCATGGGCGTTGTTGCCATAGACCTTCACCGGCACTTCCTGGCAGAGCTGCTGCCAGCCGGAGCGGCAATGGCTGCACTGGGTGCAGCCCTGATAGTGGTGCACCATCATGCGGTCACCGACCTTGGCTTCCGCTGCCGTGACTCCAGGTCCGACGGCGACGACGATGCCACACGGCTCGTGGCCGGCAATGACGGGTTCGGCACTCGGCGGAATACCCGAGCCGGTGCGCGGCACGTTCTTCGGTCTCCGGTACTGGTGCAGGTCGGAGCCGCACATGCCGGAGGCCTTCATCTCGAGCACCACTTCGCCCGGTCCCGGTGTGGGATCGGGAAAACTCATGGTCTCGACGGAACGTTCGCCGGGAAAGGTCACGCCACGCATCACTTCCTCCGTTTGTCGTTGCCAGGACTCTATCGGATCAGTGCGAGCCGGGCGATGGCGAGGTCGAGATCGGGTGATGTGCCGTCGGCCAGATGCCACGCCGCCGACAGGCCGGCGAAGGCCAATGTCCAGTCGAGAAGACGCTGCCGCTCGGCCGATGCGGCGGCGGCCAGCACCGCGACCTGGCGCTCGAAGCGTCCCGGCGACAGCGCCGTCGTGGCGTCGGGATTGCGCAGGATGTTGACGAAGTCGAACGTTCGTTCGCCCAGGAGACCCTTGGGGTCGATGGCGAGCCAGCCACGTTCACCGCCGTCGAGAACGTTGCCGTGGTGGATATCGCCATGCAGCACCACGATGTCGCGCGGATCGGCCAGAAGCGCCTGCGCGGCCCGATCTGCCGCAACCAGCAGGCCGCCATGTATCCGCGCCGCAGGCGCCAAGGCCTCGAACCAACGCACCAGGGGAATGAGCTTCGGCGGTTGTCCGGGGCGCGGCGCATGCAGCCGTGTCATCACCTCGCAGAGAATGCGGCTTGCCTCGTCGTCCTCACCGACGGCGACGATTGCCGCCAGCGAGCGCGATCCGCTGGCGCGCTCCAACAGCAAGGCCTCGCCATGCCGGGCCAGAACCTGCGCCGCGCCTTCACCCTTCCACCACGACATCACGGCCGCACCGCGGCGTTCCTCTTCCTCGCGCGCGATCTTGAGCATCGCCGGCGCGCCTCTGTGGCGTACGGGCAGAAGCGAGCTTGAACGTGTCTCAATCGGCTCGCCGTCGGGAACGAGTTCCCAACGCGCGAGGTGAACGTTGAAGCTCAATCGCCGCCGTTGCCGCCGACCACCATCACGGTGAGCTTCTCGGGCAGCTCCTCGCGCACGACCTCGATGGTGCGTCGATCGGGCCAGACGAAGTCGGCATCGAGCTCGGACATCAGGCTCTCGAAGCGGCTGACCTGGGCGCGGCCCCAATAGTGCATGGGCAGCACGATCTTGGGCTGGACCTGCTTGATGACGTCGACCATCAGCGGCATGCCCATGGTGTAGGCACCGTCGATCGGCACCATCAGCACATCGATGCGGCCGAGCTCGTCGAGATGCTCCTTGGTCAGGCGGTGGTGCAGATGGCCGAGATGGGCGATGCAGAGATCGGCGATGGCATAGATGAAGATCGAGTTGCCGTTTATGCGCGCCGACGAGCCGCTCCAGTCGCGGGCGTTGGTCGGGACGTTCCACACCTTCATGTCCTTCAGCGCCACGTCGTGCCTGGCCTCGGTCTCGCCCGGCTGGGAGGGCCAGCCTCGCAGCACATGGGTGATGCCCTCCTCCGGATCGTCGGTGAAGTGCGTGGAGTGCGCGTTGTTCATGGTGACGATGTCGGGCTTGCGGCCGAAGCCGTTTACGCCGTTGTAGTCGGTGATGGCGCGCACGCCCTGCGGCGTGTCGATCTGGTAGCTGGAATGGCCGAGGAAGGTGATGATGACCCGGCTAGGCGAGCTGCCGGCGGCGAAAGGCACGCCCTCGAGCGAGGCGATGCGGATGCCGAGCCGCTCCAGACCCGCCACGTTCTGCGAGCAGCGCGCCAGCACCGGTCCTGCGATGAGAGCGAAGGCCGCGGTGAGCAGGGCCAGCAGCGGAAATCGACGGCTCATCGTGGGCTCCTTCGTGCGCATGATGCGACCGAGCTCCCGTGCCTCGCAAGCATCGTGCCCGGTACCAATTTCGTGTCATGACGGGACTTTGTGAGCTGACGCACTGCCAGCATGAGTGCATGAATAGTAGTGCTGGTGATGGTGAATACACCAGTGATTGTATGCTCTCGTGCTCGACGACTGGCATCGCTGACTCTCGTTGACTCCTTGCTTTTAGAGGAATAGAACAAAACAAGAACAATTAATCCCCACCGCGTTCCATCAGACTATTCGAGGGGGCGATGCCCGTCATTTCCCCGAATGCCTTTGCTCCCTCTGCCGCCAACGATGCGGCAGCTCCGGTCGCGGCGGATTTGCGCGAAAAGGTCCGCCGCCTGGAACGAGCACACAGCGCCCAACGTGCCGGCCAGCAGGCCGTGTCGCTGGGTGTGCCGGCAATCGACGCTGTCCTGCCCAGCAACGGTCTGCTGACCGGCGCCTTGCACGAGATCGAAGCGGGGCCCGCGCCGTCCGGCCGCGTCGCTTCGCATGACGGCGCCGCGCTGGGCTTCGCTGCTCATCTGCTGGGCCGCTTCGGCACGCTCAGGCCCAACGGCACCCTCTTGTGGTGCCGCCGTCCGTTTGGCGCTTCCGATGCGCCGCCCTATGCGGCCGCGCTCGCTGCCTGGTTCGATCCGGCGCGGCTGCTGATGGTCACGGTGCGGCGGGACGAGGATCTGTTCTGGGCCATGGAAGAAGGCCTGCGTTGTCCCGGCATGGCAGCCGTGCTGGGCGAGACGCGCGCGACCGATCTCACCGCCGGCCGACGCCTGTCGCTCGCCGCCGAGAAGAGCGGCGTGCCGGTGCTGCTGCTGCGCGGCCAGCCCGCGCCGCCGCAAAGCGTGTGCACGACGCGCTGGCGCGTCGCGTCGGCCACCTCGCATTCGACGCCAGGCCTCAACGATGTCGGCGCATCGCGCTGGCGCGCCGAGCTCAGGCGCAATCGTTTCGGCGCTCCCTCCGTCACCGAAACACCCACCTGGCTCCTGGAGTGGAATGATGAAGCGCATTGTCTCTCTGTGGTTCCCCAAGCTTTCCACGGATCGACTCGCGAGAGCGACGCCCGACTGGTCGGCTAGGGCTGCCGCCACCGTCGTCTGGCTGGAAGGCTGTCCGCGCCTGATCGCGGTCAACCCGCATGCCCGCACCGCCGGCCTGCGTCCGCACATGCGGCTCGCCGATTCACGCGCGCTGGTCCCCGACCTGATCACCTTGCCGGGCGAGCCGCAGGCCGACCATCGCCTGATCGAGACGCTGGCCAACTGGTGCGACCGCTACACGCCGTGGGTGGCGATAGATCCCCTGGGCGGCGCCCTTGCCGAGGAAGGCACGGAAGCCTGCGGCACCGGCGGCTTCGGCGGTGATGCCGGCTTGCTGCTCGACATCACCGGCTGCACCCATCTCTTCGGCCACGGCGAGGCGGGCGAACGTGCGCTGCTGGCTGATCTCACCGAACGCCTGGCGCGTCACGACCTCACCTGTCGCGCGGCGATGGCCGACACCGCGGGTGCAGCCTGGGCGTTGGCGCGCTTCGCCGAACGCCAGGCCGATCTTTTATGCCCGCCGCGCGGCCATCGCGAAGCGCTCGCCCGCTTGCCGATCGAAGGCCTGCGGCTCGACGCACCGATCATAGAAACCTTCCTGAAGCTCGGCCTGCGTCGCATCGGCGATCTCTATCCCCTGCCGCGTGCGCCGCTGGCAAGACGCTTCGGCGATCAGCCGCTCACCCGGCTCGACCAGGCGCTGGGCACGATCGTCGAGCCGATCGAGCCACGCCGCACGCCGCCCGCCTTCCGTACACGACTCGCCTTTGTCGAGCCGATCGGCCAGCCCGAGGACATCGCTGCCGCGACCAGCCGCTTGCTGGCTGCGCTCTGCCGGCAGTTCGAGCAGGCGGGCGTCGGCGCCCGCAAGCTCGAGATCGCGCTCTATCGTGTCGACGGATCGGTCGATCGCACGTCGATCGGCACCAGCCGGCCCAATCGCGACAACTCCCGACTGATGAAGCTCTTCGAGGAGAAGCTGGGAGAGCTCGACCCGGGCTTCGGCGTCGAGCTGATGATTCTCGCCGCCCCCGAAGTCGAATCCTGGAGTGGCACGCAGGATGCGTTGCCCGATTCGGGCGCGATCGCGGCTTCCCTTGGCGAGGACGGCACGATCGATCTCGCCGACCGCCTGGCATTGCGACTGGGCACGGAGAACGTCGTGCGCCTGCTGCCGCGCGACAGCCATCTGCCCGAGCGTGTGCAGACGGCCGGTGCCGCGGCCCAGCCCGCCGCGAACGACGCTTGGCGACGCGTGGCCGGGATGAAGGGTGCGCGCCCGACCCGCCTGCTGCAAAGGCCCGAGCCGGTCGACGTCATGGCCCATGTGCCCGACGATCCACCCTCGGTCTTCCATTGGCGCCAGCACGCCCATCGCATCGTGCGCGCCGAAGGGCCCGAACGCGTGGCCGACGAATGGTGGCGGCCACGTCCCGACGGCAGCCGACCGCCGGCCAACATCGTGCCCCCCTACCGCGACTACTATCGCGTCGAAGACGACGATGGCGGCCGCTTCTGGCTGTTCCGTGACGGGGCCTACCGGATGGCGGCCAATGGCCGGCAGACGGCCCGCTGGTTCCTCCATGGATTCTGCGCATGAAAAAAAACACGCTCACCATCCGCGGGCTCGACGATAAGGTCGTCGAGAACCTGAAGGCGCGCGCCCGCACCCGCCGCCATTCCCTCGAAGCCGAGCTGCGCGAGATTCTCAGCCAGGCAGCGCGCCAACCGTTGGTGCTCGATCCCTTGGCCGAGGCCGACCGCATCGCCGCCATGACGCCGCTCGTCCGGTCGATGGCCGAGGAGCGGCCATTGCTGTGTGCCGGAGGCAAACCATGATCGTGGTGATCGATCCCGGCGTCGCCATCAAATGGTTCGTCGAGGAACCATTGCGACCGCAGGCACGCTCACTGCTGGCGCACGGCTACGAAGTTGTGGCGCCCGACATCCTGATCGCGGGCGTGGCCGAACTCGCCTGGAAGAAGACCGTCGCCGGCGATATCGCGCCCGACCAGGCCGCGCCCATCGTGCGCAACATCGGCCTGCCCGCCTTCGTCTCGGCCTTCGTCGAATCGACCCGCCTGCGCAACCGCGCGCTGGCACTGGCTCTGCAGTGCGGCCGACCGGTGCACGACTGCTTCTACGCGGCCTGCGCCGAGGCGGTGGGCGCGCCGCTGGTCAGCAGCGACGAGACGTTCCTGCAGGCACTCAAGCTCGAAGGCATCGCCCTGCGCGGCGTGCCGCTGGCGCGCGTCCACGAGCTCGCCGACGCGTGACCTCATGTATGCCGAGCTGCAGGTCACGACCAACTACAGCTTCCTGCGCAGCGGGTCGCATCCCGGCGAACTCGCGCTGCAGGCAGTGGATCTGGGTCATACTGCCATCGGCATCGCCGATCGCAATACGCTGGCCGGCGTGGTGCGGGCCTATGCGGCGCTGAAGGAATATTACGAAGAGCATCCGATGCCGTTGGAGCAGCAGACCAGGCTTCTGGTCGGCTCCCGCATCGAGACGCGCGACGGCTATTCCCTGCTCGCCTATCCCAGCGATCTCGACGCCTATAAGCGCCTGTCGCGCCTGCTGACGGTCGGCAACCGCCGCGCCGCCAAGGGCCAGTGCGATCTCACCTTCGACGATCTTTCAGCCCACGCCGACGGCATTTTGGCCATAGTCCTGCCGCCGAAGCGGCCGGACGATCCGGCCTTCCGTGAACGGCTGCGCGGGTTGGCCCATCTGTTCGGGGACCGCTGTTATCTCGCCGGCACTGCGCTGTTTCGCGGCGACGATGCGCGCCGTCTCGCCCAGCTCGACAATCTCGCCGCCGAAATGGGCGTGGGCCTGGTCGCCACCAACGACGTGCATTATCACGCGCCCGAGCGACGGGCCTTGCAGGACGTGGTGACGGCCATTCGCGTGGGCTGCACCGTCGACCAGCTGGGCTTCCGCCGCTTTGCCAGCGCCGAGCGGCATCTCAAGGCCCCCCTGGAGATGGGGCGCTTGTTCCGCCGCCATCCGCGCGCCATCGAGCGCACCCAGGAGATCGTGGGCCGCTGCAGCTTCACGCTCGATCAGCTCACCTATCAGTATCCCGTGATGTACGAAGGCGGTGAGACGCCGATGGACAAGCTCGTCCGCCTGACCTGGGAGGGCGCGGACTGGCGTTATCCAGAGGGCGTGCCGGAAAAGGTCGCCAACGCCATCCGGCACGAATTCGAACTGATCGGTCGCAAGGAGATCGCGCCCTACTTCCTGACGGTGCACGAGATCGTCACGCAGGCCCGCAAGATGGAGATCCTGTGTCAGGGCCGAGGCTCGGCCGCCAATTCCGCCGTCTGCTATTGCCTCGGTATCACCTCGGTCGACCCCGGCAAGGCCGATGTGCTGTTCGAGCGTTTCCTGTCCAACGAACGCAACGAGCCGCCCGACATCGATGTCGATTTCGAGCACGAACGGCGCGAGGAGATCATCCAGTGGATCTACCGGGAGAAAGGCCGCTCGCGCGCCGCACTCGCGGCCACGGTGATCTCCTACAGGAGTCGCAGCGCCATCCGTGAGGTCGGCAAGGCGCTCGGTCTCTCTCCCGACACGGTGGGCGCCATGGCCGACACGGTGTGGGGCATCGGATCGGGCGGCGTCGACAAGGGCCATGTGCGCGAGGCTGGTCTCGATCCCGCCGATGCCCGGCTGATGCTGGCGCTGGAATTGTCGGCCACGCTGTGCGGATTTCCACGCCATCTCTCGCAGCATGTCGGCGGCTTCGTGCTGACCGAGGACCGCCTCGATGAGCTGATCCCCATCCAGAACGCTGCCATGGACGATCGCACCGTCATCGAATGGGACAAGGACGATCTCGACGCGCTCAGGATCTACAAGGTCGATGTGTTGGGCCTTGGCATGCTGACCTGCCTGAAAAAGAGCTTCGACCTGATCGAGAAGCACTACGGCGAGAAGTGCACCATCGGCATGGAAGCAGACGACCCCGCCGTCTATGACATGCTGTGCAAAGCCGACTCGGTCGGCGTGTTCCAGGTCGAGAGCCGGGCGCAGATGTCGATGTTGCCCCGCCTGAAACCGGAAAAGTACTACGATCTCGTCGTCGAGGTGGCGATCGTGCGGCCCGGCCCCATCCAGGGCGGCATGGTTCACCCCTATCTGAAGAACCGCGCGGCGCCCGGGAAAATCACCTATCCCAAGCCGGAGCTCGAAAACATCCTCAAACGAACCCTGGGCGTGCCGCTGTTCCAGGAGCAGGCGATGCAGATCGCCATCGATGCCGCAGGCTTCAAACCGGAAAAAGCCGACAAGCTGCGCCGCGCCATGGCGACCTTCCGTCGGGCCGGCACGATCCACAAGCTCAAGAGCGATTTCATCGAGGGCATGGTCGGCAACGGCTACGAGCGCCAGTTCGCCGAGCGCTGTTTCAAGCAGATCGAAGGTTTCGGCGAGTACGGTTTCCCCGAAAGCCACGCCGCGAGCTTCGCCATCCTGGTCTACGATTCCTCGTGGGTGAAATACTACTACCCGGAGGTCTTCGCCGCCGCCCTGCTCAACTCCCAGCCGATGGGCTTCTATGCCCCGGCCCAGCTGGTGCGCGACGCGAAGGAACATGGTGTCGAGGTGCGGCCGCCCGACGTCAATGCCAGCGATTGGGATTGCACTCTCGAGCCCAGCCAGAACAATCGCTGCGCGTTGCGGCTCGGCCTGCGCCAGGTCACGGGCCTGGCCGAGGACGACGTCAAGCGCATGGTGGAACGCCGCACCGAACGCTATCGCGATCCGGCCGACCTGTGGCGACGTTCCGGCCTCAACAAACGCCAGATCGTGGCACTGGCCCGAGCCGACGCCTTCGCCTCGCTGGGACTGTCGCGCCGCGACGTGCTGTGGGCGGTGCGTGGCTTCTCCGATGCCAGGCTGCCGCTGCTCGACGGTACGGGCGAGCTGCGCGATCTCGAGCCCAAAGTCTCCTTGCCCTCCCTCACCCTGGGCGAGCAGGTGGTGGACGATTACAGCTCGTTCTCGATGTCATTGCGCGCGCATCCGCTGGCGTTGTTGCGTCCACGGCTCGCCGAACGAGGGATATTCCCCACCGCGGTCCTGGCCGCTTCGAAGAACGAGGATGAGTTCATCCTGGCCGGTCTGGTCCTGGTTCGCCAACGGCCGGGCACCGCCTCGGGCGTGGTGTTCGTCACCATCGAGGACGAGCACGGCATCGCCAACCTGGTGGTCTGGCCCAAAGTCTTCGAGGCCCATCGCCGCATCGTCATGGGCTCGCGCCTGCTCGGCGTGCGCGGCCACGTGCAGCGCCAGGGACTGGTGATCCATCTCGTCGCCGAGAAGCTATGGGACTGGTCGACCGAGCTCGATTCCATTTCCGAAATAGACGAGGATTTCCGGCTGACCAACGGCCGCGGCGACCAGGTGCGCACCGATCGCCCCGATCCACGCGCCCATCTGCCGATCCCCGAAGCCAACGCCACGCGCCATCGCGTGAAGAAGCCTCCGTCAGAGAAAGGCTACGACCGCAGCCGCATCCATCTCGACCGACCCAAGATCCGGATCGCGTCACGGGATTTCCACTGATGATGTTGGGCACATCCGCGCACACCGGGGATGCGTGTTGCTTTAGACACGCGTCGCCTCGTCTATGAGTTCCTGAGCGGCGATATCCAGGAGCTCGTCCTCGGCGGTGCCGTCGAGCACCCGCTCCCTGCCGATCTCGAGCAGCACCGGGACGGCGAGCGGCGAGATGCGGTCGAGACGGCGGTAGTCGATGCGGCCCTTGGCGCGGCGCAGGAGTTCGCCAAGGCGTCTTAAGTCGGCGAGCTGCCAGGCGGCGTCCTGGCGGGTGGCGCGCAGCAGGATGTGGTCGGGCTCGTGACGACGCAGCGCGTCGTAGATCAGGTCGGAGCTGAAGGTGACCTGGCGGCGCGATTTCTCCTCGCCGGGAAAGCGCCGCTCGATCAGACCGGCGATCACCGCCACGTTGCGGAACGAGCGGCGCAGCATGGTCGATTCGTCCATCCACGCTTCGAGATCGTCGCCCAGCATGTCCTCGTCGAACAGCTGGTCGAGCTGCGCCTTGGTCGGCGGGCGCAACCCCCAGATGCCCAGCACATAGTCGGTGGCGACGAAGCCCAAGGGCTTCAGGCCCATGCGCTCCATGCGCCGCGTCAGCAGCATGCCGAGCGTCTGGTGCGCGTTGCGTCCCTCGAAGCAATAGGCGACGATGAATTGTTTGCTGCCGCGGGGAAAACCTTCGATCAGCAGGCGATTGCCGGCAGGCAGGGTCGAGCGGATACGCTGAACGCGCAGCCATTCGCGCACCTCGGGCGGCAGCTTCGGGTGCCGCGAAGGGTCCTGCAGGATGCCGCGCACGCGCTCGGCCAGGAAGGTCGAGAGCGGCAGGCGGCCGCCACCATAGGCCGGCACCTTGGGATCGCCGCCGCTCGCCGGCGAGCATTGGGCGATCAGCTCCTTGACGCCCTCGAAGCGCAGCAGGCGGCCACCGAACACGAAGGTATCGCCCTGCACCAGGCCCTGGATGAAAGCTTCCTCGACCTCTCCGAGGATGGGGCCGCGCTTCATCTTCACCTTGATCAGCGGCAGCTCGACGATGGTGCCGACATTCATGCGGAACTGGCGCGCCACCAGGGGCGAGGCCAGCATCCAGCGCCCGTCCGGCAGCTGCTTCAATCGGTGCCAGCGCTCGTAGGCAGCGAGCGCATAGCCGCCGGTGGCGACGAAATCGAAGGTGTCGTCGAAATCCTTGCGCGGCAGGTCGCGGTAGGGCTGCGTCGTCAGCACCTCCTCGTAGAGCTGGTCCCGGTCGATCGGCTGGGCGCAGGCACAACCGACGATGTGCTGGGCCAGCACGTCGAGGCAGGGCGGCCGCGGCGGGTCGCCGTCGAGCTCGCGGGCTTCGACCGCTTCCAGTGCAGCCAGCGATTCCAGCACCTCGAAGCGGTTGGCCGGCGCGATCATGGCGCGGCTCGGCTCGTCCAACCGGTGGTTGGCGCGGCCGATCCGCTGCATCAGGCGGCTCACGCCCTTGGGTGCTCCCATCTGGATCACGAGATCGACGTCACCCCAGTCGATGCCGAGATCGAGAGAGGAGGTCGCGACGACTGCACGCAGCTTGCCGGCCGCCATCGCCGCTTCGACCTTGCGGCGCTGCTCGACGGCGAGCGAGCCGTGATGCAGGCCGATCGCCAGGTTCTCCTCGTTGATTCGCCACAGCCGGTCGAACACCAGCTCGGCCTGGGCGCGCGTGTTCACGAACACGATCGAGGTCTTGTGCTGGCGGATGATGTTGTAGACCTCGGGAACCGCGTGATGACCCATGTGGCCGCCCCACGGCAGCCGCTCCTGCGCATCGATGATCGACACCACGGGCTGCGCACCGGGCTCGCCCAGCACGATCTCGACCTCGTCCTTGACGGCGAGGAACTGGGCCAGCTCCGGCGGATCGGCGACCGTGGCCGAGAGGCCGACGAAGCGGACCTGCGGCGCCAGGGTGGCGACACGTGCGAGACAAAGCGCCAGGTGATGGCCGCGTTTGCTGGTGGCGAAGGAATGCAGCTCGTCGATGATCACGCAGCGCAGGCTGGTGAAGAACTGTGTGGCATCTGGATAGGACAGCAACAGCGCCAGCGACTCCGGCGTGGTCATCAACAGATCGGGCGGCCGTTCGCGCTGGCGCAGGCGGCGGCTTTGCGGCGTGTCACCGGTGCGGCTTTCGGCGCGCACCGGCAAGGCCATCTCGGCGATCGGCATCTCGAGATTGCGCCGGATGTCGGTCGCCAGCGCCTTCAAGGGCGAGATGTAGAGCGTATGCAGTTCGCCCTTGCCCTTCTTGTGGGCCAGATCCTTGCCGACGAGTCGTCGCTCGCTGAGCTCGATCAGCGACGGCAGGAAGCCCGCCAGTGTCTTGCCGCCGCCGGTCGGCGCGATCAGCAAGGCGCTTCTGCCCTGGCGCGCCAGGTCGATCAAGGCAAGCTGGTGCGCCCGCGGCGCCCATCCGCGGCTCTCGAACCAGCGTGAAAACAGGTCGGGAAGACCTATGTGCGAACCAATGGAATCGGGCATTTCATCCCGTTTTTGGCACCGAATTGGCAGCGAGCGCCAGCTTGATCGATGGTCGCGATGTCGACCTTGCTTGCCATCAGCATCGAGGCATGGCTGAGGCGCAACGAGCGATACGTGATATCGAGAACCCCAAGCGCCCTGCAACATCTCGCCGGGACGCTCTCTGCTAGAGGCGGTGCGCTCCACAGAAGGAGCGCGCGTAGAGACCGCGGCCGTCAAGCAGCGACGCGCCGTGATAGTCACCCATTGTCGGTCCGTTACGAGCCTTGCGGCTGGAGATGAAGCGGTGCCGCCGATCGAGGTCACGCCCGAGGTAGAGGCCGACATGATCGACCTGTGCCCCATCGTCCGGGTCGGCATCGAAAAAGACGAGGTCGCCGATCTGAAGCGGCGTCAGATCGGTCACCGGCTGTTTCCGCGGGATCACGGCGATGCCCGGCGCACTGTCGAAGATCTGATGTGCGCGGCGAGGCATCGTGCTTCGATCGGGCCGCGGGGAGATCGACAGGGGGATGCGGTCGCTCCGGGCGGCGCTAGGAAGGTGATTGCGCCAGCCCCAGACCATGCGCATGTAGCCGGAGCAATCGAGACACCTGAACTGGCGGCGTTCCGGCGGATCGGGCGGCTCGCCGGGCAGGGTCGACGTGATGCCGAGATAGTCGTTGAAGTCGGCGCCTTCCTCGCGGTTGGCCACGGTGCCCGGTCCATAGCGTGCGTCGCCGGCGATCTGCATGCCGTTCTCGTCAACCAGGGGCGGAGCACCGCGAATGTACTGCATGGCAATGGCGAGCACGTCGGCTTTGCGAGCGCGGTTGGCCGCCAGCGCCGCGCCGAGCCAGCGACGGTCGACACGGCCGCTGAAAGGCGACGGAGAACTGCGCACCCAGCGAGCGTGCATTACCGCCGCCGTGCCTTCGGCAAAGGAACGCCGCGGTCCGGCCAGCAGCACGGTGCGGGCGCCGTCGGTGAAGGTGGCGAGCCACCTGCCCTCGCCGTCGCGCACCTCGAGGCGAGCGCCACGGCGGCGTCGGTGGAGGATGAGGGTCTGCATGGGCATCGTCCCCTCTGCTGGACTGTCGACACGCTGCCGGGCGTGCCTGTCGGAACTTCGCTAGTGGCCGGAGGCGCCTTTGCGGCTCGGTAGTCGGGCATGACGGTCGCGGTTGGTGCGCCACAGCAGGCGCACGATCGCAGTACGCTTGCAGACGCCGAGCTTGCTGAAGATGCGCCGCACGTGCTCGCGCACGGTATATTCGCTGATGCCGAGCGTGTGGGCGATGACCTTGTCGCAGGCACCGTCGCTGATGCGGTGCGCGATCTGCAACTCGCGCGCGGTCAGGCTGGCCAATCTATCGCTTGGCTCGCCGTTGTCGTCGGGCACCGGCGTGGCGGGGGACGGCACGAGAAAGAAGGTGCGGCCGCCGAGGCGCAAAAGGCCGTGGTGTGCCGTCGCTTCACCTCTCCGGCCATTCGTCTCTTTCGATCCACGGTTGCGCCATGCCTCGACGGTGAATCCTGTGAAATGGTGGCCATCGACCTCGCAGGCGATGGAAACGTGAGACGCAGATTGGGCTGAAACCGCCATGTCGGAGCGGACCGACGCCAGCCGGATCGGCGCAACCGCCGTCGTCTTTCCGTTCGGCATCGCTAACCCCCGCTCGACCAAAAACTGCGCGAATGCAACGGTTTCGACACCATAACGGTTTTCCTTTGCAGCACCAATGCAGCACCAACTCGGACGCAGCTTTGTCACAGGGCTTGCAATGCGAACTCGGCGGCTTCGAATCGTCGCGCTGGCTGGCGTGTCGGCGCAGGGACAAATCTCTGGAAGCTGGTCGCCGGCCTGCCGCGCTGGATGTTCGCGACGGCCTGCAACAACTCTGTCGTGATTCTCACGCCACGGTTGGTATGGCCACGGGGCGCAACGGGCACGCCGGGCCTGCAGCCCCAGGCTGCCCCATCGGTCGAGCGCGTCGGGCCACCGGTATGGATGCCGACGGCCACAGTGCCATTGCCTTCGCGCATCCATACCGGACTGCCCGAATGGCCAGGACACGTATCGACCGAGTAGCGGATGATGTTGCCCTGGATCGACCGCAGGCTCTCGGCATGCTCCCACTGCGTGCCGCGCGGCTTGTCGCCTGGATAGCCCGCGATGTGCAACAGATGGCCGCTGCGTGCACGCAGGAGTTGGGCGTCGCTCCGCGCGGCAATGCGCAGGACTCCCGGCAGTCGCCTAAACGGCCGGTCCAGCACGATGATGCCCATGTCAAAGGCAGGACGGCGAGCGCCAACGAATTGCGTGTGCGCATACCACGACGTCGCGGAACGGGTGCCGAAGGGCGCGGACACCAGGCCGTTGCGCCCTGCGATCACGCGAATCGCATGCGGCGCGGCCCGGCCACCGGCGCGCGCCCGCGCGGGATTGTGCAGACAGTGTGCCGCAGTGACGACGATGGTCGGAGCCACCAGGAAGCCGGTGCAGCCGCTGCGGCGGCCGCCGAGATCGAGTTCGAGATGGCAGATGGCCGCGTATGGCAGGCTCCGGGCGTTCAATACCCGCGTTCGCGTATCGCGCGGACCGACGATGGCATAGTCCGCTTCGTCTGCCAGCATTTCGACGCGGATGTCGGCCAGCGCCTGGTCCCTCATGGCGCAGGCTCCGGCGCTGACTCTGGCGCCGATTGGGGCGCCGCGTCCGGTGGCACATCCGGCGACGGCGGGGACTCGTCGCGCCCGGCCTGTAGCTCCTTCCAGCCGCTGTCGATGCCGGCGATCAGCGCGGCGGCATTGGGCCGGGTCGAGAGATAGGCGATCGCGCCCTGGATGAAGGCCTCGTCGCCGCCTGTATCGGCATCGGTCGGCGCTTCCGCGGCGGCGGGGTCCCGGGCCGGGCTCCGGCTGACGACGGTGACGGCCTCGCATTCGTGGGCGACGAGCCTGTCCAGCGCATCGAGCGCCCGGAAGCGGCGACGCTGAGGCGCAGTGCTGAGATGGGTCATGCAAACCTCCCTCGAAGGTTGGGTGCCGATCAGGCACGGCGGCGAAGATCGGCCAGGGTGCCGGAAACGGCGTTTTCGAATTCGTCGAAGGGCGTGGTGCGATTGATGCGGCGCCATTCGAGGACCTTCTCGGCGCGCTGCACGAGAATCTCGACGGCATGGGCCAGCCGCGGGCTGCGGGTCTCGGCCGTTCCCATCTCGACCGTGACATTGCCTTGCCCGCCGATACGCGTGATGAAGGCACGGAGGCCGCGCGAGGCCGCATCGTTGCTGCTTTCCTGGAGGTGGCGCATCACGCGGTCCCGGACGGAGCCGCGTTGGGCGAAGGTCAGGCCGACATAGCGGGTGCGACCAAGCTGCTCCTGCTGTCGCCTCGCCGTCGGCCCGGCGACGAAGCGGTAGATCGGCGTCTGGTTGGCGCGCCGCCAGGAGTCGTTGGACCGCCGGAACTCCCTGCTGGCTGCCGATTCCTCCCGCGCGATCAGCTGGACCAGGCTGATGCTATGGCACCAACCCGACCAGGCCGGCAATTCGCTGACCAGGCGCTCGCGTGTGCCGGTGTCGCAGCGTCGGAAGGCCGGCGCGGCCTCGAAGCCCATTGACGTGCCGCCGCCAAATCCGCTGCGGCATGAGGGGCAACGGCAGCCCGCGCCGTGAAGGGCGGCGCGCCGCCGGCAGAGATCACACCCGCACATGCAACCTCCTCCGATCGATCGCGACCGGCGGCGACGGGTGCATCGACACTGCCCGCCGCCACACCGCCTCGCGCAGGGCGAGCGGCGCGACATTGCGCGGCACGACCGGCCGGCGCAGCCCGAGGATCGCCGCGATGTTGGCGTTGGCGTCATGGCGCAGCACGAAGCGGTTAGCCGGACCGGTCAGGAGCGTGGTGACGCCGGGTCCGTGTCCCGCCACCGTACTCTCGCTGTGCACCACACAACCGATGGCGACGTGACCGCGGCGCCAACTGCGGCCGAACCGGTGGTCGGCATCGACGATGGCCACCAGGTCACCGAAGCGCAGGGAGCCCAGACGATAGCGGCGGACCGTCGCCGCATCGAACAGCTGTATGTCGTGATCGCCACGCACCGCGTCGTTACGGCCGAGGCCCGAGCCCATCAGGGCCGCCGGGACCAGATGGGTGACGCCAACGACCAGGCGGCCGCGCGTGCTGGGCGGCCGCCAGCGCGCCAGAAAACGCGGCGCGACGTTCATCGCAGTAATACCGGGATGGTCGAGGAGGCGTAGTCCCTGGCCGTGCGCCCAGATCTGGATGCGATCGCCGATCGCGAGCCGGCGCAGCGTGCGCTGCGGGAAGTCGACAAGCACCGTGTCGATGCCGCCATGCTTTCCCGTCACCGTGCCGATGGCGCCGGCAGCGCGGCCGCTGACGACCCGCGCCTGGTTGCCGATGCAGGCGAGAGTCTGCAGCGCAAGGTTGGCGCCTCCGCGCTCGCCCTTGATCGAGGCCTGTTCGTTGCGCAGTGAAACCCCAGGCTCGACATGGTCGGCCGCGAGGCCGACGCAGGCATCGCCAACGCGATGGCTGAGCACGATGCCTCCCGGCCCGGGAAGCACGCGTGGCCGGCCGTCCTGGCCAATGCGATAGGGATTGGCGGCAGCAAGCTGCGAGGAGGCCTGGCCCAGCACCGCAACCATCACCAGCTCGGACCGATTGATCCGCGGGCCTGGCTGACGCTCTGCAATGGGGCGCATTATCTTTCCCTCAGCCCAGGCGGTGCCAGTAGAGAAGAGCGTCTTGCCAGGGCGAGCAGGCCGGCATGGTGTCCAGTTCGTCCTCGGCCAGGTCGATGCCGTCCTGCGCCGGCGCCAGCGCCACGGCATTGTGAGCGATGAGATGGACCGCGAGCAGCGGCGGGCCGGCGAGCCGCGCCTGAGTGATAGCGGCGCGTCCTGCCGGTTGGCAGAGGCTGTCGCTCAACAGCGCGACCTCCTCCTGGTTCGTTACCTCGCGCACCGTCCTCAGCCCGAGCGACGCGGCGTCGGTCAGCAGCGGCGGCGCTTCATGCGCCGTGCGTTCGCCGGCGAGCGTCAGGATGATCGGTGCCTGCGGTCCCAGCGCTGCGGCGAGCGCGATCGACTGGCGAGCGCAGTCCGACAACAGACCGTGCAGCGACCCGTTATGCGGCGCCGTGGACTCGAGCAGGGCGGCGTCGAGTTGCTCGAACTGGGCCAGCAGGTCGGGATCGGCGCCTTCCGGCAGCACGCTTTCGCGCCGCGCATCGCCAATCCAGTGAAAGGCGCCCTGCAGTCGGCCGGAGAGCCAGGCGGTGTGCCACAGCCAGAGCTCGCGCATCGCAGCCTGCGGGTGCGCACGCGAGAACACGAAGACCGAGTCGATCAACGACCAAAACTCGCGCGTGAGCCAGAGCTCGGTGGCGCGCGCCAGCTTCAGCGCCAGCAACAGGCCGCCGGGCGCCAGCGCCAGGCGAGCATCGAGGATGCAGACTGGCGCGTGTTGCGAGATCTTGACCGAGAGGGGAAACAGTCCGGCCATGGGTCACACATCCCGGGAACATTGAAAGGCTACGCTGTCGCAAGTCGTGCCGACCTGGGCTCCGAAAGGCCGAGCGCCCAGCGCAGGCTACGGTCGACGCCGGGGAAGCGGCGGCCTTCAGCGGTGAGGCGGTAGGAGGCTATCCACGCCTCGGCCTGCGAGCCCATGGCCTTGGTCTCCGAACGGAAGATGTCGGGATCGAGGGTCGTCTTGAAGTCGTTGGAGGCGATGAACACCAGCAACCGGCGTCCCGCCTCCGCCATCTTGGCGCGCTGCGACAGCTCGGCCATGCCGCCGAGATAGCGAACGGATACTGCCTCAATGACATCCCACTTGGTGACAGCGTCGAACGACTTCTTGATGTCGGGCGCGTCGATCAGTTCGAGACAGGTCTGCAGGTAGTTGCCGATTTCCTGGGTCAGGGCAACGATGTTGCCGTAGCTCGCGCGGTCGACGGCATAGCGCAGGTCGGTGCCCAGGCGCTGCACGGTGGCGATCTGGCCGAACGGCCGGTCGGCGATGTCGACCGAGCCTCGGATCACCTCGCCGATCGTCAGGTCGCGGAAGTACTGGGCAAGCGCGGAGTTGAAGGCGACGAACTGGTGGTGGAAGTTACGGTTGACGACGGCGCCCTGCGGCGGCGGCTCGTTGCCGTAGTTGAAGACGCGGCGGTAGGCGATGGCGCGGTCGCGGCGCGTGTAGCGCAGCGGCCGCCACTTCTCGAGAATGTAGAGGCCGCGCGCGCCGGGCCCGCGCTGAATCTTCATGCGGCCGAGAACGAACAGCCGGCGCAGCACGTTGACGACCTGGAAAATCTTCATGCGCTCGTGCTGGAAGATGAAGTAGAGCTCGGCGGCCGACGAGATCTGCGACGGCGTTACGGATTCATCGAAGTCGGCCTTGAGGCTGAGCGAGGGCAGCTCGTCAAACGATTTCAGCCCGTCGCCGTTCAGGCCGATGATGTCGGAGAAGCTCGCCGTGCCCTGCTTGGCACCGGCCTCCACCAGCTCGCGGAAGCGATCCTCGAACTGGCTCTCGAAGGCCTGGCGCTCCTGCGGACTGAGGTTGGAGAACTCGTCGCGCAGCAGGCGCTGCATCAGCCTTTTCAGGACTTCCTGGGTTTCAGCGTTCGCCATGGCTCACCTCTGGTGCCTCGTGTGCGCGTTTTCGTTCGTCCTGCTTCAGAAGGTCCGGAATCCTCGGTCAATGAGCGCGGCGGCTCGCTTCAGGACGAGCCCGACGCCGGAGCTGTTGATGTCCTTGCCCAGGACCGAGGCACGGTCGCAGATCGGCGACCACGATTGAGCCAAGTCCCGCCATCTCTGCTCGTCCTGGTATTGCGCCGCCAGCACGCGAAGCAAAATCCGCCGTACAGCGGCAGCGTCCAAGGGCACGCCATCGCGAGTCACATCCGTACCCCAGCCGCCGTTTCCGGTGGGCGTCACGACATCGGGTTTGTCGCGCTCGCGCAAGGTCAAGCGCACCACGTTCATAGGGCTCTCCAGATCCTTGATGGCTTGGCCGAGCACACTGTCTCCAAAGTTGGCCGACGGGCTGCCCGTGTCCCAACCGCCATCGCTCCAGCCCAACCTGGCCGCCGTCTGGAAGACGAAGCCGTAGGCGGCGGCGTGCAGCTCGACGAGCCCCTTGCCGCTTTCGCTGATGCCGAGGCAGAAGAGGTCGATAGCGCGGTCGAGGTCATAAAGTAACTTCGCGGCGATCGAAGCGGCGGGCGCGGATGCCTCCGTGCAGGCGCAGCACAAGCAGTCGACCAATTCGGCGATCTGCGAGCGCTTTACCGCCAGCACCTGCAGCATGGTAGTGGCGTCGTCCATGCCTCCAGCGCCGTAAAAGCCGTAGCTCAACAGCGGCGGCCGCGCGAGGAATGGCAGCCGGTAACCGGTCTGGCTCGAGCGGAACCCGGCGGTGAAACTGTCGAGGCTGCCGACGTAGTCGACAATGAACACCCGTTCGCTCGCGGGCGCCGTTGTTGTCAGCAGGCGCACGAGATTCGCGAAACGCGATAACATTTGGCTGGTAATTGCTGCAGTCGACCCCATTGCCCGCAGGCTTTCGGGCGTCGTGGCAACGGCGTGGTCAACCAGATTGTCGATCAGGCGGGTCACGAAACCCTCGTCAAGCATCGGACGGAGGTCCTGCGCGCCGCTCTCCTCAAGGAGGTCGGAGATCAGCAACAGAGCACCGCCTGACCCCGCCACCGGCCCGGTCGATTGCATGTTGATGACGTTGCTAAGGGCGGTCACGACATCGCCCTCGGAGCCCAGCAGTCGGCGCAGCGCGCCGACGATCGCGTCGCGGCGTGATTGAAGTTCGACCGCCGGCACTTGCAGCATGCCGCCTGAACGCGTGACGCCTGCGCTGGCCAGCGCCTCGCCTGCACTCACCAAAACAAGGTTGGCGCACATGTCCATGCTCTGCGAGACCCGGCAGTAGAGTGCCGTCGCACAAGCCGTCAGCGCGCCGAGAAGTCTGGTCAATCGCGCGTAGTCGCCAAGCGTACGGCGGGCGGCAAATGCACGGTCACGCTGGGCCGGATCGAGGGCGAGCTTGGCGGCATCCAGTCCCATCGCCGCTGCGTCGCGGACCGCGTTGCTGAGTCCGCGCAGCTCCGGCGCGATGTCCTTGAGCTGGATGTCGGACACCAGCGCACCTAGGTCGCGCTCGAGATCGTCGGTGGCCTGCCGGATCTCAGTCGACAGCGGCCCCGAGACCTTGCCCGCCATCTCGGCGAGCTGGTGGGACGACATCGGGACGCCCTGCTGCTCGCGCTTTATCTTCTGCGCATCGTCTGCGTAACGCGTCAGCAATGCCTTGGCGACCTCGTCCGGATCGCGCGGGTTGGCGACCTTGAGCATCCGGCGAAACACGTTGTCGACCGTCAGGGCGCCCTGTGAGCGCTGTCCGGCGGAAACCATGTAGGCGTTCGTCGTCATGATCGGTCACCTTCGTTCTATGCAGCCAGGCGATTGGGGATGGTCGGGCGCGCGCGACCGGCGGCGGCGATCGCGGCGAGATGGGAAACGACCCGCTGCGAGAGCTGGTCGGGGTCGGCGCCCATGGCCAGAGCCATGCCGCTGGCGCTCACCATGAAGCGCGGTGGCAGGCCGGTGGGCACCCGGCCGGCGGCAAGCTCGATTGCGCCGCGCCTGATCGAGGCCTGATCCGCGCGTGTGAAGGGAATGACGTCGGCCAGTGCGCGCTGCCCGAGGGCCAGGCGCGGCTGGAAGGCGATCTCGTCGACGACGTGCGGAACGAGGCGCTGCATGCTCTCGAGCAGCGCCGGAGGCAGGCGGTGGCCTTTGCGAGGATCGTAAAGCTCGCGCCAGATAAGCCCGACGTCGCGCGCATCCTCGGCGAAGCCCATGCGCGAGAGCATGTCGGCCAGGATGAAGGCGCGAATGTAGCCTGTGGGATGAGCACCACCCGGGCGATAAGTCAGCGCGCGCGGCGCAGGATGCGACAAGAAGGTCATCATGCCGCCGGCCGCGGCGGGGCCGCCCAGCAGGATCGCCGCTAGGTCGGCGAAGATTTCCTTGTGCCAGCGACGCCAGATCTGGGCCACGCGCGGATTCGGGGCCGCGCGCTGTACGCGCCGGGCCACCGCCGTCTGGTTCTCGGTCCAGAGGCGCATGTCGGCCTGCAGGTTGTGCGAGACCTCATGCAGAAACACCGACTGCCAGGGATTGTCGCGATCCCAGGGAATTCGGATCACCGGGAAGGGATTGGTGTCGCCGAGCAGGCGGGCCATCTGCACGCCGCGCCGCTGTGTCGAGGGCGAGTAGCCGTGCTCCATGTAGGTGACCGGCTTGAGCAGCGGCGACGGCAGGACCTCGGGTGCGGCGGCGCGCACCGCGGCGTAGCAGTCGGCGGCGATAACGTCGTGCGCTGCGAGCACCGGCGCATAGGACGTGCCGCGCTGGATGAAGATCTCGAAAAACATGCCGAAGCTACGACGCGCGCGATCGACCTCACGCTCGAACATCGCCATGCCAATCAGCTTGCGATCGCGATCGCCGGACGGCCACATCGCGCGCAGCTGTCCCACGCGGCCCTCGACGCTGCGGGCGATCGCCGCGAGCCGCCGGTTGACGGCACGGAAGTGATCGGAGGAGGGAGCGAACGGCATGTCCTGCGCTCTCAAACCAAGTTGCCGGGGGGTCAGCCTGGAGAGCCGGCGAGAGCGGGCAACCAGACTGACGAACTTCGCCTGCAGGAAGGCGTTGGTGGCGGCGGAGGCCATGAGGTCATGGTCCTGCTTCGATTGGCATTACTCAGAGGCCTCCGCGACCGGGGCCAAGACCGCCTCAACGGCGCATGGCACCGCCGGCAATGCGCACGTTGGGCACGGCACGCCGCACCGCGGCCTGGCCACGCGGTAGGGGCGCCGATAGCCTGCGCGCCAGGCGCGGCATCGCCGCGACTCGGCGCGCCGCATTTGCCGCCACGCGTGGCCGGGCTGCAGCCGGCGTACGGCGGACCGCGGCGCTGCGGCGCACGCTGCGCACGATGCGTGGCACGGCACGAACGGCGGTACGGCCACGGCGGCGCACCAAGTCCGTGACGAGGCGCAGCAGCTGACGGACGATGCGCCGCCGCTGTGCCGCCGGCATGTTCGGGGCGACTTGGCGGACCAGCAAGCGGGCTGCGGTTCCCGCGACCACCGGCAGCGCGCCGCGCATGCGCACCGCGAGTTCCGCCGCCGCCTCGAGCGCTTCCTCCTCGGAAGCCCCCTCGTAGCGCAACCGGCTGGCAACGCGGGCGACACGGGCCGCGGCCTGCGCGGCGGGATGAGGGATCGCGCTCAAGATCGGCGCGGCGACGCGGGCAACCCGGCCGACGACGGAGCCGGCGCGGCGAACGCCGGCGGCGACGCGGCGGGCGGCACGGCGGATGCGGCGCAGGAACTCGTCGGAGTCCTCGGCCGCCATGGCGTAGGCGAGACCGGTTTCCCAGGCGTCGGCGCCCTCGTCCTCCTCGCCAAGTTCGTCGCCCTCGTCCAGTTCGTCGAATTCGTCGCCTTCGTCCGAGGCCTCGAAGTCGTCGATGGAATCGCCCTCGTCGAGCTCGTCGAATTCGTCGGCTCCCTCGCCTTCAAGCTCGTCCAGCTCGTCCATCTCGTCGCCTTCATCCCACTCGTCCATCTCATCGGAGAACGCCTCGGCGCCGCCCTCGGCTTCGTCGAGTTCGAGTTCATCAAATGCTTCGCGACGTGTCGGCATGGGCTTGCCCCTTCGTACGATTGAATTGCGCTTGGTCGCGCGAAGGGACCTTAGTCGCAGTTTTGCGCCCGCCGACAGTCGCGTTTTCCGGGTGCCCCGTACGGGGTAGTCGAAAAGGGGGACGGGCCAAGACGCCTTTTTAGAGCATCAAGTATGCCTTCAGGCCACTTCTCTTTCTGGTAGAGCATCTAGCGGCTCTGCAACCAACCTCGCCCATCGAATGATACGGCCTCGCAGGGCGCACGGTCAGTTGACCTCGAGCCAATCGCGGCGGACTTTGGGCGCGTCGCGCAGGCTGTC
>CADECW010000096.1 GCA_902825855.1 uncultured Rhodospirillales bacterium | reverse complement strand
TAGGGCGGCGCAGTCGAGGGACCTCTTCTTGTCGACGCATCGACAGAAAAGGTCCGCTTCGCCTCGCTGCGCTCGGTTCCGGTCGGGATGACAGGGTAGGCAGGTGACGCTTCGCGTCAGTTCCGTGCCTTGAACGCGAACTCCGCGCCCGACCGGATGCCGGTCGGCCAGCGCGCGGTCACCGTCTTGAGCTTGGTATAGAAGCGCACGCCTTCCATTCCATAGATGCCGTGGTCGCCGAAGATCGAGGCCTTCCAGCCGCCGAAGCTGTGATAGGCAACGGGCACCGGGATCGGCACGTTGATGCCGACCATGCCGATCTTGACGTTGTTGGCGAAGGCGCGTGCGGCGTCGCCGTCGCGCGTGAAGATCGCGGTGCCATTGCCATAGGCATGGTCGTTCACCAGCCCGATCGCCTCGTCGAAGGTCCCGGAGCGCACGACCGACAGCACTGGCCCGAAGATCTCGTCCTTGTAGATCGTCATGTCCTTGGTGACATTGTCGAACAGGCATCCACCCATGAAGTTGCCGTTCTCGTAGCCCTGCAGCTTGAGCCCGCGGCCGTCGACGACCAGCTTGGCGCCTTCCTTCACGCCCTGGTCGACATAACCCATGACCTTGTCACGGTGCTGGCGCGTCACCAGCGGTCCCATCTCCGACTGCGGATCGAGCCCCGGCCCGACCTTCAGCGCCTGCACGCGCGGCGCCAGCTTGGCCAAGAGCCTGTCGCCGACATCACCCACCGCCACGGCCACCGAGATCGCCATGCAGCGTTCGCCGGCGGCGCCATAGCCCGCGCCGATCAGCGCATCGGTCGCCTGGTCGAGGTCGGCGTCGGGCATGATCACCATGTGGTTCTTGGCGCCGCACAGCGCTTGCACTCGTTTGTTGCGCTCGGTGCCCTGGTGGTAGACGTACTCGCCGATCGCGGTCGAGCCGACGAAGGAGATCGCCGGCACGTCAGGATGCTTCAGCAGTGCGTCGACGGCGACCTTGTCGCCGTTCAACACCTGGAAGATGCCAGCCGGCAGCCCCGCTTCGGCAAACAACTCGGCCAGCAGCATGGGTGCGCCGGGATCCTTCTCCGAGGGTTTCAGGATGAAGGCGTTGCCGCAGGCCACCGCCATGGCGCCCATCCAGCACGGGATCATGATCGGGAAGTTGAACGGCGTGATGCCCGCCACCACGCCCAGCGGCTGACGGATCGACCAGGAATCCATGTCGGTCGCGACCTGCTCGGTGAAATCGCCGCGCATGTGATGGGCGATGCCGCAAGAGAACTCCACGACCTCGAGACCGCGGCCGACTTCGCCCTTGGCGTCGTCGAAGGTCTTGCCGTGCTCGAGCGACATCAGCCTGGCAAGGTCGTCGAGGCGCTTTTCCATCAGGCCCTTGAGATTGAACATCACGCGCTGGCGGCGCAGCGGCGGTGTCGCCGCCCAGGCAAGCTGGGCCTTCTTGGCGACTTGCACTGCGGCATCGATTTCCGCCTCCGAGGCGAAGGCCACCTTGCCCGTCACTTCGCCCGTCGCCGGATTGGTGACGTCGCCGGTGCGGCCGCTCTTGCCTGCCACGCGCTTGCCATCGATGTAGTGGCCGATCTCGGCGACCATGTTGCTACCCTCCGCTGGAATTCAGCGGCGTTCTAGCACCACTTCAGCGGATCCGCGACCGTGTCGAGACCGGCCCCGGAACAGGTCCGTCATTGAGGAGCGTACTGCCACGCTAGGCTGCGAAGTCGCGCATCACTTCGCCCGGCCGCGCCTTGGGATCGGCGCAGAAGCCCTTGTCGTCAGCAACCTTGGCGCCGTTGATCCAGACGCCGTGCAAGCCGATGGCCGAGGCCGTCAATCGCGCCGCACCCGCCGGCAGATCGTGCGCGCGGCGCTTGGGTCCGCGCGCGACCGTCGACGGATCGAACAGCATCAGGTCGGCGGCATAGCCCTCGCGCAGAAATCCGCGGCCCTTGAGGCCGAACAACCTGGCCGGCTGGCCGGTCAGGCGATGCACCGCCTGCGGCAGGTCGAGGACGCCGAGGTCGCGGCTCCAATGTCCCATCAGGTGCAGGCCGAATCCGGCATCGCAGAAGAAGGTGAGATGGGCGCCGGCGTCCGACAGGGAGATGTGCGTCTCCGGGTCGGCCAGGATCCGGCCCACCGCTTTCTCGTCGTTGTGCAGCAGCTGGGCCACGAACGAGGTGTCGAGCTCCTCCGACAGCGCAAAATCCAGGATGTAGTCGAGCGGATCCTTGTTCGCCTTCTTCGCGAGCTCCGCCAGCGTGGCTCCTTCGAGCGGACGATTCTCCGGCTTCGCCGTTTCCACGACGAAAAGCTTGTCCCACTCGCCGTTGAAAACCAGCCGGCCGCGCGCCGCTTCGAGCTCCTTGCGCACGGCATCGCGCCACGACCTGTCGCGATAGACCTTCTTCAAGGCCTCGCCGCCATGGGCCGCCATGGCCGGCTTCCACGACTGCATGCTTTCGAACAGGTACGGGCTCTTGAAGGTGAAATCCATGCTGAGCGGACAGCACGAAGTCTGCGCCACCAGCTGATGGCCGCGCGAGCGTGCGGCATTGATCTGGTCGAGTGTCGTGAAAGCCGCTGTCGGGTTGGTGTTGGAATGGAAGAGGGCGGCGATCACCACCGGTCGCCCGGCCTCCATGGCAAGCTCTTCGAGATAGGGGATCGAGGTCTTGCTGCCCTTGGTCAGCATGTAGACGCCGCGCCCGCTCTCGCCCATCGTCCGCACCAGCGTCCTGAGTTCGCGATCGTCGGCCAGGCGCGAGGGCATGGGCGTGCCGCCTTCGCCGTTGTGCGCCTCGGCGGTCGAGGTAGCGAAGCCGACCGCTCCCGCCGCCATGGCCTCGCTTACCAGCGCCTTCATCGTCGCGATCTCCTCGTCGCTTGCCGTTCGCTCCGTCGCCTCCGCGCCCATGACGAAGGTACGGATGGCCGAATGGCCGGCGAAACACGCGACGTTGGGGCCGACGCCGAGGCGCTCCAGCATGTCGAGGTACTGCGGGAAGCTCTCGAACTCCCAGCGGATGCCGGCGCGCAACGCATCGAGCGACATGCCCTCGACATGGGTGAGGTGACGCATGGTGAGGTCGCGGTCGGCCGTCTTGCAGGGCGCGATGGTGAAGCCGCAATTGCCCAGCACGGCCGTCGTGACTCCGAGAGCCGGCGAGGGATCGATGAACGGATCCCAGGTGATCTGGGCGTCGTAATGGGTGTGGCCGTCGATGATGCCGGGCGCCAGCGCGAGGCCGTCGGCCCGGACCGTTGCCTTTGCGGCACCGAGCTTGCCGCCGACGGCGGCAATCCTGCCGCCGGTCACGCCAAGGTCGCCGCGCAGGGGTGCGCTGCCCGCTCCATCGTGGATCTCGGCGTCCTTGATGACGAGGTCGAACATTTCGGCTCCTTCGGATTTTTCCCATGGTGTGACGGCGGAGCGACCTTTTCCAGTTCGTTCGGCGCCAAATAGAGCTACGAGCGATGCAAACGACGAAGCCCTGCTCAGCCGCCTGGTCGGGGCGCTGGCGCCGCCGCCGTGGAGTCGATTGCGCTCGGTGCTGCGTTGGCGCGCCCGGAGTCGCTGGTGTCGGAGACTGCGGCGCTCTAGGGTCGCCCCAACGAGAGCCTACTACGAAGACAAGACGGGAGGAGACATGGCGAGATTGGGTCGGCGCGGCTTCGTTGCCGCGGCTGCCGCATGGATCGCGGCACCGGCGGTCCTGCGGGCGCAGGATTTCCCGTCGAAGCAGGTGCGCGTCGTGGTGCCCTATCCGGCCGGCGGTGGCACCGATCTGGTGACGCGGTTGATCGTGCCGAAGCTCGCCGAGCGCTGGAAGCAGACCGTCGTCATCGACAACAAGGGCGGCGCCAGCGGTATCCTGGGCAGCGAGATCGTCGCCAAGGCGCCGGCCGATGGCTACACGCTGCTGGTCACGACCAGCGCCCACACCATCAATCCTTTCACCAACAAGACGCTGCCCTACGACACGGAGAAGGATTTCACGCCGGTCACGGTGCTGATCAAGGGCGCGATCGCCCTCGTCGGCTCGCCCAAGGCGGGCTTCGACACGATGGACAAGTTCCTCACCGCGGCGCGCGCCAATCCCGGCAAGTACCAGTTCGGCAGCACCGAGAACACGACGCGCATGATCGGCGAGCTGTTTCGGCTGAAGAGCGGCCTGAAGATCGAAAACGTCGCCTACAAAGGTGCCGCACCGATGATGCAGGAGCTGGCCGGCGGCCACATTCCCGTAGGACTGACCAGTCCGCTCACCGTGATGTCCCACCATCGCAGCGGCACGCTGAAGATGCTCGCTGTCACCACCGATAAGCGGCTGGAGGTGCTGCCCGAGGTGCCGACCATGGCCGAGGCCGGCGTGCAGGGTGTCGATCGCTCCGCATGGTTCGCCATGTTCGGTCCGGGCAGGCTGCCGGCAGAGCTGACGCAGCGCATCCGCGACGATGTCGTTGCAGTGCTGGCCGAGCCCGAGATGCAGGGCAAGATACGCGACCTCGCAAGCGAGCCTGGCGGCGAGCCACCCGACGCCTTCGCCAAGCGTATCAGCGAGGAGCTCGTCATCTGGCGCGAGACGGCGAAAGCCGCCGGCATCGAGCCCGAATAGTTACTTTCCGTCATCCCGACCGGAGCCGAGCGCAGCGAGGCGAAGTGGAGGGACCTTTTCTGTCGATGCGTCGACGAGAAGAGGTCCTTCGACTGCGCCGCCCTTCGGGCGGCTTCGCTCGGGATTTCGCTACCCGATCACCGTCTTCTCGTCGATCACGTAGCTCCTGATCCGGCCGATGAACTTCGCGCCATCTGCGTGCAGCGCCTTCATCTCCGGCGTCTTTGCCGCCGCGTCGAGCGCGGCCTGGTCGTCGAACCACAACTCGGCGATGCCGTCGATCGCGACCTCGGTGGCGGGAATGTCAGCGCGTGTGCGTTCGCCCTTGATGTGGTTCTGCACGTAGCGCCGAAGGCCGGGCACGGCGTGGGCGAGGGGTGCATGTACCTCGACCCAGTGCTTCATGAACTGCTCGTGGGTCCAGCCGTCCTTGCGCGTCAACAGGCCGATCGTTTTGATCATGGTGGGCGTCTCTCCGGATTTGTGCCTAGTATGAAGCATGAAACGCGCGATCGCGATTGCTCTCCTGCTGCTGTTCGCGGGCAGCGCTTCCGCCCAGAGCGTGCGCTTTCCCAGCGTGGCCGTCGGCAGCAGCGCCGCTGGACCGGAGATCTCCGGCTGGATGTACAAGCCTTCCGGCGCCGGCCCCTTTGCTGGGCTCGTGCTGGCGCACCCCTGTAGTGGAGTCGGCCCGCATACCGATATCTGGGGCAAGCTGCTGGCGGGCTGGGGCTATGTCGTCGTCGCACCCGACTCCTTCGGGCCGCGCGGCGAGAAATCGGTATGCGGCCGCGGCAATGTCGTGAACGGCAACATGCGCGTCGCGGATGTGGCGGGCGCCATCGACTTCCTCAATGCCCAGCCTTTCGTGCGCAGGGGCGAGATCGGCCTGATCGGCCACAGCCACGGCGGCTGGACGACGGTGCGGGCCGTCCAGAAAAGCTACGGCCTCGCCGCGCGCGGACTGAAGGCCGCGGTCGCCTATTACCCGAGCTGCCAGCAGCAGTACGACCGCGACGTCGCCGTGCCGCTCCTGATCCTGATCGGCGACAAGGATGATTGGACCCCCGCCGAAAACTGTCGAAGGCTTCAGGCGGCAGGCTTCACCCAACCCGGGTTGGTCGACATCGTCTACTATCCCAACGCCTATCACAGCTTCGACAGCCGCGCGGTGGACCGCACGATCACCGTGGCCGACGGCAAGCAGCATCGCCTTGCCTACGACCCCAGCGCCGCACCCGACGCCGAGGCGCGCACCAGGGCGTTCTTGGCCAGGTATCTGCGCTGAGGTTCAGTCGACCGTCACGTTCGTCGTCTTGGCGAGCTCGCGCCATTGCGCGAGTTCCCTCGCGATCTCGGCCGCGAACTGGTCCGGACCGTTGCCGACCGGCTCGATGCCGTCCTTGTCGAAACGCGCCTGGGTCTCGGAACTGGCGACGAAGCGCTGGATGGCCGATGCCAGTTTCTGGACCACCGCGTCGGGCGTCTTGGCTGGAACGACGATGCCCATCCACAAGTAGCCTTCGAAGCCGGGCAGCCGCTCGGTCACCGCCGGCACTTCGGGAAACTGTTTCAGCCGTCTGGCGCTGGTGACTGCGAGAAGGTTGAGCTTCTTGTCGGCGATGAACTGCGCCGACTGGGTGTAGTTGTCGAGCTTGGCCTGCACCTGGCCCGCCACCAGGTCGGCGAGCGCCGGCGCGGCACCACGATAGGGCACATTGGTCACCTGGAACTTTTCCTTGAGCGACAGCAGTTCCATGGTGATGTGCGGCAGCGTGCCGTTGCCGGCCGACGAGACGTTGATCTTGCCCGGGTTCTTGCGGGCATGGTCGATGAAGCCCTGGAAGGTGGTGACGGGCAGCGAGGGATGCGTCACCAGCAGCATCGGGACTTGGCCGACATTCGACACCGCGCGGAAGTCCTTCTCGGTGTCGTACGGCATGTTCGCCCGGAACGCGGCGTTGATCGTGTGATTGGGCGTGGTCAGCAGCAGCGTGTAGCCGTCGGGGGGCGCCTTGGCGACGATATCGCCTGCAATCACGCCGCCGGCACCTGTTTTGTTGTCGACCAGCACCTGCTGACCGAACTCGGCCGACAGTCGCTCGGCCAGGAGCCGCGCCACGATGTCGGTGACGCCTCCTGGCGGGAAGGGTACGACGAGGCGAATCGGCTTCTCGGGATAGTCGGCTCGCGCCGTGGTCGCGAGCGAGAGCAAGACAGCGAGTGCTGCAGCAAGGAGTCTCATCGGGCCAGCGTATTCGCTTGGCCCACGTCACTCCAGCGGCGTGTCATGCCTTGCCGGAGCGCGCTACTTCGCGCCTGCGAGACCCATCTGGCGGCAGAGCAGGACCAGCGCCTCGTAGATCACGTGGGCGCACAGGTGCGCCGCCATCCCGTTCACATCCTGCGGCGGGCTCACCGTATTGACGTCGACTGCGACGATATTGAGATCGGTCAGGCAGCGCAGCAGGTCGATGCCTTCACGCGCCGACAGCCCGCCCCAGGTCGGCGTGCAGACACCGGGCGCGACCGAGGGGTCGAACACATCCATGTCGAAACAGAGATAGACCGGCCGCTTGCCGACGCGGTCGCGGAACTCGGCCATGCGCTGGGCTAGGCCGCCGCGCACCAGCTCGTCGAGCGTCACCACCTTGTAGCCGAGGCTCATCGCCCGCGGAACGACGCCTTGCGCGTAGGTCGTGCCACGAATGCCGACGTGCCAGGAGAAGGCGGGATCGACCAGCCCTTCCTCGGCGATGTGGGTGAACTGGGTGGCCGAGTTGTATTTTTCCGCGGCGTCGTAGGGATAGGCATCGGTGTGCGCGTCGATGTGGAGCGCCGCCATCCTGCCGTGCTTCCTGCCGACCGCACGTGCCACCGGCACCGTCACCGACCCATCGCCGCCGATCGTGACCGGGATGGCGCCTGCCGAGACGATGCGATCGACCGCCTGTTCGGTACGCGCAAAGGCGTCTTCGATCTTGCTCGGCGTCAGCCGCACGTTGCCGCAATCGACAAGGCCGAGCGCAGCCACCACATCGAAGTCGGCATGGATGCCGTAGCGGCGCATCAATGCCGATTGCTGGCGCACCGAATCGGGGCCGCCGCGCGCGCCGATGCGCATGTTGGTACCGCAGTCGAACGGGATGCCGAGAATGGCGGCCTTGTTGGCCGGACCCGGCCGGCCATGGGGCACGCCCATGAAAGTAGCGGGTGAGCTCAGAAGCTCGTCGTCGGAAAGCCGCTCCATGTGTCAGGTCGATTTCAGGAATTGCAGCAGAAGACTGTTCACCGCGTCGGGCTGTTCCTGCTGCACCCAGTGGCCCGCACCGTCGACCAGGTGGATCTGCTTCATGTTCGTGCAGGCCGTCCTCTGCATCCGCTCCAGCGCGCCCGGCGACTGGTGGATGCCCCAATCGCTGCTGCCCGCGATGAAGGTCGCCGGCACATCGATGGTGCGGCTGGCGAACACTTCCAGCTCACCGTTGAAACGCCCGCTGGTGCGGACGCGGTACCATTGCAGCCCGCCCTGGAAACCGTTGCGTTCATATTCACCGCTGTAGACCGCGAGTTCGTCCTCGCTGAGCCATCGGTTGGTCGCGATCTCACTCGGCGACGGCATTTCCTTCGCCACGGTCGCTGCCATGTCGTCGGCGAGGTCCATGATGTAGTAGGTCGGCATCTTGGCGAGCTCCCCAGCGGTCCAGCCCTTGAGCTCGAACGGCTTGTTGTTCTTCCAGTCGGCGCTCTTGTGATGATAGTAGGCGCGCAGGAAGGCATGCACACCCTGTGGCGCCTTCCACATGTCGTCGTTGGCGGGACGGGTCGAGTAGTACCACTGGTAATGCTTGCGAGGACGCGGCAGCGCTGCCAGAGCGGCATGGATGTCCGGACCGGCCGGGCGCGGCGCGGGTGCAAGCGGCGGCGCCCCGGCGAACGGGCCGCTCATCAGCACCATGCGCTTGAAGACGTCCGGTCGCAGCAGCGCGCCGTAGGATGCGGGCGTCACGCCGAAATCGTGGCCGACGACGGCTTCGACCGAGCGATGTCCGAGGGCCGTCATGACGCCCATGGCATCGCGCACCAGGTTCAGGGCGCGGAAGGAGGCGAGATCGCCATCGTAGCTCGCGTCCCAGCCAGTCGTGCGGCCATAGCCGCGCTGGTCGGGAGCGAAGGCGTGGTAGCCCGCCGCTGCCAGCGCCGGCAGCACCTTGCGCCAGCTGTAGGCAATCTCGGGAAAGCCGTGCAACAGCAGGACCGCCGGTCGGCCGGGTGTCTCGTACCCGGCTTCCAGGACGTGGACATCAAGCCCGTTGATGCCGGGCAGCATGCGGGCACGGACGCCTGCGGGAAGGACAGAAGAGGGAAGCGGCTCCATCACCGGAGTCTACGCGACGCCCTCCACCTTGGGCAGCCCAAAGCTTGCTCTATTGCTTCGTCAGGCCATCGGCGCAGGCGCTGCCGCCAACTGTGCTCGTTGCCGCGCCGGACGACCGGCATGCTTCGCGGGAGGCTCTTGCGACGCGCGCCTCCGCATAGGCGAGATCGGGTTCGCCACGATCGAAAGCCTTGGCGGCACCGTTCACACAGCGTTCGAACGTCCGCGTGCCAGGCGTGACGCCATACTCGAGACAGGCATGTTCAGCGAAGACCAAGGCCTGGCCCGACTGGGCATCGGCCTGCTCGCCCGAGGCGATGGCGGCCAGCGTTAGGCCGCCCACCGCCAGCATGATCAGGTTATAGCGAAGCACGGCCTTCCTCCTTTCCGACTGCTGCTTTCAGAAGCAACGCCTGGTGGCAAAGCCAGTTGCTTTCGAGAAGATTGGCCGTTTGTGCGGCCGCAGCGCACCAATCAGGCAGTGAACTAGCTATGGATGGTCTGCGATCTGCGGCCCGTACTTCGGCTGCTCGTCGGCATAGACCATCAGGCCGCGCGCATAAGTCTCACGATCGATGCAGGCCTGGAAACCCGTCGTCTGCGGTTGCAGGCCGTAGCCAAGGCAAGCCTCACGCGCATCCACGGTAACCCGTGCAAAATTGCGCGCCAGAGCAGGTTCGCCCCACTCGAGAGCGCGAGTGGCCTGAGACAGACAATATTCATAGCCGTCGCTCTTCGGCGAAACGCCCTGCTCGCGGCATATGCGCTGGGCCTGCGTCTGTGCGGACGCCGGCGGAATCGGCGGCACTAAAGCGGCGAAGGCGCCAATCGTCAGAGCACCTCCGAGCGCGATGGCCGCATGCACCCGGCTGTTGGTCATGGCTGACACTCCTACTTGGTCCGTGCCTTACAAACGCCCCGCTGCCGGCCGCGGTTGCGTGTTTGGTACAAACCTCGCCGCATTGCCGCCGCAATTGCTGCGGCGGTGAGCCCGAGTCGGAGGTCGCAGGCCTAGTAGCTCTTCGGCAGGCCCAGCACACGCTCGGCGACGTAGCACAGGATGAGCTGCTCGCTGACCGGTGCGATGCGCGCGATCAGGACCTCGCGCAGGAAGCGTTCGACGTGGAACTCCTTGGCGTAGCCGTAGCCGCCATGGGTCAGGATCGCCCGCTCGCAGGCATCGTAGGCGGCGCGCGCTCCGAGGTACTTGGACGCGTTGGCCTCGGCACCGCATTCCTTGCCGTTGTCGTAGAGCCATGCCGCCTTGAAGGCGATCAGGTTGGCGGCTTCGAGCGCCATCCAGCTCTCGGCCAGCGGATGCTGGATCGCCTGGTTCTTGCCGATCGGCCGGCCGAACACGATGCGCTCCTTGGCATACTGGGTGGCCTTGGCAAGCGCTGCCTTGCCGATGCCGATCGCTTCGGCGGCGATCAGCACGCGCTCGGGGTTCAGCCCGTGCAGCAGATAGTGGAAGCCCTTGCCCTCCTCGCCGATGCGATCCTCGAGCGGCACCTTGAGGCCGTCGATGAACACCTGGTTGGTGTCGATCGCCTTGCGGCCCATCTTGTCGATCTCGGTCACCTCGATCCTGGAGCGGTCGAAGTCGGTGTAGAACAGCGACAGCCCGTCGGTCGGCCGCTTGCACTTCTCCTTGGGCGTCGTGCGCGCGATCAGCAGCATCTTGTCGGCGACCGAGGCCGTCGTGGTGAAGGTCTTCTTGCCGTGGACGATGTAGCCGTTGCCGTCGCGCTCGGCCTTGGTATCGAGCGCCGTGGTGTTGAGGCCTGCGTCAGGCTCGGTGACGGCGAAGCAACCCTTGATCTTGCCCTTGATGATGTCGGGCAGGATGCGCTTCTTCTGCTCTTCGGTCCCGAACACGACGATCGGGTTCGGCCCGAAGATGTTGAGATGGATGGCCGACGCACCCTGAAGGGCCGCACCGGACTCGGCCACGGTCTGCATCAGGAGCGCCGCCTCGGTGATGCCGAGCCCGGCGCCGCCATATTCCTCGGGCATGGCGATGCCGAGCCATCCGGCATCGGCCATGGCGCGATAGAAGTCGTCAGGGAAGCCGCCTTCCTTGTCTTTCTTCAGCCAGTACCTGTCGTCGAACTGGGCACAGAGCTTGGCGACGCTGTCCCTGATGGCGAGCTGGTCCTCGGAGAACGCGAAATCCATGGTGATGCCTTAGCGGTTCGCTGCCAGCCAGGACAGCATGATGCGGTTGAACTGATCCGGCCGCTCGACGTTGGGCAGGTGACGCGCCGCGGCGATGCCCTCGTAGCGGCCGCCCGGGATCCTGGCGGCGATGAACTGGTTGCGGTCGGGCGGCGTGCCCTGGTCCTCGTCGCCGCAGATCACCAGGGTCGGGATCTTGATGGTGGCGAGCCGGTCCTCGTAGTTGAAGTTCTGGATCGCCGACATGCATCCCGCCGAACCCGCCGGCGTGGTGCCGCTGATCGTGTCGCGGATCTCGCGCCAGCGCACCGGGTTCACCTTCTTGAACTCGTCGGTGAACCAGCGCTCCATCGTGGCGTCGGCAAGCGCCGCCATGCCCTTGGTCCGCACGGTCGCCTTGCGCTCCTCCCAAGTCGCCGTCGAGCCGGCCGGCGTCGATGGCTGGGTGTCGCACAGCGTAAGCGACAGCAGGTTGCCGGGGTTCGCCAGGGCGAAGCCCTGGCCGATCATGCCGCCGATGCTGAGGCCGATGTAGTGCACCTTCTTGATCTCGAGCACGTCGAGCGCGCCCTTCACGTCGGCCGCCAGCGCGTCCATGGTGTAGTCGCCGTCGACCGGCGCGCTGCCGCCATGGCCGCGCATGTCGAGCCGCAGCACGCGATAGCCCGCCGCCAGCAAAGGCACCATCTGCTCGACCCACATGCCGCCGTCGGCATTGAGCGAATGGGTGAAGCATACGGTCGGCGCGCCTTGCGGGCCGGCGACGTCGAAGTAGATCTTCCGATTGTTGAGAGAGAGCAGCATCGCAATTCCTCCTCGCCCAGGACGATTTCACATCGCGCTGATTCCACCGTCGATCACGACCTCCGAGCCCGTCATGAAGCTCGATTCGTCGGACGCTAGGAAAACCAACGCCCAGCCCACTTCCTCCGGCCGGCCGAGGCGGCCGATCGGCACCTGGCGGCCGAGTTTCTGCTGCATCACCTCGTTGCCGAAGCGGTCGCGGTAGCGATCGAGGATCGGCGTGTCGATGAACGTGGGATGCACCGAATTGCAGCGGATGTTGTAGCCCGACTTGGCGCAGTGCAGCGCCACCGACTTGCTGAGCAGCCGAACGCCTGCCTTGGCCGAGTTGTAGGCCGCCATGTTGGCGCCGGCGATGATGCCGGAGATCGACGAGATGTTGATCACCGAGCCGCCGAGCTTGTGGGTGTGCTTCTTGATCTCGGCGACGCCGTGCTTGCAGCCGAGGAACACGCCGTCGAGGTCGATCGCGTGGACCCGGCGCCATTCCTCGAGTGTGATGTCCTCGACGGTCTTGCCGAGGCCGATGCCGGCCGAGTTCAGGAGCACGTGCAGCGCACCATACTTGTCGACCGTCTCCTGGATCGCGGCCTTCCAGTCGTCCTCGCTGGTGACGTCGAGCTTCACGAAATGGCCGGCCGAGCCCAGCTTGTCGGCCACCGCCTTGCCGCGGTCGGCCGCGATGTCGGCGACCACCACCTTGGCGCCCTCCTGCGCCATCAGCGCGGCGGCGTTGGCGCCGAGGCCCGAGGCGCCGCCGGTGATCAGGGCCACCTTGCCGGCCAGACGATCCGTCATCTCCTCATTCCTCCAGCTCTGGCTTCGCGATGGGCGATATAGCTTGTTGCCGCCACGATGATGGCGGCACCCACGAACGTCCAGCCGTCAGAGGTCTTGCCCCAGAGCACCACGTCCGACAAGGCGGCCCAGACGATGCCGAGGAAGGTGATGGGTTGCAGGGCGGAAATGTCGAGCAGGCGATACGCCCAGGTGATGAAGAAGTAGCCCATCGTGCCGAAGAAGCCGGACGCCAGGAACCACAGAAGCTGCTCGCCGGTCGGCGCCTGCCAGAACCACAGGCCGAACGGCGCGAAGCAGACGGCGCCGACCACGCTTTGCCAGAGGACGACCACCTCGGGCCGGTCGCGGCCGGCGACGACCTTGGCGACGAGGTTGGAACTGGCGATCAGCGGCACCGCCACCATCATCATGACGATGCCGGGGCTCATCGCCACCAGGCCCGGCCGCACGATCACCAGCATGCCGAAGAAGCCGACGCCGACTGCGGCCCAGCGCCGCCAATGCACCGTCTCGCGCAGGAAGAGCACGGCACCGAGGGTGACGAAGATCGGTCCGGTGAAGCCCAGTGCCGCCATGGTGGCGAGCGGCAGCCAGGCCACGGCCTCGTACCACAACCCGTAGCCCGGGGTGTGGAAGACGCCGCGCAGGCAATGGAGCTTCAGGTCGCGCGTGCGCATGCCGCTTGGGCCGGCGCGCCACAGCATGTAGGGCGCGATGAAGGCGATGCCCGCCAGCCAGCGGCCCCACGAAACCAGCAGCGGCGGCAGCTCACTCACCAGTTCCTTGGCCGACACGTTGAGGCAGTTGAAGAACAGGCCGGAGACGACGGCGAGGAAAAAGCCACGTGCCACGCGCGAGGGAATGAGGCGCGAAAGCGAATCGGGCGCATCGAGCACGGGCGCGGACATGGCGCTTGGGCTTGCCCGGCGGGCGGGTTCGGGTCAAGCCGCCGGTTTCGCAGCCCTGTTCCCATTGTCCCTTCGCCGCCGCTGCCGATTTGCCTTAGACTGGGCCGGCATTTCCGGAGGTCGACCGATGGATACTGTCCTGCAATCACGCACCCTGGACACCAGGCCGATCGCGCCGTCGTTGTTCGCGCACTTCGTGCTGCGTTCGTCGAACATGGCGAAGATGGTCGACTGGTACTGCACCGTGCTCGACATGCACGTCGTGCAGCGCAACGACTTCATCTGCTTCATGACCTACGACAACGAGCACCATCGGCTGGCGGTCGTGAACATCGAGGGCCTGCACGAGCCCGATGCCCAGGCGTGGGGCCTGGCGCATGTCGCCTATACGTTCCGCGACATTGGCGAGCTGCTGTCGACCTGGCGCCGCCTCAAGGACAAGGGCATCGAGCCCTATCGGCCGATTCATCACGGCCCGACGATTTCGCTGTACTACCGCGATCCCGACGGCAACTCGGTGGAGCTGCAGGTCGACCGCTACAAGACGAAGGAGGAGTGCTCGGCCTATTTCACGTCCGACGCCTTCCGCAAGAATCCCATCGGCGTGGCGTTCGATCCCGCTGCCCTGGCAGCCGCCTACGAAGCGGGCATGCCCGAGGCCGAGCTGATGGAGGTGCCCGACGGCCCGCCGGCGCCGCTCGGTTCGGCGCGACGCTGAACCCGGCGCGGTCAGCGCAAAAAGGGCGCGATCCGGTGGGATCGCGCCCTTTGCATTTGTCCGTCAGGCGACGGCCTGTTCGATCAATTGTACTTGGCGATCTCCATGCGGCCGACCTGGTCGCGATGGACCTCGTCCGGGCCGTCGGCCAGGCGCAGCGTGCGCTGGTGGGCGTACATGCTGGCCAGCTTGAAGACCTGGCTGACGCCGCCCGCGCCGTGCAGCTGCAGGCAGCGGTCGACGACCTTGGAGCTGATGTTGGGCACCGCCACCTTGATCATCGCGATCTGCTGGCGCGCTTCCTTGTTGCCGTACTTGTCCATCGCCCAGGCGGCCTTCAGCACCAGCAGGCGCGCCATGTCGATCTCCATGCGCATGTCGGCGACGTGGGCCTTGGTGACGCCCATCTCGGAGATGCGCTGGCCGAAGGCGACGCGGCTCTTGGCGCGCTTGATCGCCATCTCGAGCGCCCGCTCGGCGACGCCGATCGCGCGCATGCAGTGATGGATGCGGCCCGGACCCAGGCGCCCCTGGGCGATCTCGAAGCCGCGACCCTCGCCCAGCAGGATCGCCGACTTCGGCACGCGCACATTGTCGTAGATCACCTCGGCATGGCCGTGCGGGGCGTCGTCATAGCCGAAGACGTGCAGCATCTTGACGATCTTGATGCCCGCCGTGTCGCGCGGCACCACGATCATCGACTGCTGGCGATAGGCCGGCGCATTGGGGTCGCTCTTGCCCATCAGGATGATGACCTTGCAGCGCGGATCGCCCATGCCCGACGACCACCACTTGCGGCCGTTGATGACGTAGCTGTCGCCGTCGGCCTCGATGCGGCATTCGACGTTGCGTGCGTCGGACGAGGCCACCGCCGGCTCGGTCATCGCGAAGCACGAGCGGATCTCGCCGTTGAGCAGCGGCTTCAGCCACTTCTCCTTGTGCTCCTTGGAGCCGTAGCGGGCGAACACTTCCATGTTGCCCGTGTCGGGCGCCGAGCAGTTGACCGACTCGGAAGCGATCGAGGAGCGGCCCAGCACCTCGCAGATCGGCGCGTATTCGAGGTTGGAGAGACCCATCGTGCCGTGCGTGTCGCCCGAGTCGCGGTCGGCCGGCAGGAACATGTTCCAGAGACCGCGCTTCTTCGCCTCGGCCTTGCACTCCTCGAGGATTGCCGGGAGCTGCCAGCGATCCTTGGCCTTCTCCATCTGCTCTTCGTAGACAGGTTCGGCCGGATAGATGACCTCATCCATGAACTTGTTGAGTTTCTCGAGCAGCGCCTTGCTGCGGTCCGAGTATTCGAAATCCATCCGTCTCTCCCTTTGTCCAGCGGGCGGACTCTGGCCGAAATCGGCGCCGATGTGAACGGCCATTCAGGCGCACCCCCGGCCGGTTCGGGTTCGCTGGGCGGACCCGGTCCTCGGCTGGAAGGCTGCCTCTTGCCCATCGTCCGATCCCACCCCTAAATCGACCAGACCCAATCTCATCCGGGAGTATCGCGTTGGACAGTGTGATGCAGACGCCCTTCAAGCCGATCGACTTCCTGAGCCGCGATGTCGCGGTCGAACGGCGGGGCGATGGCACCATCCTGCTGCAGTCGAACCATCAGCTGAAGCCCTACGAGACGCACGTGCCGGCCTTCCTGGCGAAGTGGGCCGCGGCGGTGCCGGATCGGGTGTGGCTGGCGCAGCGCTGCGGGCCGGACCGCGAGTGGCTCGAGGTCACATACGGCGAGGCCAAGCGCCAGGTCGATGCCGTGACCCAGGCGCTGCTCGATCGCGGCTTCGGCCCGGACAAGCCGGTGATGATCCTGTCCTCGAACTCCATCGAGTTCGCGCTGCTCGCCATGGCGGCCATGCAGGCGCGTACGCCCCTGGCGCCGGTGTCGCCGGCGTACTCGGTGATGAGCCAGGACCACGCCAAGCTGCGTTACGTGTTCGACCTCATCAAGCCGGGCATGGTGTTCGTGCAGAACGGCGAGATCTATGCCCGCGCGCTCGCCGCCCTGGACCTCGAGGGCGTGCTGCTGGTGCATGTCGACAAGCCGCCGCCCGAGATGCAGTCGCTGCCCTGGAGCGAACTCGTGGCCACCAAGGCGACCGCTGCTGTCGCCCGCTCGATCGAGCAGATCGATGGCAAGACGGTGGCCAAGTTTCTGTTCACCTCGGGCAGCACGGGCATGCCCAAGGCGGTGATCAACACCCAGGAGATGATGTGCGCCAACCTGGCGATGGGCCAGATGGCGCGCACCCGCAAGCCCGATGATCCGCCGGCCGTGATGCTCGACTGGCTGCCGTGGAACCACACGATGGGCGGCAACGCCACCTTCCAGGGCAACCTCGCCGAGGGCGGCACGACCTATATCGACGACGGCAAGCCGCTGCCCGGCCTGTTCGAGGAGACGCTGCGCAATCTGCGCGAGATCTCGCCGACTTATTTCGCGAACGTGCCGGCGGGCTACGCCATGCTGGCGACGGCGCTCGAGAAGGACGACGTGCTTGCCCAGCGTTTCTTCAGGAACCTCAATTCGCTGGCCTATGGCGGGGCGACCCTGCCGAACGACCTCTACGAGCGCATGGAAGCGCTGGCGGTGAAGCACACCGGCTTCCGGTTGCCGTTCGTCACCGGCTGGGGCTCGACCGAGACCGCGCCGACGGCGACCACGGTGCACTGGGCGTCCGAGCGTGTCGGCCTGATCGGCCTGCCGTTCCCGGGCGTGCAGCTCAAGCTAGTGCCGACCGGCGAGGAAGGCCGCTACGAGTTGCGGCTCAAGAGCGTGATCGTCACGCCAGGCTACTTCCGCCGGCCCGACCTCACCGCCCAGATGTTCGACGAGGAAGGCTTCTACAAGATCGGCGACGCCGGCCGGTTCGTCGATGCCGACGACCCGAGCTGGGGCCTCATCTTCGACGGCCGCGTCGTCGAGGATTTCAAGCTCATGAGCGGTACCTTCGTCCTGGTCGGCACCTTGCGCACCACGGCGATCGCCGCAGCCTCGCCGGTGCTGCAGGACGCCGTGATCTGCGGCCAGGACCGCGACTATGTCGGGCTGCTGGGCTTCCCCAACATTGCCGCCTGCCGGCGCCTTGCCGACGATGACAGCGCCAGGCTGACGGCCGCCGAGCTGCTGGCCCATCCGGCCGTGGTCGATGCCCTGCGTGATGGACTCGGGCGCATGAACGCCGAATGCAAGGGCTCGTCGATGCGGGTCAAGCGTGCGATCCTGATGGTCGAGCCGCCCTCGGTCGACGGCCACGAGATGACCGACAAGGGTTACATCAACCAGCGCGCCACGCTCGACCGGCGCAGCGCGCTGGTCGACAAGCTATACGCCGGCGGCGATGGAGTGATCGAAATAGCCTGACGAGCCGCACACATGGATCGCCTGGACCCCATCGAGCCGACCGAAAAAGACGCCCCGCTGCGTTACGACGTCAGGCTGCTCGGCCGCATCCTGGGCGACACGGTGCGTGCCCAGGAGGGCGACGAGGTCTTCGAGCTGGTCGAGCACATCCGGCGCATCGGCGTGCAGTTTCATCGCAATGCCGACGAGACGGCGCGCCAGGAGCTGCAGAAGATCATGAGCAGCCTGCCGACCGACCGGGCGCTGCGCATCATCCGCGCCTTCGGCTACTTCTCCCATCTCGCCAATATCGCCGAGGACCAGCACCACATCCGCCGCACGCGCGCCTACGCCAAGGCCGAGGCGCCGCCGCGGCCGGGCACCATGGCCTACGCCCTGAGCCGCGCCCGCCAGGCGCGCCTCAGCCGCCAGCAGCTTCAGGATTTCTTCGAGCGGGCGCTCTGCAGCCCGGTGCTGACGGCGCATCCCACCGAGATCCGCCGCAAGAGCTCGATCGACCGCGAGATGGAGATCGCCCACCTGCTCGACGAGCGCGACCGGGTCGAGTTCACGCCGGAGGAGCTTGCCGCCAACCGCCGGGCGTTGCGCCGCAACGTGCTCACCCTGTGGCAGACCAGCCTGGTGCGCGGCACGCGCCTCAGGGTCATCGACGAGGTCGCCAACGGCCTGTCCTACTATGACTACACCTTCCTGCGCGCCCTGCCGCTGTTCTACGCCGATCTCGAACGGCTGCTCGGCGCCACCGACAGCGACTGGCAGGACATGGAGGTGCCGTCCTTCCTGCGCATGGGAAGCTGGATCGGCGGCGACCGCGACGGCAACCCCTTCGTCACCGCCGAAGTGACGCGCCAGACGCTGGCCATGCAGAGCGAGCGCGCCATGCGCTTCTATCTCGCCGAGCTGCACGAGCTCGGCGGCGAGCTGTCGCTCGACGGCCGCATCGTCGGCGTATCCGACGGCTTGCGCCAATTGGCCGAACGCTCGCCCGATCACGCGGTCGAGCGCCAGTCCGAGCCCTATCGCCGCGCCATCGTCGGCATCTATGCGCGTCTTGCCGCCACCGCCTGGGCGCTCGACAAGCTGGAAGCGCCGCATCCGCCGGTCGGTCCGATGCCGGCCTACGAAGCGGTCGACGACTTCAAGAGCGATCTCGACACCATCTTCGATTCGCTGTCGGACAACGGCGCGGGCCCGCTGGCGCGTGGCCGCCTGCGCGCCCTGCGTCGCGCGGTCGATGTCTTCGGCTTCCATCTCGCCTCGCTCGACCTGCGGCAGAATTCGGACGTGCACGAGCGTGTCATGGCCGAGCTCGTCGAGGCGGCGGGTCTCGGCGACTACAAGGCGCTCGACGAGGCTGGTCGCGTGGCGCTGCTGGTGCGCGAGCTCGGCAACATGCGACCGCTCTCCTCGGCGCATCTCAGCTACGGCGAGGAGACGGCGAACGAGCTCGGCATGCTGAACGTCGCGGCCGATGCCCATCGCCGCTACGGGCCGCGGTCCATGCCCAACTACGTGATCTCCAAGGCCGACAGCGTCTCGGACATTCTGGAAGTGGCGGTGCTCCTGAAGGAGGTCGGCCTGCTGCGGCCGCGCGAGGGTCGGCTCGACGTCGACATCGTGCCGCTGTTCGAGACCATCGGCGACCTGCAGCACTGCGGGCCGATCATGGACGCGCTGTTCGCGCTTCCCGCCTATCGCCGCCTGCTCGCCTCGCGCGGCAACGTGCAGGAGGTGATGCTGGGCTATTCCGACAGCAACAAGGATGGCGGTTATCTCACCTCGACCTGGGAGCTCTACAAGGCAGAGCTGACGCTGGTCGATCTGTTCCGCCGGCACGAGGTCGGCCTGCGCCTGTTCCACGGTCGCGGCGGTTCGGTCGGCCGCGGCGGCGGCCCAAGCTACCAGGCCATCCTTGCGCAGCCGCCGGGTGCCGTGCAGCGCCAGATCCGCGTCACCGAGCAGGGCGAGGTGATCGGCGGCAAGTATTCCAACGCCGAGGTCGGGCGGCGCAATCTGGAGACCCTAGCCGCTGCCACCTTCGAGGCGACGCTGCTGGAAGTCGAACGGCCGGTGCCGCCGGCCTGGCGCGCCGTCATGGAGGAACTCTCGGCCAACGCCTTCCGCGCCTATCGCGCGCTGGTCTACGAGACCGCGGGATTCGACCGCTACTTCCGCGAATCGACGGTGCTCGACGAGATCGCCTCGCTCAATATCGGCAGCCGGCCGGCGTCGCGCTCGAAGAAGCAGGGCATAGAGGATCTTCGCGCCATTCCGTGGGTGTTCAGCTGGGCGCAATGCCGCCTGATGCTGCCGGGCTGGTACGGCTTCGGCTCGGCGGTGAGGACGTGGCTGGAGACGCATCCCGACGGCATGACGACGCTGCAGGCCATGCACGCCGACTGGCCGTTCTTCCGTACGACCCTTTCCAACATGGACATGGTGCTCTCGAAGAGCGACCTCGCCATCGCCTCGCGCTATGCCGAACTGGTCACCGACGCCGATCTCGGTAAGCGCATCTTCGATCGCGTGCGCCAGGAATGGCAGGCCTCGGTCGACGCCGTGCTCGCCATCATGCGCCAGCAGACCCTGCTGGAGACCAATCCGCTGCTCTCGCGCTCGATCCGAAACCGCTTTCCCTACATCGATCCGTTGAACCATGTGCAGATCGAATTGCTGCGTCGCCATCGTGCCGGCGACACTGCGCCCGAGGTGGTGCAGGGTATCCATCTCAGCATAAACGGCATCGCGGCCGGCCTGCGAAACAGCGGATAGGAGGAACGTTCGATGGACTTCAAGAACAAGGTTGCCCTGGTCACCGGCGGCAGCAACGGCATCGGCCGGGCCACGACACTGGGCTTCGCCGAGCTCGGCGCCAAGGTCGTGATCGTCGACCGCGACGCGGCGGGCGGCGAGGCGACGGCCGGCATCGTGCGCCAGAAGGGCGGCGAGGCGCTGTTCGTGCAGGCCGATGTCACCGATGCCAAGTCGGTGCAGGCCTATGTGAAGAAGGCGGTCGATACCTACGGCCGCATCGACTGCTTCCACAACAACGCCGGCATCGAGGGCAAGGTCGCCAACATCGCCGACTACGACGAGGCGATGTTCGACCAGATCATGGCGGTGAACGTGCGCGGCGTGTTCCTCGGCCTCAAGTATGTCCTGAAGCAGATGCTGGCGCAGAAGGGCGGCGGCGCCATCGTCAATACCGCCTCGACCGCGGGCCTGATGGGCTCGCCCGGCATGAACGCCTATGTCGCCTCCAAGCACGCCGTGCTCGGCCTGACCAAGACCGCCTCGGGCGAGGTGGCGCGCCAGGGTATCCGCGTCAACGCCGTGTGCCCCGGCCCGATCGATACCCGCATGATCCACGATCTCGAGAAGCAGCTGAATCCGACCGACCCGGGCAGGGTCGAGGCGACCTACCAGGCTTCGATCCCGATCGGCCGCTACGGCACTGCCGAGGAAGTGGCCAACACCGTTCTGTTCCTGTGCTCCGACCGCGCCGGCAACATCACCGGCGCCCACTTCGTCGTCGACGGCGGCCGCACCTCGACTCCGGGTGCCGTGACGTCGATGAACAGGTGAGTCATGGTCTCCGGACCGCGAGCCGGAGCTCGCGGTCCGGAAGTGCATGATCATGACATCCCTGCGCCAGGCATGGGCGGCCTTGACGCCCAGACTGAAGATCTTGGAACCCGTGCAGTTCTCTGCCGACCACTGGTCGCTCATCGAACGCATGCACGCGGATTTCAACGATCGCGAAGCGCACACTTGCTTGCCCATGGCCATTGCCCGTTTCCGCGACGACGCAAGCAAGGAGATCCATGAGCATGCGACTTGCTTCGACGAGGTCCAGACGGTCTATGTGAACGACGGCTGGTTCTCGCAGAAGTTCGTCGACGGTACGCCTGACACGATGGCGAGCTACGTCCGCCTCTACAATGACGACGTCGACGAAATGATGAGCGTCCTGGTTCCTTCAGCACGCTACCGCAAGGCGCATTATGCCTTCGGCAAGTTCACGGTTCCCCAGCCGCACGGCCTGCACACCGACCATAGCGCCGAGGATCCGGACAGCACGGGAGAGCCGATCTGCATCGCCAGGATCGAAACCCTGGGTACGCACTATGTCGCCGGCGACTACAGGGCGCTCGACCAGAGAACGCAAAGCATGCTCAAGGCCTTGCGGTACTGGATCGCGGTTCCCGAAGGCGAGCCGGAGGCCATCTTCGATGAGTTGTTGAAACAGCAGACCCTCAAAACCATTCCGGTCAACCATGTGATGCTGATGGTTGCCGGAAACGGCTCGGTGAATTCCCAGGTCACGCAACACATCGCCGCCAGGCCGCCCGAGGGCGGCCTGCATTCAGCGTTCTTTCAGAGGCAATACAAGCTCTACTCCAGCCAGACGTCGTCGAGACGCCAGTTGTTGTAGATGCTGTTGACCTGGATCTTGACGCCCTTGAGCCCGGGCTGCCAGCAGGTGACGCCGTACATGTAATACAGCATCGGCCGCACCGCCTCGTTGGTCAGCTTCTTGTCGATCTCCCAGGCGATCTTCTTGCGCTTCTCCGGATCGCGCTCGGCCGATTGCGCGGCGACCATCGCGTCGACGTCCTTGTTGCAGTAGTCCATGTAGGTGCGCGAACCGCAGACGTAGTTCTCGAAGTAGTTCTGATCGGGGTCGTCGACGCCGTTGCCGACCTGGCTGACGCCGATCACGTAGTCGCGGCGGATGAGCTTGGGCACCCACTGCGCCGTGTCCACCAGTTGCAGCTCGCCGTCGATATAGATCTCCTTGAGCTGGCTGATCAGGAGCACCGAAGCGTCGCGGTAGGTCGGCAGGTTGCGGGTCGAGACCTTGATCTTCAGCGGCTTGTTGGGTCCGTAGCCCTTGGCCGCCATGACCGCGCGCGCCTTGTCGCGGCTCTGCGCGATGTCGGGTGAGTAGCCCGGCAGTTCGCGCAGGACTTCCGGCGGCAGCCCCCAGCGACCTTCCGGCAGGGGTTGCATGGCGCCGCCGGGATCGCCGGTGCCCGAGGTCATGATGTCCCGGAACGCCTTGCGGTCGAGCGCCATGGCGACGGCGCGGCGCACCTCGATGTCGTCGAACGGCGGGTTGGGGTTCATCAGGATGTTTGCGGCGACGTTCATCGGCGCGGTCTCGCAGATCGCGTCCGGCCGGTTGGCCTTGATGTCGCTGACCAGCGGCACGGTGACCTCGAACGGGAAGATCATGTCGAACTTGTTCGACTGGAAGGCGAGGATCGCCGTCGAGCGGTTGGGGATGATGGTGTACTCGACGCCGTCGAGATAGGGCTTGCCCGGCTTCCAGTAGTTCGGATTGCGCGCGACCTTGATGGTCTGGTTGGGCTTGTACTCGACGAACTTGAACGGTCCGGTGCCGATCGGCGCCTGGCGCATCTCGCGCGGCGAGACGTGGCACGGGTACATGGGCGAGAAGCCCGAGGCGAGCAGGCCGAGCAGCGCGGGCTGAGGCGCCTTCAGCTTGAAGATCGCTTCGCTCTCGCCGTTGACGCTCACGCTCTCGACGTTGGCGTACCAGCCCTTGCGGAAGTTTACCTTCAAGTTCTCCGGCGCGTTGCCCTGCAGGAGATCCATGGTGCATTTCACGTCGGCGGACGTGAACGGCTTGCCGTCGTGCCACTTGACGCCCTTGCGCAAGGTGAAGGTCAGTGTCTTGCCGTCCTCGCTCCATGCCCACTTCTCGGCGAGATCGGGCACGACGTCGTCGAGGCTGTTCTGCTTCTTGGCGGGGTCGAACATGACCAGATTGTTGAATACGCCCATCATCGGCAGCACGACCGAGATCGTGCCTTCTTCGTGGATCGACATGCTGGCGGGACTGTCCCGATGGGTGATGCGCAGGATGCCACCCTGCTTCTGGGCCGAGGCACTTCCAAAAGGTGCGATGAGCAGGAACGCAAGAACCACAAACCGCACACACGACAACGCGACGCGTATGAACATAGGTTTCCTCCTCGCGTCACGGCCTGAATTCCTGGGACGGAACTTCTGATACGTGGCGGGGCCGCGGCGCTCCGCGGAGCCTATACGATCTCCAGCAGGCTGCGCTGCCGAAATCGACGTGGTGACGGCGTAGCGCGACCGCCGGGCGTTACAGCTAGTTCGCCGTCATGCCGCCATCGATCACCAGTTCCGTTCCCGTCACCCACGACGATTCGTCCGAGGCGAGGTAGAGGCAGCCGGCGGCGATGTCGTAGGGCGTGCCGAAGCGGCCGAGCGGCGTCGCTTCCATCCGCTTGCGCGCCACTTCGGGATTGGAATGGCCAGGCGCGGTCATCGGTGTGTCGACGAAGCCGGGATGGACCGAGTTCACGCGGATCCTTTCGGGCGCGTACTGGATCGCCGCCGCCTTGGAGAAGATGCGCACCGCGCCTTTCGAGGCGTGATAGGCGGCGTTGGCGTGGCTGCCGACGATGCCGCAGATCGACGAGATGTTGATGATCGAGCCGCCGCCCGCGCGCTGCATCGCCGGGACCGCGGCCTTGGTGCCGAGGAACACGCCGGTCGCGTTGATCTCCATCACCAGATTCCAGTGCTCGAGCGTCTGGTCGGCGAGCCGGGGCCCCGCCGTATGGCCGGTCTGGATGTTCTGCTTGGGATCGCGGCCCGAAATGCCGGCGATGTTGCACAGGATGTCGACGCGGCCCCAGGCCTTTTCGGCTTGGTCGACGATGGCGGTCCAGCGTGCTTCGTTCCGCACATCCTGCTCGGCGAAGCTCGCGGTTCCGCCTGCCGACGCGATTTCTCCTTCGATTGACTTGCCCAGCGACGTGTTGCTGTCGGTCAGCAGGACGGACGCGCCATGCTGGGCGAACAGTCGCGCCGTCGCCGCGCCGATGCCCGAGGCGCCGCCTGTGACGATGGCGACCTTGCCTGAAAGTCTTTTGCCCGGCTCCATGTTCGTCTCCTCGTTTCCTCTGTTAATCTGGCCCGTCTGCAAGGGTGTGACATATGAACGTGATTTCGAGGCCGCGTCACGACGTTCAGGGCATAGCGGAAACCTGGCTGACATCCTTCGGCGATGCCTTGCAGTCGGCCGATGCCGCCGGTGCTGCGCGCCACTTCGCAAGCGAAGGTCACTGGCGCGACGTGCTGGCGTTCACATGGCGAATCGGAACCGAGACCGGCCGAGCGGCGATCGAGGCCGCCCTGGCGCCGACGCTTTCACGCACCAGGCCGCGTCACTTCCATATTCCCGAGGGACGCTCGCAGGCGCGCCGCGTCAAGCGCGCCGGCGTCGACAGCATAGAGGCGATCTTCGAGTTCGAGACGGCTGCCGGCCGCGCCAATGGCGTCGTGCGACTTGTCGAGGAGGAGGGGGAGTGGCGCATCTGGACGCTGCTCACCACGCTCGAGGAGCTGAACGGCTATCCCGATGGCCGGCCCAGGGCGGTGAGCGACGCCGAAAAGTATTCGCGCGACTTCGGCGGCGCGAACTGGCTCGACCAGCGGCGCAAGGCGCTCGCCTACGAGGACCACGATCCGACGGTCCTGATCGTCGGCGGTGGCCAGGCCGGCCTGTCGGCGGCGGCGCGGCTCAATCATTTGGGCGTCGACACGCTGATCATCGACCGCAACCAGCGCATCGGCGACAACTGGCGACTGCGCTATCACTCGCTGACCCTGCACAACGAGGTGCACGTCAACCACCTGCCGCTGATGCCGTTCCCGCCGACCTGGCCGGTGTTCATTCCCAAGGACAAGCTCGCGAACTGGTTCGAGACCTACGTAGAGAGCCTGGAGCTGAACTTCTGGACCGGCACCGAGCTCGCCGGCGGCAGCTGGGATGACAAGGAAGCCTGCTGGACGGTGACGCTCCGGCGCAGCGACGGCAGCGAGCGCTCCATGAAGCCGCGCCACATCATCGTCGCCACCGGCGTCAGCGGCATACCGATCTGGCCGAAGATCCCGGGCCTCGACTCGTTCAAGGGCGCGGTGATGCATTCTGGCCAGTACACCAGCGGCGGCGAATGGAAGGGCCGCAAGGCGATGGTCCTCGGCACCGGCAACAGCGGCCACGACGTGGCGCAGGACCTGTGCGCCAGCGGCGTCGACACCACGATCGTCCAGCGCAGCCCGACCTACATCGTCAGCATTCGCGAGGCGCAGAAGGTCTATGCGACCTACAGCGAGGGCCTGCCGTTCGGGGATTGCGACCTGCTCGCCTGCTCGATGCCTTATCCGGTGCTGCGCCGTTCCTATCAGCTGTCGACCGCCGAGATGCGCGACGTCGATCGCGACCTGCTGAAGGGGCTGGAGAAGCGTGGCTTCAAGCTGACTTACGGCGAGGACGATACCGGCTTCCAGATGATGTATCTGCGGCGCGGCGGCGGCTATTACTTCAATGTCGGCTGTTCGGACATGATCATCGACGGCCGCGTCGGGCTCCTGCAGTACGACACGATCGACCGTTTTGAGGCCGACGGCGTCGTCCTGAAGGATGGCACGAAGAAGCCGCTGGATCTCGTGGTGGTCGCGACCGGCTACGAAAGCCAGCAGGAGTTCGTGCGTGCCACGCTGGGCAACGACGTCGCCGAGCGCATCGGCCCGGTGTGGGGCTTCGACGACGGCGGCGAGCTGCGCAACATGTGGGGACCGACGAGGCAGCCCGGCCTCTGGTTCACCGCCGGCAGCCTGGCGCAATGCCGCATCTACTCGCGCTACCTCGCCCTGCAGATCAAGGCGCGCGAAGACGGGCTGATATGACGGCACCTTGATCGTCATCCCGACCGGAGGACCTCCTCTTGTCGAACACATGAGCAGGTCCCTCCACTTCGCCTCGCTGCGCTCGGCTCCGGT
>CADECW010000095.1 GCA_902825855.1 uncultured Rhodospirillales bacterium | reverse complement strand
AGGAATGAAGGATGTATTCCTGGATCGAGGCGCGGATCCACCACATGGCATAGGTCGCCAGACGGAATCCGCGGTCCGGGTCGAACCGCTTGACCGCCTGCATCATGCCGACGTTGCCCTCGGAAATGAGCTCGGCCACCGGCAGGCCGTAGCCGCGATAGCCCATTGCGATCTTCGCCACGAGGCGCAGATGGCTGGTCACAAGCTGATGGGCGGCTTTCGAATCCCCGTGCTCCCGCCAAGCCTTGGCCAGCATGAACTCCTGCTGGGGCTCGAGCAGCGGAAACTTCCGGATTTCCTGCAGATACCGGCTGAGGTTGCCTTCCGGGGTGAGGGACGACGGAAGGGCGGGAAGATTGGCGGTGGCAGCACTCATGGCTCCCCCTTTCTGAGACTAGGCTGAACGGGCGTTTAGCACTCTCGCCCGTCGACTGCTAAAACCGACTCTAGGGGCCGAAGGAGCCCCAGGTCAAGAAAATCCGACTAATCCCCTCGGGTATTGAGGTTATACTTAACGGTGTTCAGCTCAGCCACCAACCTCCTGAAGTCTTGAGGCAATTCTGTGGCGAAGCGCATCTCCCTCCCCGAACGCGGATGTCGGAACTCCAGGACGGCGGCATGAAGAGCTTGCCGCCCGAAGCTTCTCAACGAGGCCGGCTTGGAGGTGTTCCGCGACGTCCGCCCATAAACCGGATCGCCAACCACCGGGCAGCCGAGATGGGCAAGGTGAACGCGTACCTGATGGGTTCGCCCGGTGCCGAGTTTGGCGCCCAGCAGGCTGGCTACCGGCGCGAAAGGCGGCCCGAACCGCTGCTCCACCCAGTACTCCGTAAGCGCCGCCCGGCCACCGCTACGGCGCACCGTCATGCGTTTGCGGTCGACCGGATGGCGTCCGATAGCGGCCTCTATGACGCCCTTTTGGGCCTTCGGGCCGCCCCAGACCAGGGCCCGGTAAATGCGGGTGAGATCGTGGGCCGCGAACAGCGTGGCGAGCGCCTGGTGGCTCTGGTCGTTCTTGGCGACGACCATCACGCCCGACGTGTCCTTGTCGAGCCGGTGGACGATACCCGGCCGGCGCACGCCGCCGATGCCCGACAGGCTGTCGCCGCAGTGCGCCAGCAGAGCGTTCACCAGGGTGTTGTCGGGGTTGCCCGGTGCCGGATGGACCACCAGGCCCGCAGGCTTGTTCAGCACCAGAAGGTCGGAATCTTCGTAGAGTATGTCGAGATCGATCGCCTGGGCCCGGGGCTCGGCCGGCTCCGGCTCGGGTATGTCGACGACGAAACTCTCGCCTGTTTTGACCTTGTGGGACGGCTCTTCTATCGTCCGGCCGTCCGCAAGCGCCACCCGGCGGCTTTCGATCAGCGCCTTCACGCGGCTGCGCGTGAGCTGGGGCAAGGCCATCGCGAGCGCGCGGTCGAGCCGCTGGCCCGAGGCGCTGTCCTCGACGGTCACGAAGTGGCGGCCGGCGTCGCTCATGGAGTTGTCTTGGCGTCTCCCTCTCAGCCCTACGCACCGCTCTGGCTGAAGGTGCTGGTCATCGTGATGGGCCTGCTGATCGTGGCCGGTTTTGTCGTCATCGCGGCTGAGATTGCCCGCCGCATGTCTACGCCCAACGCCGCCCGCTCGCCAGCCGCCGCCACCGGCTTCAGCGAGCGCGTGAGCCTGCCGGTAGGTGCACGCGTGGTGTCGATGACGACGGCCGGCGAACGGCTGATCGTGCATGTCGAGACCCAGGGCGGCCCCGCCTTCGCCTACGTGGTCGACCCGCGCAACGGTGCGGTCGTCGGCACCGTCGAATTTGCGCCAGGGGTCGGGCGGTGAAGAGCTGAGTATGTTCGACCACCTGTCGATCACCACGACCGACCTCGATCGCGCCCAGACGTTCTACGACGCCATCCTGGCTCCGCTTGGCGTGCCGCGGGTCAATCGGCGCGAGCGGTCGATCGGATATGGCGAGCGCCGGCATGTCGACGGTGCGCCCTGCTATCTGTCGGTCTATCTCAGCGGCAATGTCGTGCCCGACAACCGCCACTGGTGCTTCCGTGCGCCGAGCCGCGCCGCCGTGCGCGCCTTCCATGCGGCCGCCCTTGCCAACGGCGGCAGCGACGATGGGCCGCCCGGCCTCCGCCAAATCTACAGTCCCGACTACTACGCCGCGTTCGTGCGTGATCCCGACGGCAACCGCCTCGAGGCCGTGACGCGCCGGCCCGAGGAAAAATCATGAATTTCCGCAGCGACAACGAGGTCGGCGCCCATCCGTCGGTCATCGAGGCGGTGAGCCGCGCCTTCACCAGCGGCAGCGCCTTCTCCTACGGCGCCGACGACTGGACCCAGCGCGTCGAGCGCCGCCTGCGCGAGCTGTTCGACAAGCCCGACCTGGTCGCCTTCCCGGTCATCACCGGTACCGCCGCCAACAGCCTGGCGCTGGCCTGCTGCACGCCGCCGTGGGGCGCGATCTTCTGCCATCCCGCAGCCCACATTGCCGCCGAAGAAACGGGGGCGCCGGAATTCTACACCGCAGGGGCGCGTCTTTTTCGCGTCGACGGCGCCGCCGGCAAGATCGATCCGGCAAAGCTCGCCACAGCACTGGCCCAGCCGGTTTACGGTGTGCCCCACTTCGCGCAGCCTGCTGCCGTCAGCGTCACCCAGGCGACCGAGTGCGGCACCGTCTACGCGCCCGACGAAATCGCGGCCATCGCCACCTCGGCGCATCGCCATGGGCTCAAGCTGCACATGGACGGGGCACGGTTCGCCAATGCCGTCGCCCACGTCGGTTGCTCGCCCGCCGAGCTTTCGTGGAAGGCGGGCGTCGACGTGCTGAGCTTCGGCGCCACCAAGAACGGCGTGATGGCGGCCGAGGCCGTCGTGTTCTTCAACGCCGAGCTGGCGCGCGACTTCGCGTACCGCAGCAAGCGCGGCGGCCATCTGCTCTCCAAGATGCGCCTTGTGTCGGCCCAGCTCGACGCCTACCTGACCGACGGGCTTTGGCTCGACAATGCGCGCCACGCCAATGCCATGGCGCGCCGGCTGGTGGCAGGCCTCGGCCCGCTCAAGGGCACGCAACTCATGTACGCAGTCGACGCCAACGAGATCTTCGTCGTCATGCCGGCGCACATGCACGATGCGCTGCAGGACGGCGGTGCCAAGTATCACCCCTGGCCATCCGACCGCCCCGGCGAGCGCGCCTTCCGCCTCGTCACTGCTTTCGACACCGACCCGGCCGACGTCGATCGCTTCCTGTCCATCGCAAAGTCAGCGTGAGTAGTTAACCGCAATGACCCATCAGCGCACCCTCACCGCCGCCCATTGGGGCGTCTACGAGGTCGAGTACGACGAAAACGGCAAGGCGACGCGGCTGCACCCGTTCTCCAGGGATCCCGACCCCTCGCCGATCGGCCTGCACATGCTCTCCGACGAGGTGACGCGATTGCGCGTGCGTCGTCCGGCGGTGCGCCGGAGCTGGCTGGAGAAAGGTCCCGGCGCCAACCCCGAAAAGCGCGGCCAGGAAGCCTTCGTCGAGGTCGAGTGGAGCGAGGCGCTCGATCTCGTCGCCACGGAATTGACGCGAGTCAAAGAGACGTATTCCAACCGCGCGATCTTCGGCGGCTCCTACGGATGGTCGAGCGCCGGCCGCTTCCATCATGCGCAGAGCCAGGTCCATCGCTTCCTGAATTCGATAGGCGGCTATGTGCGCCACCAGGACTCGTACAGCCTGGGCGCTGCCCGCGTGCTGATGCCGCACATCGTGGCGCCGATGGACGAGCTGATGTCCATGCACACGCCCTGGGACGTCATGGCCGAGCATTGCAAGCTCTTCGTCTCCTTCGGCGGCGTGCCGCACAAGAACAGCCAGATCAATGCCGGCGGCGCCACGAGACATCACGTCAAGGGCGGACTCTACGGCATGCGCGACAGTGGCGTGCGCTTCGTCAACGTGACGCCGACCGCCGACGATCTCGACACAGGCGGCGCCGTCGAGTGGTTGGCGATCCGGCCCAACACCGACACCGCGTTGATCCTGGCGCTCTGCCACACGCTGCTGGCGGAGAACCTGCACGATCGCGAGTTCCTCGACCGCTGCACGGTGGGCTTCGACAAGTTCGCGCCCTCGCTCGCCGGCAAGGACGCGGCATGGGCCGAGAAGATCACCGGCATTCCTGCCACGCGCATTACCGCACTGGCGCGCGAGATGGCGGCGACGCGGACCACGGTCAGCATCAACTGGTCGCTGCAGAGGAGCCATCACGGCGAGCAGCCGTTCTGGGCGCTGGTCACCCTCGCCTGCATGCTCGGTCAGGTCGGCCTGCCGGGTGGCGGCTTCGCCGTAGGCTACGGCCCCGTCAACCTGATGGGCAGCGCCTTTCCCAAGTACAGCGGGCCCACGCTGCCCCAGGGCACCAACGCCGTCAGCGACTTCATCCCGGTCGCGCGTTTCACCGACATGCTGCTCAATCCCGGCGGTTCGGTACCGTACAACGGCCGCAACCTCGTCTATCCCGATATCCGGCTGGTCTATTGGGCGGGCGGCAATCCCTTCCATCACCATCAGGACCTCAACCGCCTGATGCTGGCGTGGCGCAAGCCCGAGACCATCGTGTTCCACGAGCAGTTCTGGACGCCCGCCGCGCGCATGGCCGACATCGTGCTGCCGGCGACCACCAGCCTCGAGCGCGACGACATCGGCTATGGCAGCCGGGAGCCCTACCTGATCGCCATGAAGAAGGCGCGCGAGCCGGTCGGCGAGGCACGCGACGACTTCTGGATTTTCGCCGAGCTCGCCGGACGCCTCGGCCAGGGCGAGACCTATACCGAGGGCCGCGACGTCATGGCATGGCTGAAACATCTCTACGAGCTGTCGCGCGTGAAGTCGGCCGACGCCGGCGTCACGGTCCCGGCGTTCGACGATTTCTGGCAGGCCGGCATGGCCGAGGCCAAGGGCGAGACCCGCGAACCGGTAATGCTGGCCGCCTTCCGCGCCAATCCCGCAAAGCATCCGCTCAAGACGCCGTCGGGCCGGATCGAAATCTTCTCCGAGAAGATCTCCTCGTTCGGCTACGACGACTGTCCGGGCCATGCGACCTGGATGGAGCCGATCGAATGGCTGGGCTCGCGCACGGCCGAGCGCTATCCGCTGCACATGCTGTCGGATCAGCCCACGGACAAGCTGCATAGCCAGCTCGACCATAGCCCGCACGCGCGAGCCACCAAAATCAAGGGTCGGCAGCCGGTGACCATGCATCCTGAGGATGCCGCCGCGCGCGGCATCGCCGATGGTGATCTGCTGCGTGTCTACAACGACCGCGGCGCTTGCCTCGCGGCAGCGCGGCTCTCCGAGCGCATCCGCCGCGGCGTCGTACGGCTGTCGACCGGCGCGTGGTTCGACCCGGCGGACTCGGGCTCCAACCAGCCGTTGGAAAAGCACGGCAATCCCAATGCGTTGACGCTCGACATCGGCGCGTCGAAGCTCAGCCAAGGCTGTATCGCCCAGACCTGCCTGGTGGAGATCGAGCGCTTCGATTCACCGGCACCGGCCGTGACGGCGCATCGCGTGCCTGAGTTCGCGCCGCGCGGTCAGTAGCTCGTCACAGGGATTTCGCCGGTTCAGGCATTCAGACAGTTGCGCTAGTTGCGCTACCGCTTTTCGGTGCCAGTGGGCGCCAAATTGAGCTGACAGTGCGAACAAGGTCGACGCGCAGAGCCGGCCGCACCGCTGTCAGTGCCTGCAGCGCCGACACGTTATCGCGATCCTGAATGATCGGCAGTTTCTGCTGCGCTCTCCACAATGCGCTTCGATCCCATGGTTCGGTCATTCTGGCAGTCCGGCGACCCGAAGGCCAGTCGCGTACTTCTGGATGTCTTCGTCTCGGACACAAAGCATGCGGTCTTTGATAACGGACAACCGAGTTCTTGGATGAAGCTGCAAATACAAAGCGCATGCCCGTTCGGCCTCCTCGATGCGGCCAGCCAGTGCATACGACGCCACGGTAGTCTGCATGGCCAGAGGATAGCCATGGTGCTGTCGTAGCGCTTTTGCCGCCCACGAAATCGCCATTTCGTAGCGATCAGCGAGAAAATGCACGGATGCCATGGCGTTTGCCGCGACGAAGGCTCGGGGGTCGAGTGGGCTTAATCGAAGCGCGCGCTCGCAATACTTGATGGCGCCGTCATGATCACCAAGACCCACCCTAGCGACCGCGCCCCAACTCCAGGCCAAGGCGTAGTTGGGGTCGATCTCCAAGGCTTGATCGATCAAGTCCGAGCCTTCCTGGCAACGCAAGAGTCCCCAGGCCAATGTTATCCCGACATTTGCAAGCACTCGTGGGTCATTGCGATCGAGTTCCATTGCCCGTCGTGCCAGGCGCTCTGCCTCCTGTCGTTCCTCGACGGGGTTGTCATCCCAACCGGACGACTTCCTGACTCCGCAACCCCAATGTGACTTGATGGCATGTGCGAGGGCAAATTCGGGATCAAGATCGATTGCTTTCTGGAGCAAACTCAAAGCCTGCTCATGGTCTTTGCGAGTGAACCGATAGAATGCAGCAAGGCCTTGCAAGTAGTAATCGTAAGCCGCCAGACTTCCCAGTTTCTGACGAGCCCGGCTGATCTCGGCGAGCTCAAGATTCGGAAAGATGGCGCCCACTACACTCGAAGTTACGCGATCCTGCAGGCCGAAAATGTCTGCCAGATCATCCTCGAAGCGGTCGGCCCAGATGTGTGAGCCGCTTGCAACGTCGATCAGCTGACCAGTGATGCGAACACGGCTGCCGAGCTTGCGAACACTTCCTTCGAGGACATATCTGACGCCAAGCTCGCGACCGACCTGCTTGATGTCGACAGCCCGACCTCTGTAGGTGAAGCTTGAATTGCGAGCGATCACAAATAGTGACTTCGCTCGGCTCAAAGCAGTAATGATGTCCTCGACTACACCGTCGGCAAAATACTCCTGTTCCGGATCGCCGCTCATGTTCTGGAACGGCAGCACGGCAATGGAGGGTTTGTCGGGCAATGGCAAAGGCACCTGCAGCGCAGCCGTGGTCGTGGCTGTGACCGCCTGCCGCCAATCCGATGGCTCCCATTTGACGCTAAGCGCCAGGATGGGACGTTCGATGTTCTTCAGCGAAAGACTGCCGAGGTCGTCGAAGGTAGCCTTCAGCCGGCCTGCCACCGCTTCGTGGACCGTGCGCGATACGACAATGCCGCCGGCAGGAGCTTCCGCCTCGAGGCGGGCAGCGACGTTCACACCGTCCCCGTAAAGGTCGTCGCCCTCGACGATCAGGTCGCCCAGATGAAGGCCCATACGAAAGACGAGCGCAGTGTCGGCAGGCCCGCCACGGTTGGCCTCGGCCATGGCCTGCTGGAACTCGATGGCTGCTGACAAAGCATCGACGGCGCTGGCGAACTCGACCAGCGCGCCGTCGCCGGTCAGCTTGACCAGCCGCCCCCCATACTTCGCCAGAACGGGATCGAGATGCTCGGACCGGTTCTTGCGCAGGCGTGCCAGTGTGCCGCTCTCATCGCGCCCCATCAGGCGGGAGTAACCAACTACATCCGCCGCAAGTATCGCTGCCAGTCTCCGCTGCTCACGGGTCACGACTTGCGCCTCCGCCGAATCAGCTTCGGCGCGATGCTAGATTAGCCCGACTTACCCGACAACCGAGCTGACATCGCATGATCGAGGCGCTTGGCTCCCTGAAGATGAACTTGGCGCATCTCGACGGCGGCAAGCCTCACACCACGGGTCCCGGCCCGACGTCGATCGACGACCTAAGTAGGCATAGGCACGTTCGGGAGCGCCGATCGTCCGCCCCGACAAAAAACGACTGCCCCGATCAAGTTCAGCGTCCTGATGCCACCGGCGCACGTCCATCGAGCTTCAGTGTCCTGAGGATCTGCTCGAAGCGCGGGTCGCCATGGAGCGGCTGGAAGCACGGGTTCTGGGCGGTGAAGCAGAGGTATGTGGTGCGGGCCCTGACGCAATGCTCGAGAGCGTCGAGGGCGCGCCCGAATTCGCCGACAGTCACCCATTGCTGGGCGGCACCTTCCCAGCGGTTGGTGCGCTCGAGCAGGCCGATCCAAACGACCATCGCCTCGCGCCACCCCTTGGTGCGGGCCAGCGCCTCGATATGCTCGGCCAAGCCTTCGGCGACGCTCAACCCGCGCAAGGTGGTGAGACGCGCGGCCATGGCCTCGTCACGCCGGCCCAGTTGGTCGAGGATCATCATGCGACCGTAGTGGGCGCGGGGGGAAGCAGGCGCGACCTCGAGGCTGACGTTGACCGCCTCGAGCGCCCGCTCGGCGTGGCCCGCCATCCAGTAGACGATCGCCAGGTGCTGCAGCGTCTCGACGTTGCGCGGATCGAGCCGGCGCGCCTGCTCCATGGCCTCGATAGCCTCGTCATGGCGGCCCATCGCGCTCAGGAATTGGCCGAAAGTGCCGAGCGCCTCTACCGAGCAGGAATTGAGAGCAACTGCGTGGGCGAGATGGGCCTCCGCACCGTCCCAATCCCAGTCGTATTCCATCTTCACGCGGCCGAGCGCCGCCCAGCCCTCGGCCAGCCCCTCATCGAGGGCGATCGCCCGCTGGCCGTGGCGGCGCGCCATCGGCATTGCCTCGTCGACCTGCAGCGGTCGCAGCATCGCCGTCGACGCCATCAGCAGGTAGGTCGAGGCAAGCCCGGCATGCGCCGTGGCGTAATCAGGATCGAGCACCAGTGCCTGCTCGAACAAGGTGAGCGCCTTGATCAGCGGCAGCCGCGCAAATGGCTTCAGGTGCGCGCGCGCCTCGAGCTGCAGGAAGTAGGCCTCCGCTGCCCGCGGTCGATAGCTCTGCACGTCCTGTTCATCCGGCGACGACGACTGCGGCAGCGACGTCGCGACACGAGCGGCGATAGCGTCCTGCAGGGCAGACGGGTCCATCGGGTCCTGGTCGAACCGCTCGCTCCATTCAGTGCGGCCGCTCGCGACCTCGATCAATCGCACCTCGACCCGCAGGCGCTCCGAACTACGCCGGACCGAGCCCTCCAGCAGATGCTCCACCTTGAGCGAGCGCGCGCCGGCCAGGTCGTCGACGGCATCCACCGGCGAAATGGTGACGCCCGGCACGCCGCCCAGCGCAGTGGTCACGGCATCGGCGATGCCAAGCCCGAGATAACTGTCGGCCTCAGCAAGGTCGGGCGTCGCGAAGGGCCGCACGGCCAGCGTCTTGGCAGCGGCGATCGGCGGCGCGCCTTCGGCCAGCGGACCGGCCTCTGGCAGCACGCGGACCGGTGACGCGAGACGGTAGCCTTCGCGCGGCACCGTCTCGATCAGACTGGCCGAGCCGTGTCCCAGCGCCTTGCGCAGGGTCGACATATGGACCGTGAGCGTACGGTCCTCGACCACGACGTTGGGCCACAGCTTTGCCCGCAAGGTGTCGTGCGACACCAGGCGACCGCCGGCCTCCGCAAGCATCAGCAGGATCTGCCAGGCCTTGCCGGGCACGGCCAGTCGCTGACCGTCGCGAGTCAGACGACGCCCCGCAGTGTCGAGGATGAAAGGACCGAACGCGTAGATCAACATGACAGGCGGCTTCGCCCAATCGTAACATTTTCAGTTTCCGACGCGGCATTTCGCGGGACGCGCCGCCGTCTCTATCCACTCGCGCAGCTTAATCTGCCGGCCAAGACCTTGCAAATACAGGTTGTTTTCTTATCAGACCTCTTTCGACCAAAGGCTCCACAGTCGTCTTGATCTTTTCTTGACGCCACAACGCACACCACCCGCAGGTAAACCGCCATGAGCTGAGTCGTGCAAAGTCTTGGGGCAAGGCATGGCATTGGGGGCACGTGTTGGCAGAGCGCGTCGGTTCGGCCGCTGTGGGGGCGCCGGCGGCCGGGCGGCTGTCTTCCTAGCGATCGTCGCGATGGCGTACTCGGTCCTGTCGACGGAAGTCGTGGCCCAGACACTGGAACCCGTCTCGATCAGCGGCAATCCGGCTGCCACGGACTTCGGCATCACCGGCACCGGCTGGCTCGGCCGCACGCTCGGCCTGAAACCGGAATGGGGCATCACGCTGGGCGGCGTGTGGCTTGCCGATACCAACGTCATCATGGCGGGCGGCGAGCATCCCGGTGGCTGGACCAACAACCAGGCCCTGATTCTCGGCCTTGGCATCAGCGCGGACAAACTGGTCGGCTGGCAGGGCGCTTCGTTCGGCTTCCAGTTCCTGCAGTTCAATGGCACCGACACCAACGGCCAGGCGGGAAGCGTGGCGGGCTTCAATGGGATCGTCGGCGCCCCACCCTTCAACCGCACCGAGCTGCTCGAGGCGTGGTACCTGCAGGAGATGGTCAAGGACAAGTTGAAGATGCGGATCGGACGCAGCCTGCCGACCTACGACTTTGGCAACGTCCTGCGGCCCGTGGCGCTTGCCGACCCGAACCAGAACATCCCGGCGCTGAGTGGCCTCTTGTGGTCGCCGGTCTTCCTCAACGCATCGATGATCACCGCGTTCATGGGCTACTACAACCCGGCCAATGGCGTAACGATCAACTTCACACCGACGAAATCCTTCTACGTCAACCTCGGCGTCTACGACGGCAACCGGGCGCGGGGCGTCCAGACCGGCGTCAGTCCGCCGATGTTCAATGGCTACTGGTTCAACATCGGCGAGGTCGGAGTGAACTGGCTGCTGGGCGAAGGCAACCATCCCGGACAGTTCGGCATCGGCCTATGGCAGCAGACCGGCGTGCTGTCGGCGAAAGGCGGAGCCATCACGCAGGACGGCACCGGCGGCTTCTACCTGTTCGGTTCGCAGCGCGTCGCTTACAGGCTGAACCCGGCGGTGACGAATTCGTCAATCTCGATCTTCTATCAGGTCGGCGCCAACAACTCGCAGACGATGCCGATGACTCAGTACTACGGCGCCGGCGTTACCGCCTTCGGCCTGATCGGCAGCCGCGCGAGCGATTCGTTCGGCGTAGGCGCCGGGCTGACGAAGTTGAACCCCAATCTGTTCGAGCGGCAATACGAATTGATGTTCCAGGCCTACTACCAGGCGCATCTGTTCGCGACGACATTCCTGCAGCCGACCCTGACCTACATCCCGACACCCGGCTCATCGCCGACGACACCGGGCTCGCTCGCAGGTACGTTACGACTTGCTGTGCTTTTTTGAAGTGTAGTGAAACCAGCGTGATCAATTGAAAAACCCTGAACGGGGACATTGGAGGTACGATGAAAAGAAGATTGTTGCATGCTGCCGCGGCCGTCCTCGCGGCAGGTCTTGTCGCCGGATCCGCCTCGGCGCAGACGCCGGCGAATCTCCCGGAGTATCTCGCCAACATATCCGGCAACACGCCCTCGAGTCCGAGCGACGTCGCGACCCGCGACGTCCTGCAGCTCGATATCGGCATGTTCTCGCTGTACGACAGAGCCTCGAACATCTATCGCCGCAATATCCTGGCCAAGCATCCGATCATCCTGGCCATGTTCACCAACGAGGGTGGCCGGCTGATGCTGTTCCGGCCCGGCCAGGCTCCGGTCGACGCGCCCAAGGTCCCCAAGGTCTACCAGATCCTGAAGTCGACCGGGCATAGCGCAATGGCGCTCAGCCAGGTCGTCATCCCGTCGGTCAACAACCCCAGCGACAAGCGCTGGATCGCGCCGATGGCGGCCTATCGCACGCAGATGAAGACCGCGCTCGACGGCCTCGACGCAAGCAACGACATCCAGGCCGACTGGAAGCCCGCGGTGAAGGAGATCCTGGCCAACAACGTCGCGTACATGGACGACTGCCTGGCCAAGGGCGTGGTCGCCCTCGAGCCGCTGATCGCCTGGTCCAAGAAGCAGGCGCCCAACATCAAGCTGATCATCAACTGGGCGGCGTCCACCCAGGTGAAGCACTGGATGGGCGTGATGGACGAGTGGTCGGCCATGCTCGGCCCCGACCTCGCCAAAACCTACGCCGCCGCCAACACCATCTACGTGGCGCGCCAGAACAACGTGCTGTACTCGGTGCTCGCCCAGTATTTCGGCGCCGATGCAATCAACGACCGGCTGATGCTGATCGAGACGATGGGCTTCACGACCACGCCCGAGGACATGCTGACCGCGATGACGCGCATCATCGGCGACCGCTCGGTGGGCGAGCTGTTCTTCGGCAACTACAAGATCATGGACTTCGAGCTGATGGGAGGCGATGGCCGCAAGACCATCATCTCCGAGATGCAGCGCCGCGGTAAGCAGCCGGTCCTGCCGCCTGCCGTGCCTTTCGGCTCCAAGCAGTGGCCGACACTGATCACGACGGGCCCCGGCCCGACATCACTCGACGACCTGAAGTAGGCATCGAAACGCTGACGGGGCGGGCGCCGGTCGCCCGCCCCACAAGAAACGCGCGGGAGGCATGATATGAACCTGAATACGATCGTCGACGTGAAACGGCCGAAATCCTTCGAGGAGATCGAATGGCGCGACGGCCACGCCTTCCTGGGCGGCGGGACATGGCTGTTCTCCGAACCCCAAGTTGGCACCGACACTCTGGTCGACCTCGAACAGTTCGGCTGGCCCGCCTTGACCGTGACACCGTCAGGCCTGGAGATCGCGGCGACCTGCAAGATAGTCGAGCTGCACGACTTCAAGGGCCGACCGGAATGGCGCGCCGTGCCGCTGATCGACAAGTGCATCGACTGCTTCCTGATGTCGTTCAAGATCTGGAACGCGGCCACCGTCGGCGGCAATGTCGTGATGTCCCTGCCGGCTGGCGCCATGATCTCGCTGACGGCGGCACTCGAAGGCGTCTGCACGTTGTGGCCGCAGAATGGCAGGCCGCGCGAGGTGCCGGTCGTCGACTTCGTCACCGGCATGCACACCAACGTCCTGCAGAAGGGCGAGGTTTTACGTCAGATCTTCCTGCCCGCGACGGCGCTGACCAAGCGCTTCGCCATGCGTCAGGTCTCGCTGACGCATTTCGGCCGCTCCGCTGCACTGATCGTCGCGACCGTCAAGGACGACGGCAACGACTTCCTGCTGACCATCAGTGCAGCGACGCCCCGGCCGGTACAAATTCGCTTCGGCAAGACGCCCTCGGACAAGGAACTGCGGCAGGCGATCGACGATCGCCTGCCGCCCGACGCCTGGTTCAACGACGTCCACGGCTCGGCAGCCTACAAGCGTCACGTCACCTTCTATCTGGCGGAACAGATTCGCGCGGAGCTGTCATGAGCAAGTATGAGGTCAATGGCCGCGCCTATTCGGCGGAACCGAAGCCCGGTCAGTGCCTGCGCACCTTCCTGCGCGACCTGGAGGTGTTCGGGGTCAAAAAGGGATGCGACGCCGGTGATTGCGGAGCCTGCACGGTGTGGCTGGACGGCAAGCCGTTCCACTCTTGCCTGGTACCGGCGTTCCGCGGCGAGGGCCGCAAGATCACCACCATCGAGGGCCTGTCCCAGAACGGCAAGCTGCATCCCATCCAGCAGGCCTTCCACGACGCGCAAGCCTTCCAGTGCGGCTACTGCGCCGCCGGCATGATGATGACGACGGCCTCGGCGGCGTTCGACGAGGCCCATAAGGCCGACCTGCCGCATGCTCTGAAGGGCAACATCTGCCGCTGCACAGGCTACCGCTCGATCGTCGATGCCCTTCACGGCAAGAAGAACATCGAGGACGACGTCGCCGGCAAGGCATTGGGGGCCAGTCTGCCCAACCCGTTCACCGACGCCATCCTGACGGGCAAGGCGCACTACACGATGGACATCGCCATGGAGGGCATGCTGCACCTCAAGGTGCTGCGCTCACCGCACGCTCACGCCCGCCTCAAGAAGATCGACAAGAGCAAGGCGCTCGCCATCCCCGGCGTGGTCGCGGTCTACACCTGGGAGGACGTGCCGCGCCGGCTCTACAGCACGGCGCTGCACGAGGACCATCTGGTCGATCCGGATGACACCTACATGCTCGACAACGTCGCCCGCTTCGTCGGCCAGCGGCTGGCCGCGGTGGTCGGCGAAACCGAGGCGGCGGCCGAAGCCGGCGTCCGGGCCCTCGTCGTCGACTACGAGATCCTGCCGGCGGTGTTCGATCCCGTCGCCGCCATGGAGCCCGGCGCGCCGATCCTCCACGACAAGAGCGAGGTCGTCACCGACAACGGCAACATCTTCTGCACCCTGCAGGGCGAGATCGGCAACGTGGCGAAAGGCTTCGAGGAGGCCGAGGTCATCCACGAGAACACCTACTCGACCTCGCGCGTGCAGCACGTGCATCTCGAGACCCACGGCTCGATCGCCTATAAGGGCGAGGACGGCCGCTGGCATGTCCGCACCAGCTCGCAGGGTCCATTCGCCGCCCGCGCTAAGCTCGCCTACCTCATGGGCGTTCCAGCATCGCAGATTCACGTCTTCACAGAGCGCGTGGGCGGCGGCTTCGGCGGCAAGCAGGAGATGGTGTCGGAAGATCTGCCGCTGTTCGCCGCCATGAAGCTCGGCGGTCGTCCGGTGAAGTGGGAGTGGACCCGGGAGGATGAGTTCGTCGGCGCCACGACCCGGCACCAGATGACCACCAAGATCAGGATCGGAGCCAACAAAGACGGCACGCTCACGGCGCTCGACGTCCATGTGGTCTCCAATACCGGCGCCTACGGCAACCACGCGAGCGAAACTCTGGCTGCCGCCATGGCGAGCCCGTTCGCAGCCTATCGCTGCCCCAACAAGCGGGGGATCGGCCGTGTCGTCTACACCAACATGATCCCGGGTGGCGGCTTCCGCGGCTACGGCGCCTCGCAGACCACCTTCGCCATGGAATGCGCCATGGACGAGCTGGCCGGGATCCTCGGGCTCGATGCGTTCGAGATCCGGCGCAAGAACGTCGTGCGGCCGGGCGACAATGTCGAGTCGATCTGGAAGGAGCCGAGCGACGCATCGTTCGGCAGCCACGGCATCGACCAATGCCTGGAGATCGTCCAGCGCGAGCTGAAGACGGGCAACGGCGTCGAGAAACCCGTCGGCAGCGACTGGCTCGAGGGCACCGGCGCGGCGCTTGCCATGCTCGAGTGCGGCCCTCCGACCGAGCATCGCTCGAGCGCCGAGATGAAGCTCCTGCCTGACGGCACCTACCATCTCGCGTGCGGCTCGTCCGAGATGGGCAACGGCATCACCACGGCGCACAAACAGATGGCAGCGTCTGTGGTCGGAGTGCGCGCCGCCGACATCGACATCGTCAACGCCGACACCGACCGCACGCCTTACGACACCGGCACCTTTGCCAGCACCGGAACGGTGGTCGCCGGCAAAGCGGTGCTCGCCACCGCCGAGGCGATGATGGCCGACATCCTCGACTTCGCGGCGCGCTTCACCAAGACGTCGATCGAGCAGTGCCGGCTCGACAACGATGCGGTGATCTGCGGCAACAAACGCATCCCGCTCAAGGAGCTGCATGCCGAGGGCGCCAAGGTCAATCACCGCTTCACGGTGGGCCGCAAGGCCTATCTGTCGCCGCGCACCATCGCCTTCAACGTACAGGGGGTGCGCCTGGCCGTGCATCGCGTCACCGGCGAGATCCGCATCCTGCATAGCGTGCATGCCGCCGATATCGGCCGGCCGATCAACCCGATGCAGTGCCGCGGCCAGCTCGATGGCGCGGTCGCCATGGGCTACGGCTGGGCTCTGATCGAGAACATGGTCCACGACGAAGGCCACATGGTGAATCCGCAGTTGCGCAACTGCCGCGTCCCGGCATTCGCCGACACGCCGCACACCGACATCTTCTTCGCCGACACGGTCGATGCCATCGGACCGCTGGGCGCCAAGTCCCAGGGCGAGTGCGGCATCAACCCGGTGGCGCCAGCGGTGTCCAATGCGCTGGCCAACGCCACCGGCGTGCGCTTCGCCCACCTGCCCTTCACGCCGGATCGCCTGTTCGCAGGCGGACTGACCAGGGCCAAATGACCGTCAGCATCGTCACCCAGACCACCGTGCGGCCTGAGCGATCCGAGGACTTCGCCCGCTGGCAGGGTGAGACGAGCAGTTTCGTCGCGAGCTTTCCCGGCTTCGTCGAGCAGCGCCTGATGCCGCCCAATCCGCCGTTGCAGGTCGATTGGGTCATCCTGCAGCGTTTCCACACCATGGAAGATGCGCAGCGTTGGCTCGGCTCGACCGAGCGGCAGACCCGCATCGAGGGCGCCGCCCCGTTCCTGATCGGCCGCGACGATGTGCACATCGTGCGCGACGACGAGGGTGGGCGGAAGCCTGCTCCAGTTTCGGCCGTCATCAGCACCCGCATCAAGCCGGGCAAGGAAACCGAGTATCGAGCCTGGGAGCGCAAGATCGCGGCCGCCCAGTCGAAGGCCCCGGGCCTGCAAGGCTATCGCTTCGAGCCGCCCGTGCCCGGCATCCAGGACGACTACGTCGCCATCCTGCGTTTCGACACCGAGGCCAACCTCAATGCCTGGCTCGGGTCGCCGGTGCGCAAGAGGCTGATCGAGGAAGCCGAGCCGCTGACCGAGGAGTTCCACGCCCGCCTGGGCACCGGCTTCGAACAGTGGTTCCGCGACGAGAAGACCGGAAGCGGTACCCTGTCGGTCTGGAAGATGGACATGATCGTGCTGCTGCTGCTCTACCCCATCGTCTTCCTTTGGGGCGTCTGGTTCGGCACGCCGATCCTGCAGAACGCGCTAAACGTGCCGTGGGCCCTCAACCTGTTCATCGGCAACATCTTCAGTGTCGCCCTGACCGGCTTCGCGGTGCCCTGGGTGGCCAACCGCATGGGCTGGTGGATGTTCCCCAAGGGCAAGGTGGTGCAGGCCAACCTGCTGGGCGCAGGACTGATCTGCACCGTCTACGCCATCTCCATCTGGATCTTCTGGAAGTGCTTCTGAGCCTTGGAGCACATCCGGCCGGCACCAGCCGAACGAAGGCCAGCCGCCCCGGCCGTCGCCCCTATCTATCGTGGAAGCGCGTACCGCCGAAATCCGTATCCTGATCTCCCCGTCCGGCGATTTGGTTGTGGTCGCGGCACCGGCCTCGGCTATGCTTCGACCATGCCCAAGATTCTTTCAGACGCCGAGGTGGCGAACTACCGCCGGGACGGCTTCCACTTTCCGGTAAAGGTCCTGTCGACCGACGAGACGCGATCCTACCGCAACCGGCTCGAGGCGAACGAGCGCACGCTGGGCGGGCCGCTCAGCGGCAACATGCGGCAGAAGCCGCATCTGCTCTTCACCTGGGCCAACGAGCTGGCGCGCCATCCGAGGATCCTCGACGCGGTCGAGGATGTCATCGGGCCCGACATCCTGTGCTGGAGCACGACCTTCTTCACCAAGGAGGCGCGCTCGCCCTCCTTCGTGTCCTGGCATCAGGACGCGACCTACTGGGGCCTCAGCACCAACGACGTCATCACCGCCTGGGTCGCCTTCGCCGACGCCCCGGTCGCAAGCGGCGCCATGAAGTTCTGGCCGGGCAGCCATCTCAGGAACCAGCTCGAGCATCGCGACACCTTCGCGTCCGACAACCTGCTGACGCGCGGCCAGGAGATCGCGGTCGACGTGCCGGCGGGCGAAGGCGTCGACGTGCCGCTCAGGGCGGGCGAGATGTCGCTGCATCACGTGCTGCTGGTGCATGGTTCGGGGCCCAACACCACGGCCGACCGGCGGATCGGCTACGCCATCCGCTACATCCCGCCTCATGTCAGCCAGCTCAAGTCACGCGATTCGGCAATGCTGGTGCGCGGCCGTGACCGCTACGGAAATTTCGACGCAGATCCGGCGCCCAAGCGCGATCTCGACGAGGCGGCGCTGGCAGCTCATCACGCCGCCGTCGAGCGGTCGGCCAAGGTGCTGTACGACGGCACCCAGAGTTCGTTCCGTGCCTAGCCGTCGTCTGATCCTCTCTGCCCTCGGCGTGCTGCCGACGTCGGCCTGGGCGCAGGCTCAATCTCAGGCTGCCAAGGAGACGGTGACGCCCGAGGCATTCTTGCGCGAAATCTACACACCCTATCCCGACCACGACTTCAAGGGACAGCCGTTCTGGCAGGTCGACCGCTTCTTCGCGCCTGATCTCGCCCGAGCAATCGAGGCCGACATGCGCGAAGCAAAACGGCGCGGGGAGGTACCCAAGCTCGACGGCGATCCCTTCGTCGACGCGCAGGACTGGGACATCGACAAGCTCGCCATATCGGTCACGGCCGAAGGGCCCAGGGCAATCGGGCTGGTGAGCTTCGAGAACCTGGGCAAGCCCACCGAGATCACGCTCGACCTGGTGCGCACCGGAATGGGTTGGCGCATCACCGACATCAAGTCGCCGAGCGGCAAGCTGAGCGAGCTCTACATGAAATAGCGCCGGTCGTTCCAAGGACAAAGACCGAGGAACGACAATGGCGTCAGTGCCGCCAGCTGGTGTCGACCTTGTCGAGCTTGCGGATCAGCGCAGCGAATTCCAGGTCACCGAGGCCCGTCGATTCCCTCTCCGCGAACGCGTCCATGTCGGCGCCCGACTTGGCCGCCAGATTGTCGCCCAGGATGTTGAGCGTGCCGGCGCCGCCGGCATCGACCTGGATCTGGCAGGCCCGCTCCAGGCGATAAAGACGGATGAAGGCCTCGGGCACGGTACGGCCCGTCGTCAGGATGCCGTGGTTGCGCAGCATCATCGCCTGGTTGTCGCCGAGGTTCTTCAGCAACCGTCCGCGTTCGTCGAGATCGAGGCTGGGGCCCTCGTAGTCGTGATAGGAAAGCTTGCCGTGGAAGGCCGTCGAGGCCATCGATACGGGCAGCAGCCCCTCCTTCACGGCACAGACCGCCATGCCGGCGCGGGTGTGCGTGTGCATCACCACCTTGTGGCGCGCCTGGTGGGCCATGTGGACCGCCGAGTGGATGACGAAGCCCGCGTAGTTCACTGGATATTTCGACTCGCCCACATTGTTGCCGTCGAGGTCGATCTTCACCAGGTTCGAGGCTGTGACCTCGTCGTAATTCAGGCCGAACGGGTTGATCAGGAAGTGCGCCTGCTCCCCCGGCACGCGCGCCGTAAGATGGCCGTAGATCAGCTCGGTCCAGCCGAAATGGTCGACCAGACGATAGGCCGCCGCGAGCTGACGGCGGAGGATGGCCTCGGCTTCATCGGGAGCGAGGGAAGTGAGATCAACGCCGGTCAGGGGCGCATCCTGGGCAATATGCATATCCATTGGTGTCTCCTCCGCGGGCGGACGCCGAGCTTAGGCCCTGCTCGGCGCTCGGTCATCGCAAATCGTGGGCCCCTGCCGGCCACGGGCTGGGGTTGCGCCCAGCCGGCCCTTCGACTATCAAGCGCCTTCCTGCCTCGCTCCCTTCGTCTAGAGGCCTAGGACGCGGCCCTCTCAAGGCTGAAACACGGGTTCGAATCCCGTAGGGAGCGCCAATTAAAAACATCGATAAAATATAGCTTTTATCGCTGTTTCAGGAGACTCGCTTCACAGCAAACATCGGTCGCGAAAGCGCTTATCTTGCTGTGGGTAAGCGCGAGATTCGCGGGAATCCGGCGGGAATTTGTTCACCTTCCTCCCCCGTGAGTGAGAGTGCATGCACCTCAGTTCGCAAAATCGGCCGCGATGGTCGTTCAGCACTCACGCAGCGGAGATACTGAACCGATTCTGTTAGTCTTCGAATCTCAGTCGCGCCTCGCACGCGACTTGACCTCCGCGCAGAGGCATCGCCGTCGCCGGGCAGATCAAGTCGGGCGTATCGCTGCCGCCGAGCGTTAACGGGCATTCGCATCCACCGGCCGCACAGGTGGCTCGGCAGTCAGTGGGACTGCTGGGTCTCTTGCTTTGCGAGGCTTTCATGCCGCCGAAGGTGACGACACAACCAAGCCGCTCGACCCACGGGAGCTGGTGACGATGCTGGGCGCTGCCCAGGCGCCCATCATCTATGCCAACTTGGTGCGGCGTTCGGGACATCGAGCCCAGGCGTAACGGCGCTCGCTTTGGAGATCTACAGGTCCATGGCGCTGCCGTCAGGCCTTCACAACGACCGTGTGGCAGTCGCCCATAACCACATTTGTCTTCGCAGTTCTTTATGACGGGACACAGCAACGGGACGCCTCTGCATTTTCGCTGCTGATGTTATTCATCGCGAGCGTGGGTACTGCCCTTTCACTGTCGTTCTGGGCGAAGCCTGACGCCCAAGGTCAAGGAAGTGGCGGAGCCAATCAATGTCCGGAATAACGGTGATCCCTAGATTTATGCAGTTCGATGGTCCGCGATCTAACGGACCTGAAGCAATCTCGACGAGGGGTAGTCTGCTCACCGTGACGGCGACGCCGGCCTTGACCACCCCCGAATCGGCCCAGACGACTGGGATAACCCAAGCGTAGGGACAGTGGCGGGTTATTTTTCATCACAACGTCGCATTGAAAGAGTGAAAGAGAATGTCTGAATATAACTTTGTCGGCGGGCTCATGAGTGGCTCGACCGAGGGGCAGTTCGCGTCCAGCTACACGAACTGGCTCGACGGCCAGATCGAGAGCCACGCCGACTTCATCGCCTACACCCTGTTCCAGCAGGGTGGCATGAGCCTGGAGCAAGCTACGGGCCTGCGCACTGCTTTGCAGAACGGCGACTTCGCCGTATCGGATCTGTTTCTGGCCGCGCAGTCTAAGAGCGGCCCGCTCGCTGACATCGCCGGCACTCCCTCGCCGGTGTTGCACGTCGAGGGCTATGACCCGATCCAGCTAGCTCAGTTCATGAGCGGCAAGGAGCTGGTCACCTGGACCTCGGGCAGCGGCAAGAACGTCGTGACCCACACCCGTGAGGCCCTGGACCACTTCAACGGTGACGATGGCGCACCTCAGGGCTGGGACCACCCGGTCGTGATCCACGTCAACGAAGCGCCGGTGGTGTCTCCGATCGAAATCTCGATTACGGAGTCGCAGACAGCAGGTGGCGCCGACTCTGGTAGCCAGCCATGGGATGCCGACCTCGTGACGGTCGATCTTCTGAGCGGTGCCACCGACGCGGACGGTGGTGCTCTGTCGATCCTGAACCTGGACAGCCTGCCGACTTGGGCGACGCTGGCCCAGGACGGTCACACGTTGATCATCGACCAGAACAGCCGGGCGCTGGATCATCTGAAGGTGGGTGAGCATGACTCGCTCACGCTCAACTTCCAGGTGAGCGACGGCCAGGGTGGTGTGGTCGACAACCACATCACCATCAACCTGACCGGGACGAACGATGGGCCGGAGTTGGTGGTGTACCAGCACCCTGTCTTCGCGAAGGAAGGTGCGGGCGACGTGACGGTCGACCTTCTAGGTGGTGCTACCGACGCGGACGGTGACACTCTGACGCCCGTCACCGTCAACATGACACCCTGGTCCTCGCTGGCCCAGGATGGTCACACCCTGATCATCGATCAGAACTGGAGTGGCTTCGATTACCTTAAGGAAGGTGAACACGAGACGTTCTACTTCAACTTCGGAGTGAGCGACGGACACGTTACGAACGTCGACACCGTTCACGTCAACATGGTCGGGACGAACGACCTGCCGACGGCAGCGGCGCTCCATATCGCCGGTACCGAGACGCAGTCAGTCTACAATACCGCGCACCAGATCACCAATCTGGGCTCGGATATCATCAAGATCGACCTGCTCTCCGGCGCCAGCGACGTGGACGGTGATGCGCTTTCGATCGTCCAGGGCAGCCTCAACTTCGGCGGCAACAGCCTGCCATTGTGGGCTTCGCTGGACGCCGACGGCCGCTCCCTGCTGATCGACCAGAACAGCCGGGCGCTCGACGTTCTCAAGAATGGCGAGACCAACTCGTTCGCCTTCGACTTCAAGATCAGTGACGGACATGCCGAGATTGGCAACACTGTCACGGTCGATCTGACTGGGACGGCGGACCAGTACGCCGCGCACGCCAGTGGCGACACCTCCAAGACCTTCACGGCTGGTGGCGGCAATCTGAACGGCCAGTCGCTGGCGTTCACGCTTTCGAACGACGGCGGTTTCGACTTCAACTTCAGTGGGACGCTCACTGCTACGCAGACCGGCCTGACTGGCAACGAGAAGTCGACCATCGCGGACTTCAACTCCGACGACGGGTTCAACAGCTTGGTGTTGAACAACGGCAACCCTAACGAGAGCGTGGCACTGAGCGACGCCGCGCTGGACGACCACGGCGTGACGTTCAACGTCAATTGGGGCGGGAGTCCCGCCAACGGGGACAGCGTGTTGGTCGGCCTGCACTGGCAGGCTGACTACTGGATTATGGCCTAAGCAACTGAGACGGGAGGGGCCTCTTCGGAGGCCCCTTTCGAGGGACGGTCAGCAGCGTTGTGCTGCAAAACGCCAAGCCCGGAGACAGTAGCGGTTCGGCGAGGCTGTTCATGAGCCTCGCCAGGCTCTCCTTTAGCCTGATTGGCTCATGCTCAACTATGCTTTTGGCCTCACTGCCGAACTACCGTCGGGTTTCCCGAGAACAAGCCCGACACAGATGCCGCTGAGGCCGACCGGATGTTGGCGATGAGTCGGCTGTGAACAGCAAGCAGGTCCCTGTGAGCGAGGTTGCGAAGTTGCGGCAAAACCGGCCCTCGTCTCTTGGCCGGTAGCATGAAATCGCCGCTAGGGCCGGCTTTTGAGCCGTACAAAGGTTTTGGCCTGTGGATGGATCCAAGACTCACCAGCATGAGAAAACGCTCCAGCGAGTCTGATTTTGAATCTGGCGAGCCATCGGATCGCCACCAACTGCCAATTGCTTGTTCACCCACCTGGTGCAGGCCCCCTGACGCGAGATGATAGTGGGCCTATCTTGAATCGGGACCCTCAGGCGGCATCAAATGGAACCAGCACATAGCCGTCTTGTTGTGCTGAATTGCCCAGTTCGAGTCGACGTTCCCCTTGGTCTCGGCGGCAAATGATTGCCCTTGCCACAAACCATCGAAACTCACGTTGAATGATCCGTCTCCCGCCACCGTTGTTGCCCAAGTCATGCCTTCGGGGCCTGATGCACGTAGCTCTGAGCCTTGTAACGTGAAATCCCAGAACCGCCCCGGAAGCGAAGCCCTGCAAGTGAACACGGACCATTGGTCTATCAGCACAGGCCTCAAACGCCACTTTCCGGCCTGACGCCATGTATCGGCATCGGCGGCACCGATCGACGCCAAGAAACAAGCGGACACAATTACGAGCCTTGTGATCATCGCGAGCTCCCCTGTTTCCGACCTCGTCGCGCCAAGCGGCAATCGGTTGAGCGATGGGCGGCAATGAGTTTGGCGGGAGAAGCTATACCGATCCTTGACATTTCGCAGGGAGCGGCACCTTCACTCGCTTGCCATTTGGCCCAAATGGTTTCCACGAGGCACCTCCCAAGCTGATCGTAGCTAGGTCGCCTCAGCCATGGCGGAGCAATACCGAATCACCGGACATCTGCTGTCCCGATGCAGAAATTCAGTGTGGACTCCTTCAGCGAACTAGCGTCGTGATAGCGGCGCACTCTCGCATACACCTACCAGGATACAGACAATGGCTTCAGGCACGGTCAAGTGGTTCAACTCCCAGAAGGGCTTCGGCTTCATCCAACCCGATGGCGGCGGCAAGGATGTGTTCGTACACATCAGCGCTGTCGAGCGCGCAGGCCTGCAGGGCCTCAATGAAGGCCAGAAGATCAGCTTCGAGGTTCAGTCAGAGCGCGGCCGAGAGGCGGCGGTAAACCTCAAGGTCTGACGGCGCGATGTCGAGAATGCTGAGGGCGGCTTCGGCCGCCCTTTCTCTTTTGCCGAGGCCGGTGTCCTGCCGTCTGCCACGCTGTGGCCGAACTGTGACCGCGACACTGCGGCCGAAACAAATAAGGCGGTGGAGTGTTCTCCAATAGCAACCCGCTCTATTCCCCAATGTAGAGCGCCCCACACACCCGGTTGCATAGCCCGCCCAGTCCCCCAAGCTGGGCGGGCCCACCGCTCATTCGTTGGGAGATAGAATGATGGCGGAACTGATCGACATCACGCGGCAAGTCGCAATCGCGGCGCTCGTGCTCCTCGGCATAGGCCTGCTCGTTGGAGGCGGATCGTCGGCGCTGGAGCTTGTCGCGTTGCGCTAGTTGGTCCATCCGGCCTATATCCCTTGTCGAACTTGGCAACCCACTCCCGAGCACTGCCGTTTGGCGATGAGAGGGAAACTGTGGAAGACAACAACACCGAGCGACGCGCTGAATACTACCGGGCGAAGGCCGCCGAAGTTCGCGCCAAGGCCGACGGCATGAATGATTTTGAAGCCAAGAAGATGATGATGCAGACAGCCCAAATGTGGGAAGCAATGGTGGCTTCGGCCGAACAGCGTTCAAATCCGGACTGAGACAGCGCTAGCTCATCCGAGCGCCTTTGTCTGTGAGGCATACATTGCGCTCATCGTCGACTTCTAGCCAACCCTGTGCACGCGCATAGTCGATGGCGCGATCGACGTCGACTTTGCTGCGTATCCTCGCACGCGATGCGATGAGGGCGGGACTACGATAAATCCCCGGCTTGCCGGCCACATCGACGGAGAGCGCTTTGCGCAAGCGCAAAGCCAGCGCACGAGGGCCAAGATCCGCCATTGCGGTCACTCATCCAGTCGAGCCAAAGCAGTCACTAAATGGGACGGGCCTCAAAAATGCTGAGTGGCGACGTTGTCGACACCGTCTTGACCAACGTAAAGGCGGTGTCTGCTAGGAGTTTCGCAAATTCTTCGCTAGTACGTTCCCGCCCGCCGTCGGTCATCACCAACATCTCAAGGTCGGTCAGGAAGGTTTCCGCCATCCCCGACTGTCCGAGTTCCGGCAACTGCCGATCAATGATTAGCAGCCTATCACCCGAAGTCATGGCCTTCCGACAGTTGCGGAGGATCGCCATTGACCGCGCATCATCCCAGTCATGGATCACCGACTTCATCAAGTAAGTGTTGCCGCCGGTTGGGACAGTCTCGAGAAAGCTGCCACCAACGACCTTTACCCGGTCGACAACCTTGTGCTCCGTCAAAATGGGTGTCGCCTGCGCGACGACATGGGGCAAATCGAACAAGACTCCTCGAAGGGATGGATTGGCCGCCAGGATCGCGGCCAATAGCTCTCCCGTACCACCACCCACATCCACGACGGTGCCTGCTTGGGCAAAGTCAAACGCCTCAAGCACCGCTCGTACACTGGCCGCTGACAAAGCCCTCATCGCCTCATCGTGAATCTCCGATTCTTCCGGGTGTGCGGCATAGAAATCAAATAGCTCCATTCCAAGCGCGCCCTCCGCTCCTCCGACTCCTTTGCGGACGGTTCCGAGCAGATCCGCCCAACAGCGCCAGCGCACGTCTCCTACTAGGAACAAGACGGCAGCGCGAAAGGAGCCTGGGACATCGGACCGTAACATCTCGGACGCAGGGTTTAGCGAAAATTCACCGCCGCTCGATTCTGCAAAAACACCAAGCGCGCACAGTGCTCTCATCAAGCGATGCAGGGCCGCTGGATCTGTTCCGGTGGCAGTCGCCAGTTCAGAGGCCTTCATAGGCTTTCGCGAGAGGTGGTCTGCAACACTAAGCTTTGCCGCTACGTGAAGTGCCTGTGATGTCTTCATGCCAGCGATGATTTGCCGAAGTGCGGCAATGGCTTGAGCCCGCGATTGGTCTTCCATGCTTCCCCCTGCCTGCCCGGTGGTTGAGAGTGGTTCTGGGCGGACAACCCGTCAACCCGCGACGCCGGAGCCGGCGCGAGGTCGGGAGGCTGCCAGAACAATCTGGTCACGACCCAGCCGCCGCTACGTCGGCGCCAACCTGACGTGCCTAGCTTCTAGGGTTTGACTTCAGGCCCAGCTCAAGCATCCGCCGCACGGCATTGGCCGTGACAGCCTGGCGGATTTGCTCCACCACTCTATCGCGGCATTCATGTATGCGGCCACGCGCACGCTGACTATGGCGGCTCCATTGACTTTGAGCGGCCTTCCAATCTTCGGGGCAGTTTTCTTCCTTGCCATTTAGCTTATTGCTTAGGATTGTCTCGGCCGCCGTGCTCCACGAAGCTACAACCAACTAGCGAGAGGGCTGTGATCTTCGTCACACGTGCCCGAAGGCGGGGTTGTGAATTGGCCCGGCCGGCGTTCTCCACTAACTCTTCACTCGGCCGATCGAGCAAGGGCAATCCGATACGGTCGGATTGAGGCAGGCGGCCCCGCACGAGGTTCGGAGTCGTACGGGGCCTAGCCGACTCTCCCCCAGTTGCTTTTGGGGCTGAAGGGCAATCGGGTGGGAGAGACCTAACTCCATCTCGGGCAAGGCGAAACCACGACTGCCCAAAGTGGAGTTCCGTATTTCGGGATAAAGTGGCTCCACCCCTAGAATGCGGCCTTCACAATTAGCGATCGGTAACATTCATCACGCTTACGTCCGCTCTCTCCGCTCCTCCAGCGGATCAACGCCGAATGCGCCTTTTCACTTCACGCGCAGTCAAGGTGGCCATCACGCTGAAACTTCCACCTATGGCCACTAGAAGTGCAAAGGGCACTGCGTAGGCGAGCATGCACTTAGAACGAGTGCGGCCAGGCAAAGGTTGCGGCTTCATTGCCTATCCATACCCGTTCCTCAGCGCGCAACACTGTTGCTCAAAGCCGGTTGTCGACTTTCCGCAGTAAATGACCCCGCTCGCTTCACGAAGGCGTCGGCTCCAGCGAGCGGAAGGCACCGAATCTTGATTTAGCTCAATGGCTCCAATTCGCTTCCTCGTATGCTTGGTGATGATCACCCAAGTGCCGTTTTGGCATTGAAAACTCAAGAAGGTGCGGCCATGCAGGAGCTATCCGAACGGCCGGAACTTATGATGGCCTTGCTTAAGTGGCTTGTCTGGCTAGCCTTCGGCATGGCGGTCTGGGCTGTTTGCGGCATACTTGTCACGGCTCTAAGGCGCTGGCGGATTGGGAGAAAGTGACTCAAGTAGATTGAGGTTGCTGCCTTCGCATGCCACCAACCCGCGGCTGGCGAATACTGACCTCACATCCAGGCAAAGTGGGGAACGATGCAGTCATACGATGTCGTCATAGTTGGAGGCGGGATCGCAGGCTGCGCACTCGCCACGACATTGGCCCGCGGCGGTTTGGCGGTGGGGGTATTGGAGCGCGATCCTGAGCCCGTGGACCAAGTGCGGGGCGAGTTCATTGCCCCTTGGGGCGTCGTCGAGCCGCTTCTCATGGAGAACGCCGAGGCCCCTCCCCGGGCAAATAAGCTGGGCAG
>CADECW010000094.1 GCA_902825855.1 uncultured Rhodospirillales bacterium | reverse complement strand
GTCCCTCGCCCGTCCGCTCGAGCGTCTACTCAACAATACAGTTGCTCCGCTTCGCTCCGGGCGGGATGACAGGGCCGTTCGGGTCCTAGCCTCGCAGCACCTTGCCAGCCTTGGCCTCGGTGAGCCTGCCCTGCTCCCAGGTCAGCGCGCCGTTGACGATCGTGTATTCGACGCCCTGCGACGGCATGACGATGCGCTTGGCGCCACCCGGGAGGTCGTAGCGCCGCTCGCCGTGGTTCTTGGAGCCGATGCGCTCGGCATCGAAGATCGCCACGTCGGCCGGCGCACCCTTGGTCAGTCGGCCTCGGTCCTTCAGGCCGAAGAGATCCGCCGGATCGGAGGTGAGCTTGCGCACACCCTCCTCCAGCGTGATCGCCTGCTTCTCGCGGACCCAGGTGCCGAGGAGATAAGTCGGATAACCCGCGTCGCAAAGCATGTCGACATGCGCGCCGCCGTCGCCCAGCGCCATCAGGATCGACTTGTTGTTTAAAAGCTCCTTCATCCGGTCCTCGCGGGTGTTCCACGAGGCCATGGTGAGCTCGCATTGCAGGTTGTCGGCCAGCACCAGGTCGAGAAAGGCATCGACGCCGTCCTTGCCCTGCTCCTCGGCGATCTGGGCGATCGACTTGCCTTCGAAGCTCTTCAGCGCCGGGTTCTTGACGGCATAGACGCCGATGCGCCCCCAGTTGCTGAAGCCCGTCGGGTTCTTGAGATCGTGGCGGAAGGCGTTACGGAAGGCAGGATCAGCGTAGACCTTCTTCTGCGCTTCCTTGTTGGTGTCGGCAAACACCCGCTTCCACGCCGGGAAGGCGGCGAACGAGAACGGATTGTTCATGTCGACTTCGCGGGTGAGCGGCAGCGGAGAGGTCTGCGGCCTGGCACCCTTGGCGATCATCGGCGCGGCTCGGCGCAGCGTGTCGCGCACCGCCTCGGGAATGTCGTCGCGGTCGAACAGCGCAATGAAGGTCACGGGCCGCCCGCTCTCTGTCAGCAGGAAGTCGAGGAGCTCGCACTGGTCCTGTTCCAGCACGCCGACCTGACGGGTCAGCGCGATCTCGATGGCGCCCTTGTCGCGCTTCTTGAGCTCGTTCGCGTAGGCCTTCATCTCCTCGCGGCTGGCGTTGCGGCAAGCCAGCGGCTTTCCCTCGAAACCGAGATGCTGGTTGAGCGTCGTCGAAGAGAAGCCGAGTGCGCCGGCATCGACCGCCTCGCCGATCAGCTTGGCGATCTTTGCCGTCTCTTCCGCGGTCGCCGACCGTTCGATCGAGGCGTCGCCCATGACGTAGTGACGGAACGGCGTCAGCGGCGCGATGAAGCCGAGGTTGAGCGACGGCTTGCGCGCGGCCGCGGCGTCCATGAACTGCGGGAAAGTCTCCCAATCCCAGGTGATGCCCTTGTTCAGAACGTCGAACGGGATGCCTTCGACGTTGACCAGGTCGCGCATGGCGATCTCGCGCGTTTCGGGCTTGCAGGGCGCGATGCCGACACCGCAGTTGCCCATGACGACGCTGGTCACGCCGTGCCATGACGATGGCGTCACGGCACCGTCCCAGCAGATCTGAGCATCGTAGTGGGTGTGCGGATCGACGAAGCCCGGCGCGACGACCAGCCCGTCTGCGTCGATGGTGCGCCGGGCGCCTTCCGTCACCTTGCCGATCTCGGCGACCTTGCCGTCGGCGATGGCGACGTCTGCCTGATAGCGCGCCGCACCGGTTCCATCGACCACGGTGCCGTTCTTGATGACGAGGTCGTAGCTCATCGTCGCATCCTCCCGGGAAACCCTGACCGAGAGTACACCGCAGGAACGCCCGCGCCGCATGCGAAAAACACGGGCCAGCCAGTGCCGCCCCGTGGGGGCCGAACCGTCAGGCGAAGATGACATCCGACATGTGAAGGGCGTGCGGGTCGCCAAAGCCGACCGGCGCGACGAAGAGCGGCAACGACGTACTTGAATCGACAGGCATCACACCAGGCCGTACGGCGAAGCCGAGACCGCTACGTGCTCATTGAACGCCGTTGAATTTACCTTCAGCATCACCGACCTTCCGAAAGGTCGCGCGCGCCCATCCGAACTACGAGAGAACTGTCGCACCGATGCAAATCGCGACCGTCGCCGCATGAGCGGCAACAACACCTCCGACATACCGTTCCGGCAACTGCTCCGCTCCATTCCGGCAGACTTCTGGCGGCTGTGGTACGTCGGCATGATCGTCTCGACCGTACGCTGGCTGGAGACGGTGGTGATGGGGGTCGTCGTCTACCAGCAGACCGGCTCGGCCTTCGTCGTCGCCATGATGACCATGCTGCGCCTGCTGCCGATGGGCCTGTTCGGCGCTTTTCTCGGCGCCTTTGCCGACCGCTTCGACCGGCGACTTACCCTTGCCGGGATGGTCGCGCTTCTCACCCTGACGTCGGCCTCGCTCTCGGTCGTCGCCTGGGTGGGCACGCTCGAAGTCTGGCACTTTGCCGCGGCGAGCTTCGTCAGCGGCTGCGGCTGGGCGACCGACAACCCGCTTCGCCGGACGATCATGGGCGAGATCATGGGCCGCGATCGCATGGCGACCGCCATGGCACTGGATGTCGGCGCCGCCAATTCGAGCCGTATGGTCGGTCCCACGGTCGGTGGCCTGCTGCTGGCCGGCATCGGCATCGAAGGCGCCTTCGTGCTGAGCGTGGTGATGTATGCCACGGCAATCGTCGCGACACTGACGGTGCGTACGCACATGCCGGCAACGCCGGGTGCCGAGGCGGTTCTCGCCCGCACCTGGGCATGCATCGTCATGGTCGTGAAGGATGCGCGGCTCAGCGCCATCATGCTGGTGACGATCATCTACAACATCTTCGCCTGGCCCTTTACCAGCATGATCCCGGTGATCGGCCGGGATCAGCTCTCCCTGGGGCCGGAAGGCGTAGGGCTCCTGACCAGCGTCGACGGTGCCGGCTCCTTCGTGGGAGCCGTGCTGCTGGCAATGTGGCTGACACCGGGCTGGCACGCGCGGGCGTATGTCGGAGGCGTCGTGGTTTACCTCCTGTCGCTGATCGCCTTCGCGCTGGCACCCGGAGTGCTCTCGGCGGGTGCAGCGCTCCTGATAACCGGTCTCGCCGGCGCGGCTTTTTCCACGTTGCAGGCGACGACGGTCTATCTCGCCGCGCCGGTCGAGATGCGCGCGCGCATCATGGGCGTGCTGTCGGTATGCATCGGCACCGGCCCGATCGGCTTCGTCTGGCTGGGCTGGCTCGCCGACCGGATCGGTGCACCGCAGGCGACAGCGATGACAGGCGCAATGGGCCTGCTGGCACTCGCGGCGACCTGGCCGCTATGGCGGCGGATCTGATCGCTATTCGAGCTTCACGCCCACCCGCGTGATCAGCGCCTGCCACTTGGCCGTCTCGGACTGCAGCAGAGTGGCGAATTCGGCCGGGCTGTTGAACACGACCTCGGATCCGTCGCTGTCCAGCGCAGCGCGGAAGGCCGGGTCCTTCAGGCTTTCGGCCAGTGCGGCGTAAAGTCGGGTAACGATCGACGACGGCGTGCCGGCCGGCGCCGCCAAGGCAAGCCAGGCATCGAGCGCAAAACCATCGGGCATCGCTTCCAGAAGCGTCGGCACATCCGGCATCACCTTGGATCGGCTGGCGCTGGTCACCGCCAGCGCCCGCAACGTGCCCTGCTGGGCCGGCCGAAAGGCGGTCGGCATGGTCGGGAAACCGACCTCGATTTGCTTGCCGATCAGCGCCAGCACGATGTCGGGCGCTCCCTTGTACGGCACATGGGTGTAGTCGATCCGCGCCGCCAACCGGAACGCTTCTGCCGACAGATGCGCCAGGCTGCCGGCGCCACCGGATCCGTAGTTCAGCTTGCCGGGCATCGACCTGGCCAGCGTAACGAACTCCACGACCGATTTTGCCGGCGACGCCGGCGGCACCACCATCAGCGAGGGGATGCGGGTGATCATGGTCACCGGCACGAAGTCCTTCAGCGGGTCGTAGTTCACCTTGGCGTAGAGCAAAGGGTTCAGGACGTGGCTGCTGGTCATCAGCATCAGGCTGTAGCCGTCAGACGCGGCGCGGGCCGCGATTTCGGCGCCGATGTTGCCGGCCGCGCCTGGCTTGTTGTCGACGACGAATTGCTGGCCCAAGCTCGCGGTCAGGCGCTGCGCCACCTGTCGCGCCGCGACGTCCGGCGCGCTGCCCGCGATGAACGGCACGATGATCCGTACCGGCTTGTCGGGATATTGCGCGTGTGCGGCAGCCGTCGCCAGGAGCAAGGCCGCCAGCGCGAGAACGGCCAGGCGTCTGATCATTGCGGTTCGATGCCGGAGTCTTTCAGGGCGGTCTGCCAGACGACGAGCTGCTCCTTCATGTAGGCCCCAAGCGCCGCCGGCGTGGATGACTTCGGCATGAAGCCGTGCCGCTCCACCTGCTCCCTCACCGCGGGCTTGGCGAGCGCGGCCACCATAGCCTTGTTCATGGTGGCCACGACGTCGGCCGGCATGTCGGCCGGGCCGACCAGCGCGAACCACGGTACGATCGGGAACTGACTCTGGCCCGATTCGACAAGCGTAGGGAGTTCCGGCATCAGCGGACTGCGCACGTCCAGCATGGTGGCGAGCGCCTTCAGCTTGCCGGCCTTCACGTGCGCGGCCACCGACGTTGCGGTGCCGTTCATGACCTGGACACGACCGGAGAGCAGATCGGCGATCGCATCCGGTTCCGACTTGTAGCGGATTGCCTCGAGCTCGATCTTGTTCCGCCTCGCCAGCATCGCCATCGACACGAAGGCATAGGTATTGCCCGCCGCGTAGTTCAGCGGCTTGGGGCTCGCCTTGGCCACAGCGATGAGCTCGGCCAGCGAGTTGGCCGGCACCGACGGATGGACCACGAGGAAGAAGCTGTTCTCGCCAAGAAAGCTTATGGGCGTGAAATCGGTGACGACGTTGTAGGGCGGCTCCTTCTGCATGTTAGGCGCAACCGCAAGCGGGCTGTTGGTGCCGAACAGCAACGTGTAGCCATCGGGCGCCGCGCGCTTGACTTCGCCCGCCGCCAGCGCGCCGTCGGCGCCGGGTTTCTGCACCACGATGATCGGCTGGCCGAGCGCCTGCTCCAGGTCCTGGCCAATGATGCGGGCGAGAGCGTCGGTGGCAGACCCGGCACCAAATGGAATGACGAATCTGATGGGCTTCGACGGATACGCTTGTGCCCTGGCTTCTACGTGCGACAGCGACAACAGCGCGGCGAGCGCCGCGACGACGACCCTCAGCATGGGAGTCTCCCCGTTGCTTCTTGGTTCCTTACTCCTGACTACGCCTCCTACTCGCCCGTCAGCATACAACGGGACGCCCGCCATACTATATTGCTCAACTGAACACAGCGCGCAGGCGCGCCCGGCATTGACAGCATCGGTGTCTCGTGTCTGGATTGTCCCATCGTCGTCAGCAGAAGGAGGTTCGCATGCTTCCACCGGGCCATCGTGCCGCAACGATTGCTGACGCAGACGTTCGGGCATCGGCATAGCGGGAATACACGGACGCCACACCGGGAGCGGCCATAGCGGGTCGCATCAGTAGGGCGAGACCCCATCTTGGCCGCTCCCGGAAGTGCGCTTTTCCAGCCGCCTTGGGCGGCTTTTTAATTCAACACTCGAAGGGCAATTTCGCCAGTCGTGCCAAGGGCTTGGCCCGACAGCACGAACCGTGCGACGGTTGGTCGTGCGGACCGCTCATGGAGGAATCGATGTCATTCTACCGCGGCATGACTTGCGAGAACGTGACCCTGAAAGGCGACAAGGGCACGTCGATCACCGCTTACGTTGCCAAGCCGGCCGGCGCGGGCCCCTTCCCGGGCGTCGTGCTGATCCACCATCTGCCGGGCTGGAGCGAACTCTACATCGAGACGACGCGGCGCTTCGCGCATCACGGCTATATCGCGATCTGCGCCAATCTCTATGAGCGCGAGGGCGGCGGCAGTGACGGAAACCCCGACGACGTCGCGGCCAAGGTGCGCGCCGACGGCGGCATCGCCGATTCCCAGATGGTCGGCGACACGGCCGCCGCCGTGCAATGGATGCGTGCCCAGCCCAATCTCAACGGCAAGGTCGGCCTGTTCGGTTCCTGCTCGGGCGGCCGGCATGCCTTCATCTATGCCTGCCAGAAGAAGGACGTCGATGCCTGCATCGACCTGTGGGGCGGTCGCGTGGTGATGGGCAAGGAGGAACTGAACGCCAAGACGCCGGTCGCGCCTATCGACATGACCAAGGACCTCTCCTGCCCGCTTCTCGGTCTGTTCGGCAACGACGACCGCGCGCCCAGCCCCGAGCAGGTCGACCAGCACGAGGCCGAACTCAAGAAGCACGGCAAGAATTTTGAGTTCCACCGCTATGACGGCGCCGGTCACGGCTTCTTCTACTGGCATCGGCCGCTCTACCGCGTCGACCAGTGCATGGACGGCTGGAGCAAGGTGCACGCCTTCTTCGGCAAGCACCTGGCCAAGAAATAGGAGGCGCGCGATGTGCACGTCGATCATCGAGATCGCTCGCGCCGAAGGCATGGCCAAGCGCGGCGACGAGTGGTTTCCGCTCACGCAGGCCGTGGTCGCCTACGATCATGCGCGACATGCTCCGCTGGGTGATGTCATCACCCTCGACTTCATGAACACGAGCCTCGATGCCGGAGCCCGGGCTGCGGCCGAGATCACCCTGGAATCGGCCAAGGCATTGCGCGCCGCTCTCGATCGGGCGATCGCTGCGGCCGAGTTCGAAGAAGCGGAGGTCCGAGGCAAAGGCGCCGTCGTCAGCCTCGTTCGCGCAGCGTAGCGCTGCCATGCGTACCGGCGAGATCGTCTTCACCGGGATGGACCGAGTGACGTTCGGCCGTCCGGCCGCCGAAGCCGTCGTCGAGGCGGCCGAGCGGCTGGGCGCCCGGCGGGTGTTCATCCTCGCCGGCAAGACGCTCAATCGCGAGACAGACGCGGTCAGGCAAATCGCCGCCGCGCTGGGCTCGCGCTACGCCGGCGTGCATGACGACATGCCGGCACACAGCCCGCGCGATGCCGTGATCGCCTGCGCCAACAAGGCGCGCGAGGCCGGCTGCGACCTGCTGCTCAGTGTCGGCGGTGGCTCGACGACCGACGGCGGCAAGGCGGTCACCATCTGCCTGGAACATGACATCCGCGAACCGGACGGGCTGGAACCTTTCCGTACGGTGGTGGACGAAGTGACGGGTAAGCGCAGCCTCCCCCAGTATCGGGCGCCGACGGTTCGCCAGATCTGCGTGCCGACGACGCTGAGCGGCGGCGAGTTCAATGCTCGCGCCGGCGTCACCGAGCCCAGGCTGCGGTTGAAGCAGGCCTATATCCATCCCGGCCTCATCCCGCTCGCCGTGATATTCGATCCGGCCATCACCGTGCATACGCCGGAGGCGCTGTGGCTTTCGACCGGCATACGCGCCGTCGACCACGCGGTCGAGACATATTGCTCGATCGACGGCAACGCCTACACCGACAGCACGGCATTGCAGGCCCTGCGCCTGCTCGGCCGCGGGCTGGCGGCCGTCAAGCGGGACCCGCTCGATCTTGCGGCCCGGCTCGACTGCCAGATCGGCGCCTGGATCTCGATGACCGGCATCGTCACCGGGACACGCATGGGCGCGAGCCACGCCATTGGCCATGTGCTGGGCGGCAGTGCGGGCGTCCCGCACGGCTACACATCGTGCGTAATGCTGCCGGCGGTGCTGGCTTTCAATGCCGAGGTCAATCGCGATCGCCAGGCCGAGATCAGCGCCGCACTCGGTGCGCCCGGCCAACCCGCCGCCGAAGTGCTGGACCGCTTCATCGCGGGGCTCGGACTGCCGCGGCGGCTGCGCGACGTCGGCGTCAAGCGCGACGATCTCATGCGCATCGCCACGAACTGCATGAAGGACGACTGGACCTTCAGCAATCCGAGGCCGATCCAGGGCGCGCAGGAGATCGTCCCGATCCTGGAAGCCGTGTACTGACCTCCCGCTCCCCGTGATCATCCGGAGGCCGGCGCACGAGGCGCAACCGATGTGGTGGCGTCGCGTTTCCCGCAGGGATGAAATCATCGACCGCGATTCGCGCGCTATGCGTGAACATGTTCCTCGTTGCAGCAATGGCGCTGACGGTCTCGAACAATCGGGCGCAGGCCGAGGACTGTGAATACGGGGCATTCGGCTGCGGGCACGCCGAGCAGCACGATCAGTATCAGGACTGGAAGCCGACCACCGGCAAAGGCAACTGTTGCAACGGTGAAGACTGTCGGCCGGTGCGCGCCCGCAACGAAGATGACGGAAGCTGGTCGGTGTGGATCCCGGAATTTCGCCGCTGGGTGCCGGTGCCGGCCTTTGCGGTCGGTGAGCCCGACCTCTTCGGCGACGGCCGCAGTCACGTCTGCAGCACCAAGCCGATGCTTACAATACCGGTGTTTCACATCTTCTGTTTTTCGCCGACGGGATCGAAGAGCTGACGATTGTCAGATGTCGCCAGGATTGGCAGGACTGAGCCGCCCCGGGAAGTGACAGGCGACGCGCTGACCAGGGGCAGACTCCAGCAGTGGCGGCTCCTCCCGGGCACAACGCTCCTCGGCGATCGGGCAGCGCGTGCGGAATCGGCACCCGCTCGGCGGGTTCAGCGCGCTCGGCGGTTCGCCCTTCATCGGCACGTGGCGGCGCGCGCGCTCCACGCGTGGATCCGGCACCGGCGCGGCGGAAATCAGGGTGCGCGTATAGGGATGCAGCGGACGCGCGAACAAGGCTGCGGCCGGTCCCACCTCCATGATCTTGCCGAGGTAGAGCACCGCGATGCGGTCGCAGACATGGCGCACCACCGCGAGATCATGTGCGATGAACAAATAGGTCAGCCCCAGGCGTTCCTGCAGGTCGACCATCAGGTTGATGATCTGTGCCTGGATGTTGACGTCGAGCGCCGAGATAGGTTCATCGGCCACCACGAAATCCGGGCCTACGGCCAGTGCTCGGGCGATCGAGATGCGCTGCCGCTGGCCACCGGAGAATTCGTACGGAAAACGTCGCACCGACTGGCTTGGCAGGCCGACAAGGTCGAGCAGTTCGTCCACCCGCGAGCGGGCGGCCGCCGCATCCTCGGCGATGCCGTGCAGGACCAACGGACCGGCGAGGATCTCGCCGATCGTCATGCGCGGATTGAGTGACGCGTACGGGTCCTGGAAGATCATCTGCATGCGTCGTCGCAGGGGGCGGATCGTCGCCTGGCTGGCATGGGTGATGTCGGTGCCGGCAAAGATGATCTTGCCGTCGGTCGGTTCGTGCAGCCGGGTGACCAGCCGCGCCAACGTCGACTTGCCGCAACCCGATTCACCCACCAACCCGACGGTTTCCCCGGCAAAGACCTGCAGGTCGACGCCGTCGACGGCGCGCAACACGCGCTGGCGGGCGAAGAAGGCCTCCTTTGCCAGCGGAAAATGCTTCTGCAGGCCCGAGACCTCGAGAATCGGCACCGCTGGCGACGGATCGACGGACGCGGCAGCCGTCACCCGCGCGCGTTCGGGCGTGTGCAGCGAGCCGCCCTCCTGGGTCACCCAGCACCGAGCCGAGCGGCCGGCGGCTACCGGCAAGAGTTCGGGATGTTCGGCGCATTTTTCGACCGCGAAAGGGCATCGCGCCCGAAAGCGGCAGCCGGACGGCCAGGCGCGCGGGTCCGGCGGCTGGCCTTCAATGGTGATCAGCCGGCGATCCTCGGTCTGCGCATCGATCCGCGGCGCGGCGTGCAGCAGCGCCCAGGTGTAAGGATGGCGCGGATCGGTCAGCAGTTCCTCGGGCGCCCCCTCCTCGACCACCTCGCCCGCGTACATCACCAGCACCCGCGAGCAGATGTTGGCGATCACCCCGAGGTCGTGGCTGATCAGGATGACAGCGGTGCCAAGATCTCGATTCAGCCCGCGTAGCAGGTCCAGGATCTGCGCCTGGATCGTCACGTCGAGCGCAGTCGTCGGCTCGTCCGCGATGAGCAGGGAAGGCTGATTGGAGAAGCCCATGGCCAGCATCACGCGCTGGCGCATGCCACCGGAGAACTGATGCGGAAACGAATTCACCGTGCGATCGGCCGAGGCCACGCCCATGCGCCGCAGCAGATCGATGGCCCGACTGCGCGCCGCCGCCACGGTGAAGCGGCCGTGCGCCGTCATCGCCTCGATGAGCTGTCGCGCGATGCGGAGGACCGGGTTCAGCGACGTCATCGGGTCCTGGAACACCATGGCGATCTCGCGTCCGCGCACCGCGCGAATGCCTTCGTCGTCGAGATGTGCGAGGTCGCGCCCCTTGAACAAGATCGAACCACCGACTATCCGCGCCGGCTCGTCGAGCAAGCGCATGATCGACTTGGCACAGACGCTCTTGCCGGAGCCGGACTCCCCCACCACGCCCAGCGTCTCGCCGGCATGCACGTCGAAGCTGACGCCGTCCACCGCGCGGACGGGACCGGAATCCGTCAGGAACCAGGTACGAAGATCGCGTACCTGCAGCAGCGGCTCAGCGGCGGTTGGCATGCGGATCGAGCCAGTCGCGGAAGCCGTCGCCCATGAAGTTGAACGCCATCACCACCGTCAGGATGGCCAGACCCGGAAAGGTGGCCACCCACCATTGCTGTACCAACTCGCGCCCTTCCCCGACCATCGAACCCCATTCCGGCGTCGGCGGTACGGTGCCCAGGCCCAGAAAGGAAAGGCCGGCGAACACCAGGATGGCGTTGCCTAGGTCGAGGGTGACCAGCACGACGAGCGGCCCGACGGCGTTGGGGATGATCTGGCGCAGCAGGATGTGGGCCGGACCGAAGCCGATGGATTGCGCCGCCTCCACGTATTCCATGGAACGCTGCGAGATCACCAGGCTGCGGGAAAGGCGGGCGAATTTGGGCCACCACACCACCAGCATCGCGATGACGGTGTTTACCGTGCCGATTCCGAGCGCGGCGGCGATCGCCATCGCCAGGATGATCGGCGGAAAGCAGAACACCAGGTCGGTCAGCCGCATCAGGCCTTCCTCCGCCCAGCCCCGTGCATAGGCCGCGGAGGCACCAAGCAGCGTTCCGAACAAAGCCCCCACCAGCACCACCACCATGCCGACCGTGAGCGACACGCGGGCGCCGTAGATGACACGCGTCGCCACATCGCGCCCCAGCGCATCCGTGCCAAGCCAGTTGCTGCTCGACGGCGGCCGCAGGCGCATCGCCACATCGACGAAGTTCGGATCGTACGGGGTAAGCCATGGTGCGAAGATCGCCACCAGGACCCAGGCCAGGATGATCGCCGCGCCGAACGACGCCAGCCCGTAGCGACGCAGCCACCGGGTGCGTGGCGAGGCGATCGCGGGCAGAGCGATGTCGCTCATTTCTTGACCACGCGCGGATCGAGCAGGGCGTATGACATGTCTACCAGGAAGTTCACCAGGACGAAGATCGCCGCGACGATGGCGGTGACGGCCATGATGGCCGGGAAGTCGACCGTCACCGCGCTGCGGAAGGTGTAGCGGCCGAGGCCGGGCCAGGAGAACACGGTCTCCGTCATCACGGCACCGGCCAGCAGGTTGGCGTAGGCGAGACCGCCGAGCGTGACCACCGGCAGCATTGCGTTGGGCAAGGCATGGCCGATGACGATCAACCTGCCCCGCAGTCCCTTGGCCTTCGCCACCCGCACATAGTCCTGCGACAACGCCTCGAGCATGGCTGCACGCGTGGTGCGAGTGATCAGGCCCAGCGTGGCGGCGGCGAGCACGATCGACGGCAGCACCAGATGCGCCGCGGCGTCGTGAAACGTCTCCCAGTCGCCCTGCAGCGCGGTGTCGATCAGCAACAATCCGGTGATGCGGTCGGGCGGAAACGAGACCGGATCGAGCCGCCCCGGACCGGGCGCCCAGTTCAGCCAGCCGTAGAATATCGCGAGCGCAATGAAAGCCAGCCAGAAAGTCGGTGCCGAGACGCCGACTAGCGAGACCGCACGGGCGATATGGTCGATGACGGTGTCCCGCCGCACGGCCGCCAGCACACCGAGCGGCAGGCCCACGAGGATGGAAAGGGTGAAGGCGACCGTCGCGAGTTCAAGGGTCGCGGGGGCGTAGTCGATGATGTCCTGCAGCACCGGCCGGCGTGAGGAGATCGATACTCCGAGATCACCATGCGCCAGCCGTTCGAGGAACAGCCAGTATTGCTGCCACAGCGGCAGGTCGAGGCCCCACCGGGCCCGGAACTCCGCCACCTGCGCCGGATCGGACGCGGCCATGTCGCCGAGTGCCGTCAGCACCGGATCGCCCGGCACGGTGTTGGCGATCAGAAAGATGACGAGCGTGGCGAGCAGCACCATGGCCACCGAGACCACCAGGCGCGAAACGACATAGCGGATCATGCGGCATCACCCCTGCTCCTCCACGAGTCGTCATCCCGAGCGAAGCCGTCCGAAGTGCGGCGCAGTCGAGGGACCTGCCCTTGTCGACGCATCAACAGAACAGGTCCCTCCACTTCGCCTCGCTGCGCTCGGCTCCGGTCGGGATGACGAAGCGGAGACAGATCATGTTGTCTGGCATCAAGCGGGCTTGGCTCCGCCCAGTTCGGCCATCCAGCCTGCCGCCGTCAGTTTCAGGCCGGATACGCCCTTGCGCACCGCCACCTGATACACCGGCTGGATCAGCACGAAGTGGTGGGCCGCATCGACCATAGCCTGCTGGTATTGCTTGTACAGCGCAGCGCCCTTCGCCAGGTCGCGTTCCGCGCCGGCATCGGCCACCAGCTTGCGGACCTCATCGGGCACCTTCCAATGCACGCGGCCTGCCACACGGTTTATCGTGGCGCTGCTCCACAGCCAGTTCTCCGGCGCGGGCGGGTTCCAGAAGGTCAGCGCCGCCTCGAGCTTGCCTCCCAGATACATGGTCCGCATGTTGACCTGGTCCATGGGCGTCAGCTCGGCCCGGATGCCAACGCGCGCCAGGTCGGACTGCAGCTTCTGCGCCAGGTTCTGGTAACCGACGCCGGCAATCGCGGCGTTGCCATAGGAAAGCTGGAACTTGAATCCGTCCGGCATGCCGGCCTGTGCAAGCAGCTGCTTCGACTTTGCGAGGTCTTCCCGGAAACCGATCTCCTTGGTCAGCGCCTCGGTGGAGCCGTTGACACCAACGGGCAGGAAGCTGACGGGGCGGACGGCATTGCCGCCGATGAGGTTCTTGATGATACCTTCGTAGTCGATGGCGTAGCCGATGGCCTGCCGCGCCAGCTTGTTCTGCAGTGCAGGGTTCGTCGGCGCCTCGACCACCGCCATGTAGATGAAGTCGAGGCTCGTCATTCCCGCGATGGTGATGTTGGGGTCACTCTTCAGCGTGGCGATCTGCTCCGGGATCAGATTGAACGCCACATCGACGTCGCCGCGCTGGATGGCGAGGAGCTGCGCCGCACTCTCGCTCATGTGCCGGATCAGGACGCGCTCGTAGCCAGGGGTCCCCTTCCAGTAATTCGGGTTCTTCACCATCTGGATCTGCTGGTTGCGCTGCCAGCCCGTCAGACGGTACGGACCGGTTCCGGCGGAATTCTCATTCAGCCACTCGGTCGCCTTGTCCTTTTCCTTGGCGTCGGGCGCATCGGTACCGCCATGCGCGATCACCGCCTCCTTCTCCAGCACGCCGAAGGCAGGGGTGGCGATGATGGTCATCAACGGCAGCGAGGGGTCCTTCAGCACGATGTCCACCGTATGGGGATCAACGACCTTCACTGCCTCGATGTGCGAGATGTACTGCCAGGGCTGGTCCTTGATGTTGAGCTGCCGGGTGAAGGAGAAACGGACATCCTCGGCAGTCATCGGCTTGCCGGAGGCGAACTTCACGTCGGTACGCAGCTTCAGGCGCACCGTCTTCCCGTCAGGCTGGTAGGCCCACTCGGTGGCCAGTGCCGGCTTCAGGTTGACGGAATCGCCCGGGTCGAAGGTGACCATGCCGTCGTAGGCGGCATGGGTCGGCAGCGGGTTGGAATACTGGTAGACGCGCACCGGATCGAGGCCGGTGGCATCGCTGATGTCCAACGCGATGACCAGGGTCCCGCGCCGCTGGGCGCTCTGCGCCGCGGCCGGGCGGGCGCTCTGCAGCACGGCCGCCAGCAGGCCGCCCGCACCCAGGGCCATGAAGCCACGGCGATCGAACGTAGTTTCCGGCGTGGCGGCTTCGTCAACATCGGTGCTGGAGGCGTCTGCATCTTTGGCGATCATCGAAATTCCTCTCGGGTGGAGCCGGTCCGGCCTTGTCGCCCAGCGTCCGATCGTTGTCCGGAAACCTCTAACGTTTCCAATGGCCTCAACTAATCTGCACGAAGATCGCCTGCATTTAAACTCCTTCCCGCGAATCCGCATCAACTGCAGGCAAATCACCGAACCTGCGTTGGGCCGGAACAATTCTGCCGTGCGGCAAGCAATGCCGAAGTCATGAAAGCAGCGCCGAGGGCGGGGCATGAGCGCGCCCGGAGTGGAGAAGCCCTTCCGTGTCGAGGCGGCTCGCTGCTCTTTGACATTGGACCAGTAGCAAGGTGTCATCGGCGCAACGTCAATTGAGAGGAAAGAAGCACGCCGGGCATGACGCGTTTTCTGTTGCCCTGCGTCTGGATCGCCTGGGGCCTGTCCTATCCGCTGATGACTTGGTCGCTCGAGGCCGTCGACCTGTTTTCCAGTCGACTGATCATAATGCCGATCTCGGGAGCGATCCTGCTGACACTTGGCGTGTTGAACGGCGGACCGGCGCTGCCTGACCGCCGACTATGGGGCCAGATCGCGCTGACCGGCCTCTTCAACATGGGCCTCTTCCAGATCTTCCTGATTGCAGGGATCGCCACGCTCGGACCGAGTCGCACACCGATCATCGTCTACACCATGCCGACCTGGTCGGCGCTGCTAGGAGTGTTCATTCTCAAGGAACGAATCACGCTGCGCATCGCCCTGTCGCTCGCGCTGAGCCTGGGAGCGGTCGGGCTCATCATCAGTCAGGAAACCGCGGCTCGAGACGCCCCCGTCGGGACGCTTCTCACCCTGCTGGCAGCGATTTCCTTTGGCATTGGCACGGTTCTCACCAAGCGGATGACGGTGGCAGGCGACATCACGATCAACGCAGCATGGCAGATCCTGCTCGGCACGATGCCTGTGCTGGTCGTCTGGCTGGTCTTCGCGCGTGACGCCTACTTTCATCCCGAGCAGGTGCGTGGCCTGTTCGCGATGGCATGGCTGATCCTGGTGTCCAACGTTCTCGCCTACGCCTGCTGGTTCCGCATCATACGGGCACTGCCGGCAGCGGTCGCGAGCCTGACCACGCTGGTGGTGCCGTGCGTCGGGTTCGGCAGCAGCGCCCTGTTGACCGCGACGCCTGTCTCCGATCTCGATTTCGTGGCGCTCGGATTGATCATCGCTGCCGTCACACTGTCGCTCACCCGCCGCGATTCGCCGACAAGGCGAGGAAAGGCCGCGAAGACCTCTTGAGCCTCCGACCACCTGACTGACAAGATGACGCGACTGGTGGGGGCTAAAATGACACGTGCCAACTGCCTCTGGCTGTACTGGTGCATATCGCTGGTGAGCGCAGCATTCGCGATCGTTGCGACAACAGAAACTGCTGTGGCGCAGACATGGCCAACCAAGCCGTTGGTGCTGGTCGTGCCCTACTCCGCGGGAGGTTCGCAGGATGCGGTTGCCCGGTTGATTTCTCCTGGCCTCGCAGCCGCGCTCGGACAGCAGGTCGTGGTCGAGAATGTGGGTGGGGCCGGTGGCACATTGGGCGTCACCCGCGTCGCCAAGGCGCCGCCCGACGGCTATCAATTCCTGCTCGGAAATGTCGGCACACACGCGCAGAGCCAATCGCTGTACGATCGTCCTCCGTATGACGCGATCGCCGATTTCGTGCCGGTCGCCTTGCTGGTCGACCAGTCCATGCTGCTGGCTGTGCGCAAGGACCTTCCGGCCAAAGACCTGCAGGAATTTATCGCTTATGCCCGGGCCAACGGATCAAAAATGCAATACGGCTCTGCCGGCATCGGCTCCCCTACGCATCTCGCCTGCGCGCTGCTGAACGCTGCCATCGGCGTCGAGGGCAGCACGCACGTTCCCTATCGCGGAGGCGGCCCGGCCATGCAGGACCTGATGGCGGGCCGCATCGACTACTTCTGTTTCAACACGGCGAGCATCAAGCCACAGATCGACGCCGGCACCGTGAAGGCCCTGGCAATCCTTTCGGGGGCGCGCGTCTCAAGCCTGCCTGATGTCCCGACAGCGCAGGAACAGGGTCTGACGGACTTCGAGGTCGCCAACTGGATGGCTTTCTTCCTGCCGAAGAACACGCCGGCATCGATTGCGACCCGCCTGAACGAGGCGACCATGGCGGCGCTTGCCGCCCCATCCTTGCAGGAAAAGCTGCGCGTTCTCGGTGCTGAGCCGGTTGCGGCGGACCGCATGCCGCTAGACCGTTTGCCGGCGTTTCTGGCCAGCGAGATCTCCAAATGGAGAACCATCATCAAGAAGGCAGGGATTCGCCTCGAGTAGCCCCCCGTCATCCCGACCGGAGCCGAGCGCAGCGAGGCGAAGCGGAGCAACTGTATTGTTGCTGCGTCGCCTCCCCACCCGTCATCCCGACCGGAGCGACGCGAAGTGGAGGGACCTGTTCTGTTGATACGTCGACAAGAAGAGGTCCCTCGACTGCGCCGCCCTCAGGGCGGCTTCGCTCGGGATGACGGGGAAATTGGGGACCCGACTTCAGTCCTTCGGCTTGAGCCATACCATCAGCGGGACGGCGCGGCGGTCGGGGCATTTGAGGGAACCCGTATAGGGTTCCGAGTCCCGGCCGCTATAGGAGCATTCGACTCCGGCGACGAGCAGGGTCGCCGTCATCCGGGACTTGCCCGTCAAGCTGACCTTGATTTCACCGGTCTTCTCTTCCGGACCGTCCTGCGTGCAGATACCGACATGCCGCATCTTCAACGGGCCGGAGAAGTCCTTGGTGTTTCCCGCATCCTTCGCAGTGAGCGGCGCGCTGAGCTCCCATTCGCCAAGCACCCCGGCATAGCCGAGCAGTTCCAGCGACTCGGCATGCGCTGCCGGGGCGACCCCCAGCAGCGCCGGCAGGACCAGCGCCCAGCGCATCATTGGTTCTGCACCAGCCATTTGCGCGCCTGGGCGATCTCGACACGCGTGTCGTCCGCGCCGTCGGCAATGGCGATGACCTTGGCGTAGTACTGCTTCGCCTTGGCCTTGTCGCCCGCCTTAACCGCCGCCTCCGCCGCGCCGCTGTAGGTGCCGAGACGGTTGGGCTCCTTCTTCATCGTCGCCTCGAAGGCAGCCAGCGCTTCGGCCGGCTTGTCGCGCTCGAGCAGCATTACGCCGTAGAGCTCGCGCGCGGGCTTCGGCGCACCCGGCGTCACCGGATGCTTCTCCGACCGGTCCTCGGCGTCGGCCGCCTCGCTCATCGCTTCCAGCGCCTTGGCGTAGTCGCCTTGGCCGTAGATCAGCCACGCCGTCGCGACCTGGCGCTGGATCTCGACCTGCTCGGACCAGTAGGCGTCCTTTGCCGCCGCCAGCTTGTCGCGCAGCTCGACCAGCTTGTCGATGTCGGCCCTGGCACTCGCGAGATCGCCCGTTCGCGCCGCGCCGAGCGCGCGCGCCCAGTACGTGATCGCCAGGACGTACGCCTGCGCACCGGCCGGGGGCTCGAGCGCCGCCGCTTCCTTCCAGGCGCCCCGCTCTATCGCGTAACGGGCCGGCGAGGCAGCCAACGCGTATGTTCCGGAGATATAGTTCCGCGGCACATCCTTGACCGCGAACATTGCGTCGATCACCGCCTTGGCCTTGGCATCTTGCCCGAGCTGAAGGTTGGCGTAGACCAGGTAGTCCATCGCATGCAACTCGTCGGCTGCCTCGCCGTCTTCCTTGGCGACACGGGCCGACTCGGTGTTGGAGGCGATCGAATCGTCCCACAGGCCGAGGCGGGTGAAGATGTGCGACGGCATGTGCTGGGCGTGCGCCGCGGCCGGTGCGATCTTGGCGTAGCGCCGCGCTGCATCCAGGCCCTTGTCCGCGATCGGCGGATAGTCGTGAAGATGGATGATGTAGTGTGCGATGCCCGGATGATCGGGTTGGCGCTTGAAAATCGGCTCGAGCAGCGCGCCGCCCTTGAGCTGGTTGGCGTAAGTCTTGTCCGACGGCGACGCCGAGGTGTTGAGTGAGAGCGCGTAGTGGATCTGCGCCTCGTCATCGTCGGGATAGCGCTGGGCCAGCGCTTCCATCGCCTTGGCGTAGGCCAGCAGCCGGGTGCGATGATCGACCTTCTCGTAGTCGGCATACATCGCTGCCAGGGCCTCGAGATAGTCGCGCTCGCGCTGGGTCTTGCTGCCGACGCTGCGGCCCTTGGCAATTGCGGCCGAGCCATCGGCGAGATTCTTGGCCGGCGGCACGCCGTGCGGGTTCCACAGCAGGCTGAGCGCGATGCCCCAGTAGGCAATGCCGCACTCGGGGTCCTTCCTCAAGGCGTCCTCGAAGGTCTTTTGCGAGGCGCGATACCAGAAGGAGTGCTGGAAAAGCATGGCTTTGTCGAAAGCCTTCTGGGCCTCGGCATTGCACGACGTAGCGAAGTGCACGGTACCGAGCTTGCCCTCGTCATCCGCCAGGGCTGGGACGGCCAACACAAATCCAGTCGTCGCCAGTGTCGAGACGGCAATTGACTTGAGCTTCATGTCAACCTCCGGTGGCGATGTCAGCGACTATATCCTCTGCCCTTCCGCCGGGCTGCACCAGTCTTTTTGTGCAAGGCGCACACAGTTGTCACTGCGCCCAGACCGGGGCGAGCATGCCCGGACATGGCAGGGTCTGGCAGTCCCTAGTCCAGCTAGCCCGCAGCGGACGACAACTGCTCGAGTTGTTGCTTCAGGCTGTCGAAATCGACCGGCTTGGCAATGAAGTCGGCGGCGCCATTACTGTGGGCCACGCGGCGGCGCTCCTCATCGCCATAGGCCGTCACCATCATCACCCGAAGCTCAGGCCAACGCCGTTTGATTTCGTGCAGGAGCGTCAGCCCGTCCATGCCGGGCATGTTGATGTCGGACAGGATGACGATGAGTTCCGGCCGAATGCCATCGCCCAGCCTGGCGAGTGCGTCCTCGCCAGAGCTGGCAAAATGCAGCACGTAGAGCCCTTGCCGCACCTCTCGCCGAAACTGCTGACGAAACAGTTCGGCGACATCGGCTTCGTCATCGACAACCAGGATGCTGACGCTCACGGCCTGCTCCCCGACGGCGAGCCAATCCTATCTCCACTCCCATCCCTGGAACTTGGCATTGCCGTGTTCGTCCACATCCCACTCGTACACGACCGCCAGGCCGTTGAGCTTCGCCAGCGCCTGAGCCGACGAAGCGTAGTAGATTGCCCCTCTGAACGACGCCGCGCCGGCCGCGTTGGTGAACTTGCCTGCGCCGGCCGCGCGAAAGGTGGCGATATCACCGGACTGAGTAAGGACCACTCCTTGATTGGGGCATTCGCCGTACAGGGTCCCATTGGGCAATATCATTGACCAATATGTCACAACGGTCTTGGCCGGCTGGCCCAGGACCGTCCCCGAGACCTCGAAGCTCGACTCGAACTTCGGTGAGCCCTGTTCCGCCGGCAAGACGCGCTGGTTGGTCATCTTGCCCTGCATATCGACAATCTTTTCGCCAAGCATGGTCCATCCTCCCCTCGGAAATTCTACCTACCCCCTACACTGGACGCCCGTTGCAGAACGGATACCTATACAACCTTGGGATGCCGCTTTCCATTGCCTATTTCGATTGCACCATCCACGACCGGGATAGCCATGCTCACGGGTTGCTTCCAGGCCCTGCCGCGCGTCGCGCGCGTGGCAAGCGCACCATGAACTCGGTGAACTGCCCCGGCTCGCTCTCGACCTCGATCGTACCGCCATGCTGTTGCGTAACGATGTCGTAACTGATGGACAGGCCGAGACCAGTCCCCTCACCCGTCGGCTTGGTGGTGAAGAAAGGCTGGAACAGCTTGTCACGTACCTCGGACGCGATACCGATGCCGTTGTCGTGCACGCGGATTTCCACTGTCTCGCCCAGATCCCGCGTGGAGACCCTGAGTGTCGGCCGGTAGCCGGGATCGGCTCCTGCGAGATGGCGCTTCCTGATCGCGTAAAAGCCGTTGCCGAACAGGTTGAGGAATACGCGGGTGACGTCTTGCGGCACGACTTCGATCCACCTGGCCGCCGGTGCGAGATCGCGCTCCAGCGTGACGTTGAAGTCCTTGTCCTGCGCGCGAGCGCCGTGATAGGCGAGGTTGAGCGCCTCCTCCACCAGCGCATTGATGTTGGACTCCTGCCAATCGCCGGTGCCACCGCGCGAGTGCGACAGCATGCTCTTGACGATGCCGTCGGCGCGGCGTCCATGTTCGACGATCTTGGCGAGATTGCCGGTCAGCAGGTTCATCGTGTCCTGCAGTTCGGCACGCCTTTCCTCGTCCGGCTCGGCCAGAAGCGCGGCCACAGCCTCCTTGAGCTCATCCAGCAGCTCGATTGAGAGTCCGGCGAAATTGTTGACGAAGTTCAATGGGTTCTTGATCTCGTGAGCGATGCCTGCGGTGAGCTGGCCGAGCGAGGCCATCTTCTCGGCCTGGATCAGGTTGGCCTGGGCGGCCTTGAGCCGGTCGAGCGAATCGCGCAGCTCGGTGAACAGGCGCACGTTCTCGATCGCGATCACCGCCTGGGCGGCGAAGGTCTCGAGGAGCTCGATCTGACGCGGGGCGAACGGCTCGGGCTCCGCCTTGCGCAGGGTTATGCAGCCGATCGCGTCGTCATCACGCATCATTGGGGCGGAGACTATGCTTCGGTGGCCGAGCATTCGAGCCAGTTCCTTGGCCCGGCCGAAATCACTCGGTTCCGTCGTAAGCACGTCGGGCAGATGTACCGTCGCGCCATCCAGGATCGCGCGGCCTCGTGAGGTGTTGCGGTCGAGCGTCGTGCGCGTTCCCAGAGGCTCGCCTCGCACGTTTCCGGCATGAGCCGCAATGGATATTTCCGCCTCCTCGCGCAGCGTGATCGACGCATCCGATGCACCGCAGAAGCGCACGGCTGCCTTGACGACCGCATCGAGCACCGGCTGGACGTCGGTCGGCGATTGCGAGATCGCGCGCAGGATTTCGGCGGTGGCGGTCTGCTGCTCAAGTGCTTCGCGAAGCTCGGTGAAGAGCCGCACGTTCTCGATTGCGATGACGGCTTGAGCGGCGAAGGTCTCGAGCAAGGCGACCTGCTGTGGGGCAAAGGCTCCAGCCTCGACCTTGCGCAATGCAATGTTGCCGACGGCGACACCATCGCGAATCATGGGAGCAGCAAGCGCGGCGCGATACCCATCCTGTCTGGCCCGCTCATGCGCGCCAGCAAACTCGACCGGGTCGAGCGCACTGATGTCCTGGTAGTGGATGGTATGACCTGAATTTATGGCCTTGGCGCTGGCAGAGTCCCCATCCAGCGGGCGGCGTGCTCCAATGCTCGCACCCAAAGGTCCTTCGTGCGCCTTGCGGACAATTTCATTGCCGTCACGCAGCGAAATCGTAGCGTCCGTCGCGCCGCAGAAGCGGACCGCCGCTTTGACCAGGGCATCCAGGACCGGCTGCACGTCCGTCGGCGAACCGGCAATGACCTTCAAGATGTCCGCCGTTGCCGTCTGTCGTTCGAGAGCGGCCTCTGCCACATCCCGGGCAGCGCGGATCTCGGCCTCGGCTTTCTTGCGCTCTGAAATGTCGGAGTAGATCAGAACCGCGCCGCCACCTGGCACCGGGTTGTTGCGCACCTCGATCGTCCTGCCGTCGGGCCGGGTGCGCTCGGTCGACCATTGTTCGCCGGCGCGTCCTCGATAGCGGACGATTTCCTCTTCCAGGTTGCCGTGGCCGACCTCGCCGCGCTCCACCAGCAGGCGGACATAGTCATCCAAACGGGGGCGGGTCGCCAGGAAGGCATCCGGGATTTCGAGCAGCTCCTGGAAATTGCGGTTCCAGGCGGCGATGCGAAGCTGACCATCGAACATCACCACGCCGTCGCCCATGTGCTCGAATGTGACACTGAGTTCCTGCTCCCGTCGCCTGACTTCGCTCAGCAGGCGGGCGTTCTCCATCGCGATGACGGCCTGCGCGGCAAAGTTCTGCAGGAGAGCGATCTGCTTTTCCGAGAAAGGCTGCGTTTCCTGACGATAGGCGGTTATCGTTCCCAGCAGTTCACCGTCCCTGCGCAGCGCCACCAGCAGCAGGCTTCGCGCTCCCGCCCGTTCGACGAGAAACCGGCCACGGGCATCGCCCGACAGATAATCCTGGTCGATCGAAAGGTTTGCGATGTGAATTACGTCTTCGCCGCCGAGCACACGCGCCATGAACTTGCTGGGTCCCGCCTTCCCCGTTTCGGACCAGAGCTCGAGCAGGCCGTCAGGGGTGTTGCGCGTGGCCACCACCCTGAAATTGCCATCGCCATACGCGCTCATGATGCCGAAAGCCGACTCGCTCAGGCGTACTGCGCGTTCGAGCATCGCGCTGAAGACAGGCTGCAGATTGCCAGGCGAGCCATTGATGATCTCCAGCACCTCGGTGGTGGCGGTCTGCCGATCCAGTGCCTCATGCTGTTCGGCAAAAAGCCGGGTATTCTCGATGGCGATCACGGCTTGATCGGCAAATACCCGGAGCAGGCCGATTTGCTGCTCGCTGAACGGCTCCACGCGTTGGCGCGACACGATGATGACGCCGATCAACTCGCCCTCGCGCATGAGCGGCACGCCGACCTGGGTGCGAATGCCCCCGAGCGCAGGTGCCTGCGCCAGCTGGTAGTCGGGATCGACGGTGACGTCGGTGATCTGTACAGGGCGCTTTTCCAGGGCGACACGCCCGGTCAGCGAACTACGATCGGCCGCAAGAAGATGATGCTGCTGGTACTGCTGGTAAGTACGCGCACTGCTTTCGGCCTCGGCTGTCGAACCGGCCGCGGTCACTACCCGATAGACGTCACCCTCACGCCGACAGACAAATCCAAGATCCGCCTCGCAAAGACGCAGCGCCGTCTCCGCAAGCGTCTGCAGAACGGGCGCCAGATCGAAGGTCGAACGGCTGATGACCTGGATCACCTCGCTGATCGCAGTCTGGTAGTCCAACGCCCCCTGCAATTCACGTGTTCGGCCGCGCAGTTCGTCCAGAAGACGCGCATTCTCCATAGCAATCACCGCCTGGTCGGCGAAGGTCCTGACCAGGGCGATCTGGCGTTCGGTAAAGGGTTCGATACGGTCGCGCGTGATCGCAATGGCCCCGATCGGCCGGCCATCCTGCATCAGCGGAACGCCGAGGGCGGTATGCCATTGCGAGAGCCTGGCCATGTCCGGCCTCTCGAACTCCGGATCGGAGGCCACGTCCTCGACCTGGACCACGCGACCTTCGGCCAGCGCGCGCCCGGCAACGGTGCCGCGGCCCGGCCTTATCTCCATGCTGCGAAAGGCTTTGTCCGCTTCGGGGTTCCAGTTGAGGATCGCAACGTAGCGGAATCCGCCGCCCTGCTGGATCGCGATACCGCCGGATTCGGTCCGGCACAGTCGCAGGGCGGCGCCGAGCATCTCGTCGAGCACGGGCTGGATGTCCGAGGTCGAGCGCCCGATCACCTCAAGCACCTGGCTGGTGGCCGTCTGGTACTCCAGCGACTCGGTCAAGTCGTCGGTGCGCTGGTGTAGCTCGCCGAGCAGGCGGGCATTTTCCATGGCGATCACGGCCTGGGCAGCGAACGATTCCAGCAACGCGATCTGTGTCTGTGAGATGGCGTGCACATGCTGCCAGTAGAGGACGAACACCCCCAATGCCTGGTGCCTGCTGACCAAAGGTACCCAGATGATCGAACGCACGCCGCCCAATTCGACAGCGGCAACCGCCATTGCCAGTCGGCGCCGGTAGGCGTCGCTCTCGGTGAAGTCGGGAATGAAGAGAGTCTGCTTGTCCCGCAGAACGCAGGCGACGGCGGACTCCGACGGCAATGCCAGCGGCTCCCTCCAGAACTCGCGGAAGGCCGGCGGATAGTTGCGCATCGAGGTGGCCGTCAACGAGCGCCCGTCATAGTTGACCAGGGCACCGAAGGCCGCGCCACAGATCGTCATGGCCTTGTCGACCATGGCATCGAATACGGGCCCGAGCGCGCCCGGCGAGTTGTTGATGATCTGAAGCAGTTCGGCACTTGCCGCCTCGCGCCGCAAACCCTCGTCGCGCTCGGAAGTGCGCGCGCGGAGCTCGACACCCAGCTCGTCGATGCGGCGCTGAAGGTCGTCTACGCTCGGTGAAGAGGTTGAGGCATCAGCAGGCATCCCCCCTCCGGTATTGCCTGGCTAAGGCTGAACGTTAACTAGAAATCACCCATTGCGGAAGGCTGACGCGCTCAGGACTCCAGCAGTTCGCGGCAGCCGAGGTCGTCGATGGCGAGCATGATGCGCTCGAGATGGTTCCACCAGATCGCGGGCGGGATGCCGACGTTGGACTGCACCACTGGCACAATCAGCTGAAACAGCACGGCCAGGCGGTAGTCATGGTCGAGCGCCGCGCGGTCATAGCCTTTGATGCCCGCGGCGACCAAGGTCGCATGATAGTGGTCGAGCAATGGCTGCTCGAAGCGCCGCCGGCGCTCGGGATACCAGTGCGTCGCCATCATGTAGGCGAGGTCGGTGGCCGGCAGACCCGTCCGCCAGGTATCCCAGTCGAACAGCCGGGCGCTGCCATCGCTGTCGTCGTTTGGCAGGAAAACGTTCCACACATGGGCATCGCCATGGACGACGCTGAGGTTCTTGCCTGTGGCGACGCGCGCAAAGTGCGGAGGTGCTGCAAAGAAGCGCTCGATGATCCGGCGGCGATCAGCAGACAGGCGTTCACCCAGGCAATCGGCGAGATTGGCCCAGAAGCCTTCCAAGCGCTCGTAGAGGCCGCGCAGCGTAGGCCTGTCGGGTGGGGTCGCGACCGACAGACCCGCTCGACTGGCGTCCCACCACGCGGCGTGGAAACGCGCCAGGACGGCGACAATGGCGTGGCATTGAGCTTCCGTGGGAGGCAACGGCCATTCCGTAGCGACATGGTGACTGTCGGTAAGATCCTCGAGCAGCAGATACCAACTCTTTGCATGCGGTGACTGCGCCGCGTCGAAGCAATCCAGCAGCAGTCCGCCAGGCGTGGCAGGGGCAACCGTGTCATAGAACACCACTTCGCGCGCCGCCCATTCCGCGGGCATGCGGTCTGGTGGGCGTGACATCTTCAGGATGAGCGAGGTAGGCGCCTTCTCGGCAGGTCCATCGAAAGTCAGTTTGAGACGGGCGATGCGCGACACCAACGTGTCACGCTGCCCCTCCGTCACCACGTCACGCACGCGGCCCGCGGAAAGGACGCCGTGCCGGCGCAGGGCTTCGGTGAGATGGTCAGGTTTGACAGCGTCGGGCAGGTCGGTCGTCACACCACAACTATATCGACTCAGGCGACAGGGCCAAGCACAAGCAACGGTTGTCGTCCGATGCTGGGCCGGACCAACCCTGGGCCCGGCACGCCTCCCGAAAAGGCGCCCTACAGTTGCTACACCCGATGGCTGGCTGCGGTCTCAAGCGGAGCAACTGTAGCAAGTGTAGTGATGCGCGCTCGGCGCTGCTTCTTCCAGGGAAAGGCGCTTGGGTCGGAGGTCTGCCGATGTGGGTGGTGCGGCCTGTGATCAACCAGCAGCTCGACTTTCAGTTGAGGTGAAGTTCCTGTGCTCTTGAGTAGCGTTCAGCTCCTCTGCAGCAGGCTGGAGCATGGGATCCGTGGGTAACCAGGCCATCACCTATCGAAGGTGGCAATAGACGGTGCTTCTACGGCGTGCTCCACTTGGGAGAAGGACGGCGCGCGATCCCGGTGCGGACGGCCATCATGGCGGAAAGCAACAGGAGGAAGAGATGAGGCCGGGTCTGTTTCTCGCTACATTGATCGGCCTGACGGCTGGTTCTCACATCTCCAGCGCGGCAGACTCGTCGTGGGTTGCTGCCTCCACGCTGGAGAACGGCGTTTCGCCGTACTGCGCCGGAGGTCAGTTTAACGGGCCGCCAGATTACGCGGGTCAGGGAGAGTGGCAGGTCGAGATAAAGGGGAACAAACTCACTTTCGCGAGGCGGGCGACCAACCGTTCATTCACTCTCGATTTGAAGGCGCTGCAGCCCGATGGTTCTGGAAGAGTTGTCGGCAAGGACGACAAGAATAGAGAGTTCTACCTGACGTTCGATCCGGGCAGCGGACCTCGCCCCTTTCATGTGACCAATTCCACGACCCCTTGCAGGACGGTCTTTACGCCCAGGACATAGTGTTTTCTCGTGGCGGGTCTCCCGCGACGCGGCACATGGTCGAGGCCTCCTTGGCGCAGCGCTACTCGTGAAACCCGCTACAGTTGCTGCACTTGTAAGAGATCCCCGTCGACCTGCGGGCTTGGACGGTGCGGCCCGTTCGCAGCCAGCAGCCGACCGCGCGGTTGACGCGGAAATCCTAACGCTTTTGGTGGCGTTCCGGCCATCTGCAACAGGTTGGGCTATGAAGTCCATGAGGCCCTTCCATCGCACAGCGCTACGCGCGATACCTGCTACAGTTGCTACACTTGCTAAATGTTACCTCTACACCTCCCCCGCGGTCGCGAGAGGCAACATGGCAAAGGAGGTAACGGCATGCTCCTTTTCCGCGTCCTCTTTGGCTTCGATTCATTGGTCGCGCTGGTCGCCTTGTATTTTTTTGTTGCGGGTCTGATCGATGGATCGGTCTCCTCGTTCAACATACTCCTTTGGTTGGCGATGCTTTGCGGCATTGGCATTGTCCTTGGCGGCAGCATGCTGCTGAACGGCAAGGGACATCGAGGACCGGCCAGCGCTCTGTTGAGTGTCCTCGCCTTCCCGGGATTTTGCTTCGCGCTGTTCCTGCTTCTCGTACTGATATTGCAGCCACGGTGGAACTGAGCCGTTTGCCCACGGTACGTTGCTCGCGGAGCGAGCCGCCGTCTATGCTCTTGCGGCAAACCGAGAGGAGACGACAGCATGGCTTTCTACGAACTTCGCCAGTACTTCGTGCGGCCTGGCAAGATGGACGAGTGGGTGAAGATCATGGAGGAGGAGATCATCCCGTTCCAGATCTCGAAGGGCATGGTGATCTGCGGCAGCTTCCGCGGCGAGACGGACGAGTCCACGTATATCTGGATCCGCCGCTTCCACAGCGAGGCCGAACGCGAGGCACAGTACAAGGCAGTGTACGAGACGGACCACTGGAAGACCAAGATTGCGCCGCGCGTGCCGGATTGCCTGGACCGCGAGAAAATGAACATCCAGCGCATCGTGTCGACCTCGCGGTCGACGATGCAATAGCCCCGGACGCGTGGGGTGCTGTTGCACCCCTTCCCGGCCTTGCGAAGAGTGGCGACGCTGGAGCGCCACTGATCGGGCAATCGTTCCGCCGCCCGACGTACCTCGCCAAGGTTGGTACGCCATGACCGCGAGTTCCTCCCGCCGGCCGCACTCGCTCTGGAGCGGGCTGGCTCTGTCCGCCGCTTCCGTCGTTCTTTGCCTGCTCGCCGGCGAGTTCGTCTCGCGCATCGTGGATTCCGGCGCATCGCTGTGGCACTGGCCATGCTACGCCGTCGAGGCGTTGAAGCCTTCGTCATGGGAGGCGCAGTTCGCCTATGAACCCACGCTGGGCTGGACGCCAATCGCCGGTTCCTCGGGAACGCCGCTCGGCAAGCCGCTTTCCTTCACCGAGGAAGGCACGCGCGAGCAGAACCGCGATCGGCCGCGGGCGACTGGCCCGCTGATTGTCGCATTCGGCGACTCCATGACCGAAGGCTATGCCGTCGGGAACGACGAGACCTGGCCTGCCCATCTCGAACGTGTCACGGGCCGCCGCGTGCTCAATGCAGGCGTACGTGGCTATGGCCTCGACCAGATGGTTCTGCGGGCGGAGCGCATGATGCCGCAGATCAGGCCATCGACAGTAGTCCTGGCCTTCATAGCCGACGACATCTCGCGCACTGCGCTTTCGGTCCGAGACGCCAAGGGCAAACCCTATTTCGTCTCCGAGGGCGAAGGGCTCGCGCTGCGCAACGTGCCGGTGCAAACGGCCGGTCGCTCATCGCTGATGACGGCGGCCCGGCATATCCTCGGCTATTCCCACCTGTTCGACGGGATCGTGAACCTAGTGGGGCTGCAGCAGTTCTGGTACGGCCGCGAGGTTGGCACGGGTGTCGATC
>CADECW010000093.1:17949-28295 GCA_902825855.1 uncultured Rhodospirillales bacterium | reverse complement strand
AAGACGAGGTCCCTCGACTGCGCCGCCCTTCGGGCGGCTTCGCTCGGGATGACGGTCCGAGGTGGTGAGCCCCGAACGCCTTCCGGCCTCACAGCTTCTCGACCCCGGCGCGGGCGCAGTCTTCGTCTTCCTGTGCGCTGCCACCGCCGACGCCGCAGGCGCCGATCAGGACACCGTCGCGGAAGATCGGCACGGCGCCCTGGCCATAGAACATGTGGTTGCCTTCGGCCGCGGCGATGCCGCGCAAGGTCGGGTGGTCGGCACGTGGCGTGAGATCGCCGCTCGGGCGTCCGAAGGCGGCCGAGGCCATGGCCTTGCCCTGGCTGCCGAAGGAGCCGGCCCACATGGCGCCGTCCATGCGCTGAAAGGCAAGAAGGCGTCCGCCGGCGTCGCATACGGCGATATTCATCTTGGCGCCGATCTGGTCCGCCTTCTCGAGGGCGCCGGCGATCACGCGATTCGCATCCGCGAGGGTGAGGGTCATGTAGTCGATCCTTTCCGGACAGTAATTCGCCAGGATGCAGGGACTCGTCGAGCCGCCGGGAAGCCTGGCCCGGCAAATACTACACCAGAGAATTGCGGCGCGGCGATTTCGCTCGGAAAGGATTCGGCCGACCGGAGGCGTAGCGTGGTTGCCTCCTGCAACACGCACCCCGGTGCGCTAGGTGCGGCGAAAGACATAAAGGTCTGCGTGCGTCAAATGCCGAATATCTTCGAGCGTCACCGGCCGTGTGTCGCCGGCGTCGATGATTGCTTCGACCGAACACCGCAAGGTGTCGGTAAGAAGAGAGAACAGCTCCTTCATGGTCTCGGGGCTCATGAAGGATGGATGCCACTCGACTATCATTCGGAGGCGCGGCACTGTGGCCAAGTAGTCGACTGCACCGGCGATAACCTGCAGCTCGGCGCCTTCGACGTCGATCTTGATGAGGTTGGGCTTGCTCTCAAGATGCTTTTCCAGGATGGCTGTCAGAGTATTGACCTTGGTTTCGTGAACGATGGCACTTTCACCATTCGTGGCAGCCGCCCTCGCGGCGACCTCGGAAACCAGGGTTGTGCCACCAGAGTGGCGAGTGAACGTATAGAGTTTGGCCAAGCCCGGAGCGCGACCGACCGCATCGGAAACGACGACGATCCGGTCGTGGAAGCCGTTCATGAGTACATTGTCGCGCAACAGTTCACTGAGTGCCGGAGAAGGTTCAATGGCAACGATGCGTCCGGAAGGGCCGACCGACGCAGCGGCGAGAAGACTGTAAAGGCCGACGTTCGCTCCGACATCGACGAAGGTCTCGCCAGGCTTCAGCTTACTCCCGATGAAGCCCGTCAACGCCTTGTCAAAAAAGCCGTCGCGTAGAACGTGCGGTGTTATCGACCTGTCCTCAGCCGGGAGGACCACCAGGTGGCCTTGGATGGTTTCGGTGAGGACTTTTCCGGAGCCAGCGTAGGTGCCCGGCAATCGAACCTTCACTTCCGACACCGCACTGAGCCCGCTGGCCCACTCCCGTATTAGTGCCAGGTACGGGGTATGGGGGTGGTCCGCGGCAAGAGGCTCGCCGCTTCTGGCCAAAATTATGAAGACGTCGTTGGCAAAGCAGGGCGTCAGCAGGTCGAGGCTGCGCATCATAAATTGCGGATCGACTTGCTTGTACAGACCCTTGTGGAGCACGAAGAGATCAATCGTCTCGGCGGAGAGGCCTCGCGTATTGGCATACCCGTAAGTCAACGGCAGTGCGCTTGCCAACTCGATGGGACCGACCACGATGTGGCCTTCTCTTGAAAGCTCCCGAGCTGCGCCTACAACCTCAGTCCAAAAGCGGTCCATCGCACGCCCCCTCTCACGGTGACCGCGGTTGCCAAGCCTGTGATGCTAGGCGCTTGAAAGCCAATTCGGCAACAGCACCCCGCGTCAATACCGGTGGTCAGACGATACGTCTTTAGGCACATTCCATTGTCGACTAGTGAAGTCCAGTCTCGGTAGTTCGTGGGAGATTTCCATGCCGTTCTATCAAAAGGGTGACGTTCGCATTCGTTACGAGGAGACCGGTTCCGGCTTCCCGCTGCTGGTCACCCCTGGCGGCGGATTGAATTCGCGCATCAGCAACTGGCAGACCGCCGTTTTCAACGCGATGGAGGAGTTCAAGCACGACTTCCGCTGCATCACCATGGACCAGCGCAACGCCAATGGCGGCGAGTCCAGCGGTCCCGTACCGGTCGAGAATGCGTGGGACGCATTCGCCGACGATCAGCTCGGGCTGATGGACCATCTCGGGATCAGCGAATTCTTCTACATGGGCTACTGCATCGGCGGCTGCTTCGCCGGCAAGCTGCTGCAGCGGGCGCCGCAACGCGTGGTGGCCGCCGTGTTCTGCCAGACGGTGGGTCACCGACCTGAGGACCCGGACGTCATGATGCGGCACAGCAAGCAGAATTGGCTCGCGGATTTCCAGGCGCGGCGACCCGAGGTCTCGATGGACACGATCGAGAAATATTTCCACAGCCTCTATCGCGTGCAGCCCGATTTCCTCTACAGCGTACCGCGCGAGTTCATCGCCAACTGCCGGACACCGATCCTGGTCCTGCCGGACGACACGCCATCGCATCCGCTGCCGACCTCGGTCGACGTGGCGTCACTGGCGCCCAACGCCGAGATCACTGTCTTTCCGTGGCGCGAGCCGGCGGACCTCAAATCACGCACGATCAGCCGCGTGCGCACATTCCTGAAATCGCACGTTCCGATGCGCAGTGCTGCGCAGTAGGCGGCGTCTCGGTGGCAGACTACAATGGGCCTGACGGTAACTGCCGACTGCGGAGGCAGGTGGAGAAGCCATGAACCAGCTACGATACGAGGAGCTGCATCCTCAGTTCGGCGCCAGCGTCCGCGGCGTCGACCTTGGCCGCAGCCTCACGCCTGAGCTCGTCCGGGAGATCAAGGCGGCGATCGATCGTTATTCGTTCGTCTGCTTCCCTGATCAGTCCATGGACGACGACCGCCAGCTCGCCTTGACGCGCCAGTTCGGCAACCCCGAGCCGAGCCACACGAGTCTGGGCAAGGTCGAATATTTCGGCACCATCGGCAACGTCCAGAAGGATGGCACGGTGCTCGGCAGCTCGCACAAGAAGACCATCTTCCTCACCGGGAACAACATGTGGCACTCCGATGCCTCGTTCAAACCGGTGCCGGCGTTCCTTTCGATCATGTGCGCCTACGAAACGCCGGCCGAGGGCGGCACGACGATGTTCGTCTCGCTGCGCGCGGCCTACGATCGACTTTCACCTCAACGCAAGGCCGAGCTCGATCCCTTGATTGCGATCCACGATTACGTCCATTCGCGGTCGAAAGTCGCACCCGATGCCGTATCTCCCGAGCTGGCAGCCTCGCTGCCGCCCGTGCGCCAGCGGCTCGTCCGCACCAATCCGGCGACAGGTGCGAGGAATCTGTTTCTCGGCTCTCACGTCCGGGAGATCGAGGGCATGAGCCAGGCCGCCGGCCGCGCCCTGATCGACGAGCTGACCGAAGCGGCCATTCAACCTGAGCACGTCTACGCCCACGACTGGCAACCGGGCGACGTCGTCTTCTGGGACAACCGCTGCCTGCTCCATGCCGGCAGCGGCTATGACGCCGACCGCCACCGCCGCTACATGCGCCAGACCCGCGTCAGCGGAACGTGCTCGTCATTGGAAGAGGCTGCCTAGCTGCCCTGACCCCCTATCCCTTTCCCTGGGCCCGGTCCCTGAGACCCCGCAGGGCGAGCGCGTAACCTGCGATGCCGAAGCCCGTAACGCTGCCGAGACAGGTGCTCGTCACGTCGGAGACGTTGCCGCGTCGGGCCGGGTTGGAGATGTGGACCTCGATCGTGGGGAACCCGACATTGCCGATGGCCGCGACCAGCGCCGGGTAGCCGCGCGAGTATCCGGCGGGGTTGATGATCGCGCCGGCAATCGCCTCATCGTGCGCCGCGTAGAGGCGGTTGATCACCTCGCCCTCGATGTTGGAATGGAAGATCTCGATCTCGACCCCGATCTCCGAGGCATAGGCGCGAATCTTCGAATCGTATTCCGGCAGCGTCATCGCTCCGAAGATCTCGACCTGCGACTTGCCGCGCATGTTCATGCCGGCACCGTGGATGACGAGGATTTTCATGATCGGTCCTTTCGCTGAATGGGCTTTGGGCGCCCTGGCCACGATGATAGACGGGATACGGGCAGGTCGCCGATCCGCCAGTCTTGACGCCGGTGTCCCAGTTGCCAAAGCTGCCGGCTGCCCAAGTGAGAGGAGGCGCCGGTGCCGTCCCTGGTTCTCTCGTCCGATTCGCACGTCTTCGAGCCGTCCGATCTCTGGCAGACTCGTATCGATGCGGCGTTCCGTGAGCGGGCGCCGCGCATCGAGCGCATCGACGGCGCCGACCAGATCGTGGTCGAGTCCGACCAGGTCCTTTCCGGCATCGGCTTGATCTCGAACGCCGGCGCGCGGTTCGAGGCGCCCGAGACCATTTCCGCCCACGGCAAGCTGGAAGACGTGCACAGCGGCGGATGGGATCCCGCGCAACATCTCAAGGACATGGCGCTCGACGGGGTGGCCGGCGAGGTCCTCTATCCCTCGCAGGGGCTCTTCTACTACAGGCTGGCGGATTCGTTGCTGATGTCCGCCATCTTCCGCGCCTACAACGACTGGCTGGCCGAGTTCTGCCGCGCCGATCCCGCGCGACTGAAGGGCATCGCGATGATCAACCTGGACAATGTCCAGGACGGCATCAGGGAGCTGGAGCGGGCCGCCCGGCTCGGCCTCGCCGGCGGGATGATCACGGAATATCCCCTGGAAGACCGGCGCTACGATCAGCCCGAGTACGAGCCGTTTTGGGCGGCCGCGGCGGCGCTCGGCTTGCCCATCAGCCTGCACACGGCGACGCGGCGGCAGGCCAAGATCCGCGGCTTCGGCATCCCGACGCTACGCGACGCCAGCAGCCGTTCGACCAAGGCTCATTATCCCGCGCTGTCGATGTGCGACCTGATCTTCTCGGGCGTCTTCGAGCGCCACCCTCAGCTCACGCTGGCCATCGTCGAGTTCGAGCTGTCATGGGTGCCCCATGTGCTCGCTTCCATGGACTATACGTACCGCGAGCGTCACGGCGAGGCGATCTACCGCTTCAAGGACGGCATGACCCCCAGCGACTTCTTCCATCGCAACGTCATGCTGAGCTTCCAGGAGGATGCCATCGGCATCCGACTGCGCGACGTCATCGGCGTCGACAACATGATGTGGGGCTCGGACTATCCCCACAGTGAATCGACCTTCCCCCAGTCGCGCAAGATCCTCTCCGAGATCCTGTCCGGCGTGCCCGACGACGAGCAGGCCAAGATCGTCGGCGGCAACACCGCGCGCGTCTATGACTTCGACATCCCCAGGATCAGCGAGAGATGATCAAATATCCGGAGCGAACTGATCCCGTTCGCGATCCGCCAAACGCTCGTACATCTCCGCCACCATGAACATGGTCACCTTGGCGTCGATGTCACGAACCGCCTGCGACTGCAGGCGCGTCATCTCGGCCCTACGGCGCCAATATTCGGCGGTGTACCGCCCATCGGCGGTAGTCATGCGTTGCATGCGATTCTCCGCGCACACTCATGCCTATCGCGACAGGAACGTCAGATGAAGCGCTGGGTTCCGCCGTGTGCTTACGCCATTTCTGGCGCATTCACGCCGATTGTGCATTGAACTCGACAATCTTTTGACGTTTGGCCCCGCCTGGGCGGTGTCAATCGGGGCACATCCGTATCGCGGGCGCCCTTCTGAAGCGGGGCCGGGTGGAAACGCAGGTGTGTTTTGACTGGGTGGAGAATCGCGATTGAGCTACCTACCTGAGACAGGCTGGAATCCGGCTCAACGCGAAAGGACACGTAATGGCATTGGCAAAGAACACGATCTGCGTCTGGTACGACAAGGACGCCGAGGCCGCGGCCCGCTTCTACGCCAAGACATTTCCGGACAGCGCCGTGCATGCCGTTCACCGTGCACCCAGCGACTACCCGTCCGGCAAGAAGGGCGACGTGCTGACGGTCGACTTCACGGTTGCCGGCGTGCGGTGCATAGGCCTCAACGGCGGTCCGATCTTCAAGCACAACGAAGCCTTCTCGTTCCAGATCGCCACCGACGATCAGGAGGAAACCGACCGCTACTGGAACGCCATCGTCGGCAACGGCGGCGAGGAGAGCGCGTGCGGCTGGTGCAAGGACAAGTGGGGCGTCTCCTGGCAGATCACGCCGCGCGTGCTGACCGATGCGATGGCGGCCGGCGGCGATGAAGCCAAGCGTGCTTTCGAGGCGATGATGGAAATGAAGAAGATCGACGTCGCCAAGATCGAGGCGGCGCGCCGCGGCTGAAGCGTCGTATGCTGACACCACATCGTCATCCCGACCGGAGCGCGAAGCGCGGAGCGGAGCGTCGTCCGTTGACACCACGTCGTCATCCCGACCGGAGCGCGAAGCGCGGAGGGACCTGTTCATAGCCATAGACCCATGACTAGGTCCCTCCACTTCGCTTCGCTCCGGTCGGGATGACAAAAACTGGTAACCACAGTGCTTGATACTTACGAACATCAGTTATAGTATCGAGATGCAGCTTTCCCGTGCTGCCGCTCTATGTATCGTTTGATCCGAAACCAGAAGGGGTGCGGCCGTCTCCGCGCGTCGACTTTGTTCGCACTGTCAGTTCAATCCGGCCCCCGCCGACACCGAAAAGCGGTAGCGCAACTAGCGTAACTGTCTGAATGCAGATGTGGACTGCACCCCTTGGGTGAGACAGGGAAAGTGTCGAAAGGTTTCTCGTGTGGCGGAACCGCTCTTCGGCACAAGGCTGTTCAATACATGACGTCGCCGCCATTGGGCGACAGCGTCGCGCCGACATAGAAGCCGCCGTCCGGCCCGGCCAGCAGCAGGGCGGTCGCGGCGATTTCTTCCGGTCGGCCAAAGCGCCCGACCGGCAGCGAATCGATGAAGGCCTGACGATCGGCGGGCGTCATGGTCGCCGTCAGGTCGGTGACGACCGGGCCGGGAGCGATGGCGTTGACGCGAACGCCCTTCGGCGTGGCCTCCCACGCCAGTGCGCGCGTGAAGCCCATGATGGCGGCCTTGGCGGCCGAGTAAGGCGCCGAGTTCACGGCGCCTTTCAAGCCGCGCTGCGAGGCGACGTTGATTATGCAGCCCTGTCCGCGCGCCACCATCGCCGGATAGAGCGCCTGCGCCATGAAGAACATGCCCTTCAGGTGCACGGCGATGATCCGGTCGAACTCCTCCTCGGTATAGGCCTCGAACGGTTTGCGGATGTTGATGCCGGCATTGTTGAACAGGATGTCGATCGGGCCGAGATCGCGAGCCGCCTCGGCGGCGAAGGCTCGCCCGGCGGCGATGTCGGCGACGTCGACCGAGCGGTGGAGGGCACGCCGGCCGAGTTCTCGGATCTCGCCGGCGGTTTCGTCGGCCTTGGCATCGTCACGCAGATGGCAGAAGGCGATGTCCGCGCCCTCGGCCGCGAAGGCCAGTGCCGTGGCGCGGCCGATACCGCGCGAGCCGCCGGTGACCAGGGCGATTTTTCCCGCAAGCTTCATGCTGTTCTCCGATGAATCGACGCCGTGAGGAATCGGGGGCATTATTGCCGCCGGAGCCGGCTGGTTCCATCCGGACAAGACGCAACAGGAGAAGGGCCATGCCACTCCCAGGTGCCTCGCAGGCGATCGACGAAGGCGTGCAAAAGGTCGACGTCGCGGTGGTCGGTGCCGGCATGGCCGGCCTCTATCTGCTGATTCGCCTGCGCAGAGCGGGCTTCACCGCGGTCGCCCTGGAAGCCGCCGACGATGTCGGTGGCACCTGGTACTGGAACCGGTATCCCGGCGCCCGCTGCGACATCCAGACCACCGACTACAGCTACACCTTCGATCCGGAGCTCGAGAGCACCTGGAAGTGGTCGGAGAAGTACGCGACCCAGCCCGAGATCCTGCGCTACCTCGGCTTCGTCGCCGATCGCTACGACCTCAGGCGCGACATCCGCTTCGGCACCAAGGTGCTGACGGCGACCTGGGACGAGGCCGCAGGGCGCTGGCTCGTGACAACCGACATCGGCAAGTCCGTATCCTGCCGCTACTACATCATGGCGAGCGGTTGCCTTTCCGCGCCCAAGCCGCCGGAGATCGCAGGCGTGGGCGATTTCAAGGGCGAGATCTACTTCACCGGCCGCTGGCCGCATGAGGGCGTGGACCTTGCGGGCAAACGCGTCGCCGTCATCGGCACGGGGTCGTCGGGCGTCCAGTCGATTCCGAAGATCGCCGAGCAGGCGGCTCATCTGACGGTGTTCCAGCGCACGCCGAACTTCGCCTTCCCGGCGCACAACGGAGCGTCGCCGGCCGATCGGGTCGCGCCGCTGGAGAAGGACCGCGCCGACTACCGCGCGCAGGCCCGTCTGTCTCTGGCCGGCGTGCCGCTGCCGCGGGCCACCGAGTTCAGCTGGCAGCTGAGCGAGGCCGAACGTCGCCAGCGCTTCGAGAAGGCGCTAGCCGCCGGCGATCTCATCGCGATGCTGAGCCAGCTTTGGGCCGACCAGGCCGGCGACCTCGAAGGCAACAGGCTCGTCGCCGATCTCCTGCGCGCGCGGATCCATTCGATCGTGAAGGATCCGGAAACGGCGGAAGCGCTCACGCCGCGCGACCATCCCTTCGGCTCCAAGCGTCCGTGCCTGGAGAGCGATTACTACGCGACGTTCAACCGACCCAATGTCACGCTGGTCAACCTGCGGCAGGAGCCGATTCAGGCGATCACGGCGTCGGGCATCACGACCGACCGGCGCAGCGTCGATGTCGATGTGATCGTGTTCGCCACCGGCTTCGACGCCATGACCGGTGCGATCACGTCGGTTCATCCGATCATGGGTCGCGGCGGAAAATCGATATCCGACGTCTGGGCCGGCGGGCCCACGACCTATCTCGGGCTCACCGTGGCCGGCTTCCCCAACCTGTTCCTGATCACCGGGCCCGGCAGCCCGTCGGTGTTCTCCAACATGGTCGTGTCGATCGAGCAGCACGTCGATTGGGTCGTCGACCGCCTGGTGGCGATGCGCGAGGCCGGATTCACCGCGATCGAGCCGACCGAGGCGGCCCAGGCCGGCTGGGCGCGGCACATGGCCGACTGCGCGCAGCTCACGCTGCATCGCCTGGCCAACACCTGGTACACGGGGGCAAACGTGCCGGGCAAGGCGCCGGGCCTGATGCCTTATCCAGGCGGCGTCGGTCCCTACCGCACCATCTGCGACGAGGTCGCGAGCCGCGGCATGCTGGGCTTCGCACTGAGCGGCCCCGATGGCGCCACGCAGTGCAACGACGGCGAGATCGTTCGCCTGCAGCCCGACGTGCGGCTGGTGCTGAACATGCTGGCCGATCTCAACCTGCCGCCCCTGGAATCGTTCGGCGCCGAGGGTGCGCGCGACTTCCTCGCGCAGTTCAACCAGACCCGTCCCGCCGGCCGGCCGGTCGGCGAGGTGATGGACGGGACGCTGGCCGGGGCCGAGGGTCCGCTGCCCTATCGTCTCTATCGGCCCGCCACCCCGGGACCGCATCCGATCGTGGTCTATTTCCATGGCGGCGGCTGGGTCCTGGGCGACGAGCAGTCCGACGATCCGTTCTGCCGCGACATGTGCCGGCGCAGCGGAATGATCTTCGTCAGCGTCGGTTACCGGCACGCTCCGGAGCACCGCTTTCCGGCGGCGCCCGAGGATGGCTACGCGGCGTTGCGCTGGATCGCCGAGCATGCCGCCGAGCTTGGCGGCAGGCCCGGGCCGCTGCTGGTTGCCGGCTGGAGCGCCGGCGGCAACATCGCGGCCGTCACCTGCCAGCTGGCGCGCGATCGCGGCGGGCCCTCGATCGCCGGCCAGCTCCTGGTGAACCCGGTCACCGACTGCACGTTCGACCGGCCGTCCTACACCGAGAATGCGACCGGCTACTTCCTGACGCGCTCGCTGATGTACTGGTTCTGGGACCTCTACTGTTCGCCGGCCGACCGGACCGATCCGCGCGTGTCGCCCCTGCGCGGCAAGCTCGAGGGCCTGCCCGCGGCGTTCGTGGCGTCGTCCGAGTTCGATCCCTTGCGCGACGAGGGCATCGCCTATGCCGAGGCCCTGGCCGCCGCCGGCGTGCCGGTTGAACAGCTCCAGGCGGGCGGACACTTCCACTCGTCGTTCACGATGGTCGACGTGGTGGCGACTGGCGTCAGCGGCCGCGCGAGGATGGCCGAAGCGCTGCGCCGCTTCGCCGGCATGAGTCAGCAGACTGAGGAGGCCATGCCCAAGGCTGCGGACTAAGCAG
>CADECW010000093.1:14608-17849 GCA_902825855.1 uncultured Rhodospirillales bacterium | reverse complement strand
CAGGGTCGATTGATCGGCTTGAGCCCGTCGGTCCGCGCCGGCCGAGATGCGCGTGAAAGTGGGTGCGGTCCGCCTCGCCAGACCGTCAGGTAGGCCGCGACTCCATCTCGTATGCGGCCAGCGAGGTGACTACGTCCTTGAACCCGCTCATGCGCAGCTCCGCGGCCTTGGCGTGCGCCATGGGAAAGCCGACGCACTCATAGACCAGCTGCTCGCTGTTTCTCGGGTCGGTCGCGCGGACGTGGAAGATGATCGTCTCGCCATGATCTCTCATGAGGTCATTGTAGGCACCTGCCATTGTGGACAAAGTCTGCGGAAGGCAAACCGGCAAACGAACACAAATAGGCCACGGCTTACTCAGACCTCGAGGGACCGACTACTTGTCCGGAATTACGATCGTCCTATCGGACGTATCGACTACGAACACGGCAAGCAGCTTCGCCGGCGCCGTCGTGCTGGCGTTCTGGCTGACCTGGTGATGATCGCCTGGCTTTTCGGTCCAGCTCTCGCCGGCCTGATAGGTGCGCTCCGGCCCGTCGTTCACCTTGCTGCGGATTGCGCCCTCGAGCACACGCGCATAGATGAACGCCGACGACGGATGCCGATGGGAGGGGGAGCCGCCGCCCGGCCCATACTCGACCAGTACCGCACGCAGGCTCTTGCCGGGTACGTTCGGCAGCTCGTGCTGGTCGACGACGGTCACCTTGGCGTTCTTGAACCCCGTGTCGTCCGCCAGGGCGGCGCCGGACGGCAGCGTGGCGAGAAGCAGTGCACAGAGAATGCGCTTCATGGGACCCTCCTGCGGTTGACACGTGCGGATCAGGCTGCCGCTTGCGAGCGGCGAATCCATTCGTCGAAGCCGATGCGGCCGAGGCGCGCCTCGCCCAGCGGCACGAGCGAGCGCTCCTCGACCCTGCCGCCGAAATACCGCGCCTCGGCATCGCACACGACCTCGCGCGGATCGCCGACGGCTTTCAGGTAGCGAGCGACGATCTCGTTGAACGGCGCCCTCTCGGGGCCGGCGATTTCGACGATGCCGTTGGCCGGCGTCGCCTGCGCCACCTCGGCGACGATGGCGGCAACGTCGTCCGCCGCGATGGGCTGGAACAGGCCGGGCGAGATCCTGACCTTGTTTCCATCGGTGCCTTCCGCGGCGATGCCGCGCAGGAATTCGAGGAACTGGGTCGAGCGGATGATGGTGTAGGGAATGCCCGCGGCCACGATCAGCTTCTCCTGCGCCACCTTGGCACGGAAGTAGCCGTTGTCCGGCGTCCGGTCGGTGCCGACGATGGAGAGGGCGATATGGTGCCGGACCCCGGCGGTGGCCTCCGCCGCGAGAAGGTTGCGGCCGGAAGTCTCGAAGAAGGCCAACACCGCCTTGTCCTCGAAGGACGGCGAGTTGGCGAGGTCGATGACCACGTGGGCGCCGGCCAGGGCTTCCTTCAGTCCCTCGCCGGTGATGGTGTTGACGCCACTATTGGGCGACGCGGCGACGACCTCGTGCCCAGCGCGGCGTAGGATAGCGACGGTCTTGGAGCCGATCAGGCCGGTGCCGCCGATGACGACGATCTTCATGAGTCACCTCCTGGTGGGGCGATCAATGCGCCCTTTTCCCGGCCCGCGATACCTCGCCCTTGGAATAGGTGCCCTCGCGACCGCAGGAGACCAATGGTAACGTCGTTCGGGCCGCCCGAACGAACGAGAGCATCATGCTGAAGGATTGCTACGACCTTGCCTTGACGACGGCATCGGCTGCCGCCCGGGATGCCTATGTCGAGGCCTCGGGCCTGGCGCTGACCTTCTATCCCGGCGCCCTCGAAGCCTACGACCGCGCCATTGCCATCGATCCCGGCTTCGCCATGGCCCACGCCGGCAGGGCACAGGTTCTGCTGAGACAGGGCGACGTCGAGGCCGCACGCAAGGCGCTCGCAGCCGCCAAGCGTCTCGCTGCCGGCCTCTCCGAGCGCGAAGCGAGCCACATCGCCTTCTTCGAGCTCGTCTTCGCCGGCGAGATCGAAGCCGCGATATCGGCCTTGTACGCCCATCTGGCGGCGTGGCCGCGTGATGCGCTGGTCGTCGCCAGTGCGGCGAACCCCAACGGGCTGATCGGCGGCTCGGGCCATCTCGGGCAGAAGCACCGCATCGCGGCCTTGATGGACAGCCTGGCCCCTGCCTATGGGGACGATTTCTGGTTCGTCTCCTACCACGCCATGTCGCTCTCCGAGGACGGGCAGCTCGCCATCGCGCGCAAGAAAATCGAGCAGTCCGTGGCGGCGAACCCGAACAATGCGCATGGTGCCCATGGTATCGCGCATATCTGCTACGAGAGCGGCGACCTCGAGACGGCGCGCACCTTCCTTTCCTCGTGGCTCGCCACGTATCCAAAGGAAGGCTTTTTCCACGGCCATCTCAGCTGGCATCTCTCCCTTTTCGAGATCCAGGCCGGCAACTGGACCGAGGCGTCCCGCCTCTATCGCGACGCCATCGCCCTCGATCGGCACAGCGGCGGACCCCAGCAGAAGGTCTCCGACGGGGCGGCGTTCCTGTGGCGATCCGAGCTCGCGGGCCATCCGCGCGATGCCGAGGCCTGGCGCGCATTGCATCGCTATGCCGGCGCCTCGCTGCCGCGGCCAGGCAACGGGCTCGCTGATCTCCATGTCATCCTTGCGCAAGCCGTGATGGGTGACGAGGCAGCGCCGGACACGCGTGCTCGCCAGATCGAGGCGCTGGCGCGAGAGGGGCGTTACCCGTCCGGCTTCTACCTGCCTGCAGTAGCGCGCGGGTTCTCGGCCTTCGAACGCGGAGACTTTGCCACTGCGATCGATGCGCTTGCGCCGCTTCTGGGTGAAGACGAACGCGTCGGCGGCAGCCGCGCGCAACACGACCTGATCGACTTCACGCTGCTCAGGGCCTATCTCGGCGCCGATCGTATGGACGAAGCACGGCAGCTGCTGGGCGCGCGCAGGCCTGGTGCTTCGGGCGTTCCCGTCGTGGGCGTTGCGATGGTGCGTTGAGCGGTCATGCCGGTGGGGCCGGTGACCGTGCCAGGCCTTCTGCAGGACGGGGTAGGTCGAACTGCGCCGCCACCGAGACCTTTGCTCTGGCCGAAGGCCTCGTCCAGCTGCGCTCGAAGGCAATGGTTGCCGGGGTCTTGCGACCAGTGACGTCAATCGGACGATGTCGCCCTGCGTCAGATCAGTCAGCGGCTTGTCGGTCTGGATGTCGCAGTCTGGGGCTGCGC
>CADECW010000093.1:0-14508 GCA_902825855.1 uncultured Rhodospirillales bacterium | reverse complement strand
GCGACTCACATTTGTACGAGATCAACAAGGCGAATACAGGTTTGGTGACCGCGCTCGACAAGGCGCACGCGGATGTGCTGCTCATCGAGTACAAGGGTTCGACAATTCGCTAGTGTACCCTTTCGCCGGGGCACCCCTGCGGCCTTTGACACGGGGCGATCCTGGTGCTGTCTATCTGATCTTGGCTGCACAGCTTGCCACCAGGCTTCCCGCTCCGGCACGGGTGATATGGCGCGCACCAGAGCGAACGGCATGGACATCGAGTACGAGGCGCTGGGCGACGCGTCTCACCCGACGATGCTCCTGGTCATGGGGTTGGGCGCTCAGCTCATCCATTGGCCCGACACCTTCTGCCAGGGACTTGTAGAGCGCGGTTTCCACGTGGTGCGCTTCGACAACCGCGACAGCGGTCTTTCGACGAGCCTGAACTCGTTGGGTCGCCCCGACCTCGCCGACGTGGTCGGACAGGTGATGCGGGGCGAGCGCGCCGACGTGCCCTACCGGCTGGACGACATGGCCGCGGATGCCGTCGCGTTGCTCGACGCCCTTGGCATCGAGCGTAGCCACATCGTCGGAGCCTCGATGGGCGGCTCCATCGGCCAGCTCGTCGCCGGCCACTATCCGGAGCGTACCCGATCCCTGGTGTCGATGATGTCGACCAGCGGTCGGCCCGAACTCGCCGCTGCCGACCGCGAGGTGGTCAGAGCGATCCTGGACCGTCCACCGCCCGATGATCGCGAGGCGCTTATCCGATACGTCGTGCGCGTGCGCCAGGTAGTGGGCAGTCCGAGCTATCCCGAGAGCGAGGCCGAGCATCGCGCCTTGGTCGAGCGGGTGCTCGCCCGCGCCTACAACCCCGATGGCAACGACCGGCAATATGCCGCCGTCATCGCCTCAGGCCACCGTGTCGAACTCTTGCAAAAGCTGCGCGTACCTACCCTCGTACTGCATGGGGAGGACGATCCGCTCCTGCCGCAAGAGCACGGCCGCGACACTGCCATGCTGGTGCCGGGATCGAAGATCGAGGTCTATCCGGGTTGGGGCCACGACATTCCCAGGGGCCTGATCCCGACGCTGGTCGAGCGCATCGCCAGCTTCTGCAGCGCGGCTGGCTGAAACTGTCGCCTTCCCGAGCGTTGATGCCCGTACTTTATGGGGACCGCCGGTGTTACCCGGCACGTCTGGTCGCTTGCGCCAGAAACGGTTCGACGTGGGGCAGAACGAGATGGTTGCGCACATTTCCTGCCACGTGGCTCAGACCCGGCAGCGACACGAATAGTGCGCCGGCTATCTCGGAAGCAGTTTGCCGTGCTGAATCGTGGAGCGGATCGGCACTTCCGGCATAGACGAGCGTCGGCACGGCAATTCTGCGCACCACGTCGGAAAATCCCCCGGTGATCAGGCGTTGCTGCGTGCAGGCAATCAAAGCGACCGTATCATTGGCCCGGAGTCGTTCGCGAAGGGGAGGTGTCAGTTCGTCGCCATATAGACGGACATACTCATCCGGCCCGCCACGAAGCGTCGCGATGTATGGGTGTTCCTTGCCTGGTTCGGTTGGAAATACTGACGCGCCACTCGCCGTCGCACCTCCGACAACAAGACATCTCACGCGATCCAGCGCATGTCGTGCGAAGGCAAACCCGATCCATCCTCCATGCGAATATCCCCAATAGGCGGTTTTCTTCATCCCAAGATCGTCGAGGACGGCGACGATGTCGGATGCAAAGTTTTCCGGCGTATAGGATCGGGGATCGTGAGGCTTGTCGCTTTGCCCGTGGCCGCGAGCGTCGATCAGGACAAGGCGGTATTTCGGCTTCAATGCCGCAACGACGCCTCCCTCATACCAAATCTCGCTGCTGTCGCTGAAGCCGTGTTGGAGGACGAGCGGCGGTCCATTGCCCTCCACCCTGTATGGATCGAAATGCCTTTGTTGTCGACGCGCGGCATTGAAGGGGCCCCTGTGCGCGTACTGCTTCGAATGCATGATGCACCCGCCAAATACCGTGAGCAAGATTCGGGGACGAGGTGAGTCGACGACTGTCCGCGAAGGCGTGAGTCTGCTTAGGGTCGGACGCGGCGGTTTCGTGATGTGAGCTCTATGTTCAGTCCACCCCGAACATCAGACGTCTCGCGATTCGGTCGGCACTTCGCACTTGGGCCATGTGCGGTCATTCGATCACCTTGTCGGCCATGTATGATGCTGCTCTGATGCGACTGGAGAATGCCCCTCAGATGAAGCTCTACGTTACCCTTACGTCGCCCTATGCGCGGCTTGCACGCATCCTGGTTGTCGAGAAGACGCTGGAAGGTCGTGTCGAAATCATCGAAGCCAAGACGCGTACGGTCGGCAGCCCCTTCTATGCGATCAATCCCTCGGGTCGGGTGCCGTATCTCGTCGACGATGCAGGGGTGGGCACGGAGGACAGCCAGCTTATTTGTGCCTATCTCGACGGGCTCGACGGCAAGCCGTGGCTGAGGCACGCACTGACCGAAGGCGATTGGCCCTATCGCCGTTTCGAGGCGACCGCACGGAGCTTTTGCGACGGTATCTCGGTATGGGTGCGCGAGATGAGTCGGCCTGAGAACGAGCGTTCGCCGGCCGTGCTCGCCCACGAGGTTGCCCGCAGCCAGCGCATGGCCGATTTCTTCGCAGCGCTTGTCAACGATCCGCTCATGAACGGACCAGCCAGCATGGGACAGCTGCTGCTCGCAGTCTCGCTCGAAATTGCGGGCAAACGCGGACCGGCCGATCTCGTGGTCGGCCGAGCTGCGCTTGCCGCGTGGCTGCGGCGCCTATCCGGCTACCCGGCGATGCGCGCGACTGCGCCGAGATAGCGGGTTTTGGCGCTATTTGAGTTCCAGGTCCTCGCAGGAGGCGAAGGGGCTCATCCAGACATCGGTTATCGTATGCTTGGCGATGCGCGGACCGATGGCGTTCAGGGTACGCAGGTCCATGACCGGCGCGAACATTTCCCGTTCGATCGTAAGCCGCTGAATCTTGTGCAGCAGCGCTTCGCGCTTTTCGCTGTCGCGCTCGGACGCCTGTCGCTGGAAGAGCTCGTCGATGTCGGGATATCCGCCATAGGCGTAAGCTCCCTTGGACTGGATGAACGATTCCACACGGCTGGCGGCGTTGCCGGAGTTTCCGGCTGCGGTCATGAAAAGGCCGCGTAGCTTCTTTTCCTGCCAGCCGGCGTAGAAAGACGCGCGCTCCATCGGTCGCAGCCTGACCCGGATTCCTGCCGCGTTCAGGTCGTTCACCACGGCGTCGGCCACCGTCGGGAAGCCGGGGATCGCGGCGAATTCGCCGGCGTCGAGTCCCTTCGGATAGCCGGCTTCGGCGAGAAGCTGTTTGGCTTTGCTCAGGTCATAAGGCGGTGCCTCGACCTGCAGGGCGAAGTCCATGACCCGTGGCACGATCACGCCCGCCGGCGGGCAGAAGCCGAGGCATGCCGCCTCGTTGATCCGCTTGCGATCGAGCGCCAGGTTCGCGGCGCGGCGCAGCCGGGGGTCGTGCCACGGGGACTTGGCGTCCCATTGCTCGGTGAACTCGATCCAGAAGATGGACGCATGCTTGGACGCCACCACCTGCAGTCGCCGATCGCGCTGGATCTCCTCGGCCTCGGGGCCGTCGATGGCGTAGGCGATGTCGGCTTCGCCGGTCTTTACCATCACCGCGCGCGTGGTCGCTTCGGGCACGCTCTTCATGATCAGCGTCTTCACGTTCGGCACGCGGCGCCAATAGTCGGCAAAGGCCTCCAGCTCGACCTCGACGCCGGGCTTGCTGCCGACGAACCTGTAGGGGCCGGCACCGACCGGCTGCTTCCTGAAGCCTTCATCTCCCACCTGGAGAAGGTATTTCTTCGGCACGACGAGGCCGGCGGCGGTGGCGGTCGTGCCGTAGAACGTCATGAAGTCGGGCCAGGGCTCCTTGAGATGAAAGCGCACCACGAGCGGATCGACGATCTCGACCTTGGCGACGTGGTCGTGCAGGGTCTTGGCCCCGGCGCCCTTGTAGCGTTCGAAGCTGAACTTCACGTCCTCGGTCGTCACCAGGTCGCCGTTGTGGAACTTCAATCCAGTTCGCAGCTTGAACTCGTAGGTCTTGCCGTCCGGGCTTTCCTTCCACGACTCGGCAAGGCTCGGGCCCATCTTGTGCCCGGGATAGGGCCGCACGAGCGCATCGTGAATCGCATAGAGCATGCCGAACGGCGTGATCTGCGGTGGCGCGGTCGACGGATCGAACCAGCTCGGCGAGATCGTCACGTGCCAGGCGATGGTGACGCGGCCCGCAGGTGGCGCCGCGGCGGCCGTCGTGCCGAACGCGGCGACCGCGAGGAACGCCAGTCGGGAAAGCACGCGACGCAATCGGAGCACCCGGTACGACGTCATGTAACCCTCCAAGCGCCAATGCGGTCGGACAAACTGGAGCGGCGTCGAAAGGATGGGTTGCGCCGTTGCACGAGTCAATCTCGCACCACCGGCATGTGGCGGATCAGCGGCGCTACCGCCACCCACGTCTCGGCATGGTGAGCGCCATCGCCATGCCCAGGACGTTGGCGCCGGCAGCGATCATCACCGCCGTGTCGTAGGCGCGCGTGAGGTCGAACAGGTAGCCCGCCAGAACCGGCAGGCTGACGGCCGCGAGGCACCAGGCGATGTAGGTGCGTCCGGCGACGCGGCCGTAGTCGGCGGGTCGCCAGTAGATGCCGATGCCGCCCGCCGTGGCGCCGGAGACGAAGCCGTAGCCCAGGCCGATCATGCCGAGCCCCAGGACCGCTGTGACAGGGGCGGGCAGGAACGTCAGCAGCAGACCGCCGCTCAGCGCCAGCGCGTGCGCCGCGCAGGTCACGTTGGGCACGGCGAAGCGGTCGACCAGCCAGCCGCCGCTGATGCGCGCCAACGCGATCGCGCCGGTGAGGGCGGTTGTCGCCGCCACCGCCAGGGTGGCCGCCCCGCCGTAGGCTGCCACGATCTCGCGCGCCTGGCTCAGCACCATCAGCCCGGCCGAGGCGGCGAGGAAGAACGTCGTCGAAAGCTTGAAGAAGGTCGGGCTGAGGAGTGGCGGTGCATTCGTCGACTCCGTCGACACGTTGCTCGCAGGCGCAACCAGCCGCGATCCACTGTGCCAGGCGAGCAACGCCGCGGCGATGCCGCTTGCCACCAGTACGACCGCCAGTCCGCCGAGGGTGGTTCGCCACCCGAAGGTCTCGTTGCAGGCATGGAAGGCGGGCGTCGCCAGCATCGCACCCATGGGATAGAGGCTGACGATGTAGCCGTTGATGAGGCCCTGGCGCCGCCGCACCAGCATGTTCACGCCCTGCTGCAGCAGGATGTAGGTGACGCCGCCGCCCGTGCCGAACACGATGCCATAGCCCGCCAGCAATTGCGGCAACCCGCCCGCCGTCGCGGCCATGGCGATGCCGCCCGCGGCGACCAGTGCGCTTATCAGCACCAGGATCGACAGGGGGGCGAGGCGATAGAGGAAGGCGGCGCCGACCGAGCCCACCGTGAAGCCCACAGTTGCCAGGCCGAAGACCAGGGACAGCGCCGAGCGAGGGATCGCGAGCTCCTGCTCGATCGGCCGCAGCAGCACGCTGAAGGCGTAGACCGATCCCAGCGGCAGGTTCATCAGCGTCGCCGCCAGCAGCGCCGCCCAGAAGCGCTCGGTTCGGGCGGGAAGGGCCGGCGTTGCGACGGACATGGGGTGCAAGCCTCCGCTGCTGCCTGCAAGCGGTCAAGTTGCTCGGCCAACCTGAAACCGCTGAGCAGCATGTCCATGAGGCAGCGCCGCAAAGGGCCTGGTGTGACGCGCCACCCCCAGGATCCGGCCGGCCTGAAAAAAGAACGCAAAAATAAACGCCTCCGAGGTGTTATCGGCTGTGGGAGGTCTGACATTCATGTCGGCATTTTGGGTGGGCGCGTTAGCGGGAAGCGCCGGCACGATCGTGGCTGCTTTGTTTCTGTGGTGGGCGGCGCTGAGGCTCTTGCCGTGCGTGTTCGACCTTCTTGACGGCTTCGAGGATCGCAGACGACGCTGGTAGTGCCCGCGCCAGGTCGGGCCGGCTCATTGGCTCAGTTGCCCCTCCTCAATTCCGGGAGCTTGAACACGCAAGACCGCCGCTTTTGCGACTTTGACCGATGAGCTCACGCCCCATCGTGAGGGTGATCGCCAGGCCGCATGGAAAGGCTTTCCTACTCGCATCGTCCCGCAGCGCGTAGGTAAGCCCGCCCGGCATTGGGAAAACCGGGCGGGCAATGCAGCCGGGTGTGTGGGTCCTCGCCCTATATTGGGGAATAGGGCTGGCTGCAGCTACGGTAACACCCGGGACACTGATTTTTACGACCGGCGATCGGTCAGCGGCCCTTTTCAAGTGTGCAGTGCAGCGCACTTCACGAACACTCAGAAGTCGAGCAGGCGCACGCGAGCGGAACACTCCGCCGAAATCGAACCGCGATTGTTTACCCGCGGCGGGAAGCGGCCCTTCGGTGCTCCTGCAACGTGCATCCCCGCGACGTGCTATGAAGCTGCTCCATGCGTACCGAGATGACTGCCCTACGACAGCTGATCATGGGGTTTCGCATCACCCAGTTGATCCATGTCGCGGCAAAGCTCGATCTAGCCGACCATTTGGCACGCAAACCCCAGACCGCCGGGGATTTGGCTCCGCTGGTGAAAGCTGATCCGGCCGCGCTGTATCGCCTTCTGCGTGCGCTTGCGAGCATCGGCGTGTTCGCGGAATCGGCGGGTGGAGTCTTCGCCATGACGCCGATGGCCGAATGGCTGCAAAGCGACAGACCGGGTTCATTGCGCAGCACTGCCATGCTCTATGGCGACGAGATCCTGTGGGACGCCTATGGGCGCCTCTCACAGGCTGTCGCGGACGGAACGCCGGCCTTCGATCATTTGTACCGCCAGCCGTTCTACCGGTATCTCGACCAAAATCCGGCAAGTGCGGCCTTGTTTCACGAGGCGATGACCGGCTTCTCCGAGCAGGAGGCCGGGGCGATCCTTGCCGCCTACGACTTCTCAGCGCTTCGTTCGATCGTCGATGTCGGTGGCGGGCAGGGTGCGCTCATGGCGGCCCTGCTGGGCGCCCATCGACAACTGCACGCGGTGATTTTCGACCGCTCGCCGCCGGACGACGAGGTGAAAGGAGTATTCACGCGTGCCGAACTCCAGGGCAGGGCAAGGTTCGTGCAGGGAGATTTCTTTGACGGAGTTCCCGGTGGTGCGGACCTCCACATTCTGAAGAGTATCCTCCACAACTGGAACGACACGGCGGCGATCACTATCCTGCGCAAGTGTCGAGAGGCCATGTCTGCCCGAGGTCGCATGCTGATCGTCGAACGCGTCGTACCTGCCGGCGACGGACCGGCCGAAGCGAAGCTGTTCGATATCAACATGATGGTGACGGTGGGCGGACAGGAGCGGACCGAGGCGGAGTATGCGGCTCTGCTGAATGCTGCAGGCCTGGAGCTGGCGGGTGTGATCCCGACCAATTCACCACTTAGCCTTATCGAGGCCCTGCCCAGATCGCGGGATTGACGTCTGGCCTCTGCGCCGAAGTGAGGAAGTCAGGTCGGCGGCCGCCGAGAGGCGACAGCCCGATGGCGCGGCCGCTGGAACAGGGAATCGAAGAACCAGCGGCTGTGTCGTTTTTTGCGCGGGTAGGGCGCGCCGATCATGGCGCGGAGCAAGGTGCGCCAATGTCCCACGCGCAGTGCCCTCGCATTCGCCCGACCTTTGTGAACCCCGAACAGGACTGCGAGCGTGGCTCGCAGCGTCACCGCGGTTCTCACCGGGTCTCTGGCTACTCATCGATGATTGACTATATGATGCGCACGTCCGTACGCGTCTGATCGCATCGTAAAGCGCCAGGCTTCAAGGACCCGAGCGGGGAGGTGTCCATGGCTCAGGCATCGCTGAAGGGCATCCGCAGTCTGTTGCTAGCGGTTGTGCTGTCGTTCGCCGGCGCGTTGCCGGCAGCGGCGCAGATTACCATCCCCCTGCCAGGAAGTGGTGGCGGCATCCAGATCGGACCCCAGCAACGGGATCAGCCGCGCTATCAGGATCAGAACCCGACCTACGGTGCCGGAGTCTCGATCCGCGTACTGGGGGCGGCCTACGGCAACAATTGCGCCGGCAACGTCAGTACCAACGTCACCGGAGATCTCGCCCGCCAATGCCAGGGCCGGGACTATTGCGTCTACCAGGTCGACAGCCGTCAGATCGGCGATCCCCGCCCGGGTTGCCCCAAGGAATACCACGCGCGCTACATGTGCCGCGATGGCGGCAACGAGCGCCGCGCCTCGGCCAGCGCCGAAGCGTCCGGCCAGTCCATCGTGCTGGACTGTCGTCGCCAGTAGAGGTTACGAGCCCGCGCGTAGTCCGGGGTTTTCATGATGGACCTGGAAACGGCGGATGCGCTGCATCTGGCCGGCAACATCGAAGCCGCGGCAGACGCTTATCGTGCTTTGATAGCCGCCGATCAGGGCAACGTCGCGGCCTGGCATGGTCTCGGCGCTGCACGGCTGCGGGCCGGCGCCTTCGGCGATGCCAACGACGCATTGCTCCGCGTCGTGCGCTTTTCGCCCGACGAGGCCGGTGCCTGGGGCCTGCTCGCCGAGGCGCTGTTCAAACTCGGCGACGTCGAGGGGGCGATCGATGCCTATGGCAGGGTGGCTGCCGCGGACTCGATGCGAGCCGTCGCGGAAGAGAACGTCGCCATAATCATTCCGGGCAGCGCTTCGGCGGGAAACGCCGATGTGTACGCGGCGCGACGCGGCTGGGGGCGACGTCTCGCTGCTGGCGTCGGCCCGGTAGAACGCCCGCAGCGCCCGCCTTCGGGGGGGAAATTGCGGATCGGCTACGTTTCGGCCTTCTTCGACAAGGCAAATTGGATGAAGCCGGCCTACGGCGTGATCAATCGCCACGATCGCGACCGCCTCGAAGTGCATCTGGTATCGCTGGGCGGCGATCCCTCGGTGTCGGCCGGCTACAGGGAACACGACCACGATGTGATCTGGCAGGTGGGTTCGTGCGACGATGAAGAAGTCGCCCGTCTGCTCGCTGCGGCCGGCATCGACGTCCTTGTCGACCTCAACGCATACAGTGCGCCGAAATGGCTGCGATTGTTCCTGCGCCGGCCGGCACCGGTACAGCTCAGCTGGTTCAACAGCTTCGCGACATCGGGTCTCGATTGCTTCGATGGCATCATTGGCGACGACGTGGCGATCCCGCCGGCAGAGGAAGGCTTCTACACCGAGCGCGTGTTGCGCGTTCCCGCTACTTACCTTGCGTTCGAGGTCTTTCATCCTGCGCCGGAGGTCGCGCCGCCGCCGTGCAATGGCAACCAGGGAAGTCTGACCTTCGGTGCGCTTGTCTCGGCGTACAAGCTGAACGATCTCACCCTCGACAGCTGGACGCGAATACTGCGGTCTGCGCCGACCTCGCGCCTGCTGGTCCGCGCGCCCACGCTTGGCGAACCGTCCAATCGCGACCACCTGCGGGCTCGCCTGGCTGCCCGGGGAATCTCAGGCGAGCGCTTCGACCTCGAGGGCGGCGCACCACACTTCGATTTCCTGCGGAGCTACGATCGCATCGACATTGCGCTCGACACCTTCCCCTACAGCGGCGGCACCACGACGACCGAGGCGCTGTGGCAGGGCGTTCCCGTGCTGACCTGCGTCGGCGACCGCTGGGCCGCTCGCACCAGCGCCTCCCTTCTTCGAGCGGCGGGCCTCGACGCTTGGGTCGCCGGCCATCAGGACGATCTGGTGGCCAAAGCGAGCGCCTTGGCGCGCGATCCGGCCACCCCAGGCATCCTCGCTGCCCTGCGCGCCGGCATGCGCGCCCGCCTTGCGGCATCTGCCGCCTGCGATACAGCCGGGCTGTGCCGGGCACTCGAGGGAATCTATCGGCAATTTGCGGACGACCGTCGCGCCCGCCCAACCAACACTCTCGGAAGGTCCTCATGAAAATCACGAAGGTCGAAACATTTCTGGTGCGCTGGGGCGATGTTTCGAAGCCCGCCGAAGCCGCCTTTGGATCGGCGACCGCCGTCGTCGCCATTCACGCCGACGGAATGATCGGCCTGGGCGAGGCCTCGCCCATGCAGGGCGGTATCGCCTCCCTCCAGGTCATCGCGCGCGACATGGCGCCCGCGCTGATCGGCGCCGACGTGCTCGACCATGCCGTCGTCCTCGATCGCCTGATGCACAAGCTGATCAAGCTTGGCCCCGACGGCATCGTGACGGGCGCCCTGGCGGCGATCGACATCGCCCTTTGGGACCTGAAAGGGAAGGCGTTCCGTCAGCCGATCTACAAGCTGCTCGGCGGCGCGTGGCGCACGCGCATTCCGTTCTATGCGTCGATCGGAGGCAACGCCGACCGGGACGTCGACGGCGTGCTGAAAACCGTCGAGGCGAGGTTCAAGGCGGAGCGTCCGTCGGCGATCAAGATCCGCTGGGATGGCGCGCGGGGGGAGATCGATCGCGACATCGCGGGCGACATCGCCAAGGCGAAAGCCGTGCGCAAGCTGGTGGGCGACGACTTCCCCTTGGCGTTCGATGCCAACAACCGCTACTCCGTGGGCGCCGCGATCAGGGTCGGCCGGGTGCTGGAAGATCTCGGCTTCGTCTGGTTCGAGGAACCCGTCGAGTACTATCACCCCAAGGCGATGGGCGAGGTGGCGCAACGGCTGGACATCACCGTGTCCGCAGGCGAACAGTCGTACACGCTCCAGTCGGTAGCGACGTTGATCGAATGCGGCGTCAGGATGGTTCAGCCGGACATCGTGAAGATGGGCGGCGTGACCGGCCTGATGCAATGCGCCGCCCTATGCCATGCCCATGGCGTCGAGTTCGTGCCGCATCAGACGCAGCCCGCGATCGGCAACGCCGCCAACCTGCATGTGCTCTCGACCGTCATGCGGGCGACAAGACCGGCGGAACTCGCCGACGGCTGGGCACGCGCCTCCGACACCTTCGTCAACGCACCCAAGCCCGATGGCGGATGCCTGGTTGTGCCGGACGGGCCGGGCCTTGGCCTTGCGGTCGACGAGTCGATGCTGGCGCGCCGGCGCCTCGATGTGAAGGCTTAGGACGCAGCGTTGTCTTTTTTTGCATGGTCTTGAAGGTTGGATGGAGCCACATTCGGCATTCCAACCATCGGGCGCGGAGGCCCAGTGATCTTGTTCGCCTCGCGACAGCTAACAGCGAAATTCACCGTGGTGCTCGCGCTGCTGGCGGCAGGACACCAAACGGCGACGGCCGGAGACGTGGCAAGCGGACCGGCGCAAGACGCGTCTGGCGGCGATCCCGATCCCTGGCGTTTCCGCGTTGCGCTCTACGGATGGGCGCCCAGTGTCGCCGGCAATCTCACCGCGCGCGGACAGACGATCGATGTCAATGCGAGCTTCATCCAGATGTTGCAGAAGAGCGATTCGCTGATCGGCTACATGGGCTACTTCGAAGCCGACAAAGGAAAGGTCGGCTTCTACCTCGACACCGTGTGGGCCAAGCTCGGCTTCGCCTCTTCCTCGACCTCCTCGCGCAATCCCATCGCCGGCCTGCAGGTCAGCACTTCGAGCAACACCGCCGCGACCTACTCGTTTGCCATCATCGAAGCAGGAGGCCTTTACGAGTTTGCCAAGTGGTCTCACGCGCCAGGGTCATTCACCGCGCTCGATGGGTTGCTGGGCTTTCGCTACTGGAACAGCACCATCGATCTAAACTTCGACTTGAACGTTACCGCCGACTTCACGCGCCTCAGCAACGCGCTGGGTCGCGACGTCCAGTTCAGTCGCAGTCTGGCGATCGCCCGGTCCGGCAGCCTCGACTGGGTCGATCCGGTGGTTGGTCTCAGGCTGCGCCACCAGGTTACGCCGAGCCAGGAAATCTGGGTGCGCGGCGACGTCGGCGGCTTCGGGTTCCAGAGCAACTTCCAATGGCAGGCGGTCGGCGTCTACAGCTACGCCTGGCAGTTCAGCGGGTATCAGCTGGCCGCGCTGGCAGGTTATCGCGCGCTCGGCGTCGACTACTCGAACACGGGCAATGGCAACAGCGTCAATCTCGTGCTGCACGGCCCGATCATCGGTATGAGCGTGAGGTTTTGACGGCACCCGCGCCACGCAGCTGGCGGCAACCCCGTCATCCCGACCGGAGCCGAGCGCAGCGAGGCGAAGCGGAGGGACCTGCTCTGGTGATGCGTCGATAAGAACAGGTCCCTCGGCTGCGCCGCCCTTCGGGCGGCTTCGCTCGGGATGACGGCATCAGCGCCGTCATGCCGCTGCCCGTCAGATGTAGTCGACCTTCACGATCTCGATTTCTTCTTCACCCGCCGGCGTGCGCATCTTGACGACATCGCCTTCGAAGGCGCGCATCAGGGCGCGGGCAATCGGCGAGATCCAGCTCACATGGCCCTTGGTGAGGTCGACCTCGTCGACGCCGACGATTTTGACCGTGCGCTCCTCGTCCTTCCTGTTCGCGTAGACGACGGTGGCGCCGAAGAAGACCTGCTCGGTCGGGGGCCGCTTGGCCGGGTCGACGACCTCGGATCGCTCCAGGCGCTTGCTGAGGAAGCGGATGCGCCGGTCGATCTCGCGCAGCCGCTTCTTGCCGTAGAGGTAGTCGCCGTTCTCCGAGCGGTCGCCGTTGGCGGCGGCCCACGACACGACCTGCACGACCTCGGGTCGCTCCTTGCGCATGAGCGTCATCAGCTCCTCGCGCATCCGCTCGAAGCCTTGCGGGGTCATGTAGTTCTTGGCGCCGGCGGGCAGGCCCACGATCTCGTCGGGGAGCTCGTCCTCGTCGTTGCCGTCGCTTTCCTTGGTGAAGGCCTTGCTCATTTCGGCTCCTGTTCTATCAAGGACGGGCCGATGACCACCAGCCCACCCCTTCTGCAGCGCGCCTCCGGCGAAAGCCGTGTCGCCTTCGACCTGCGGGACGGCCGGACGCGGCTCAGTGACCTCTATCAACGCGATCCCTGCCGGGTTTTGTTCCCGGAACCCGAGCCTGGGGAACCGCCTTTGGCGGTCATGCTGACGACCTCGGGCGGGGTGACCGACGGCGATTCCCTCGAGATGGCCATCGAGATCGGCCCCAGGGCGTCAGCCGTGGCGACCACCCAGGCGGCGGAAAAGATCTATCGCGCCGCCAAGGGCGGGGGGCACTGCGTCATCGATGTCGCCGTGCGGGTGAGCGAAGACGCCACGCTCGACTGGCTGCCGCAGGAGACCATCGTCTTCGAGGACGCGCGGCTGAAACGCCGCACCGTGGCCGAGGTGGAGGCCGGCGGCTCTCTCCTTGCCTGCGAGATGGTGGTGCTGGGCCGCGCCGCGTCGGGCGAGCGCTTTACCCGCGGCCTGCTGCTCGATTCCTGGTCCGTGCGGCGACCTGGTCGCCTGGTCTGGACCGACACGCTGCGCGTCGAGGGCGAGACGCCGACGGGCGCGGGCTTCGGCACGGCCAATGCGCTCGCCATCGTGATCGGCGTGTGGGACGAGCCTCAGCCCTTTTTCGAGAAGGCGCGGACATTGCTCGAGACCGCAGCCGAAGTGCGCGCCGGGGTCACGCTGGTGAATGGCGTGGTGGTCGCGCGAATCCTGGGAGAGGCGACGATGGTTCGCGCCGCGGCCGTCCGCTTCCTCACCGAATTTCGCGGGCGCCGCCTGCCGCGAGTCTGGCATGTTTGATGCAGCCTCTTATAGTCGGAGCCGACACGGGGGAAACGCTCGATGAATCTGACGCCGCGTGAAAAGGACAAGCTGCTGGTCGCCATGGCGGCGGTCGTGGCCCGCCGTCGCCTCGAACGCGGCGTGAAGCTCAATCACCCGGAGGCCATTGCCCTGATCACCGACTTCGTCGTCGAGGGCGCGCGCGACGGCCGCTCGGTGGCCGACCTGATGCAGGCCGGTGCCAAGGTGCTGCGACGCGAGCAGGTGATGGAAGGCGTGGCCGACATCATCGACGAGATCCAGGTCGAGGCGACCTTCCCCGACGGCACCAAGCTCGTCACCGTCCACGCGCCGATCCGCTGAGGCCCGCCATGATCCCAGGTGAAATCACGGCCGGCGACGGCGAGATCGAGCTCAACAAGGGCCGCAACCCCGTCTCCATCGAGGTCGCCAATACCGGCGACCGGCCGATCCAGGTCGGCAGCCACTATCATTTCTTCGAGACCAACGAGGCGCTGAAGTTCGATCGCAAGCGCGCCAAGGGCATGCGGCTCGATATCGCCGCCGGCACCGCGGTGCGCTTCGAGCCCGGCCAGTCGCGCACCGTGCGGCTGACGCCCTACATGGGCGGGCGCGAGAGCCACGGCTTCCAGGCCAGGGTCTCGGGCAAGCTCGGGCCGGTTGCCAAGGTCGGCCCGTCAAACGAGGGGCCGACCCGCATCTCGCGCTCGGCCTATGTCCACATGTTCGGACCGACCGTAGGCGACAAGGTGCGCCTGGCCGACACCGATCTCTTCATCGAGGTCGAGAAGGACCACACGACCTACGG
>CADECW010000092.1:26368-28671 GCA_902825855.1 uncultured Rhodospirillales bacterium | reverse complement strand
CTAGCCGACCGTCACCGGCGAGAAGTCGACGTACCAGCTCTTGGGGTGGACGTAGCCCTTTACCTTGCTCGAAATGGCATTCGGCCAGACGTCGTGGACCACCCACACGAACACCGCGTCGTCGACCATCTTGGTGTTGATCTTCGCCAGCACCTTGTCGAGTTCTGCAGGCTGCGACGTGCTGCGCGCCTCCTTGGCGAGCCTGTCGAACTCCGCATCGTTGATGTAGCCCCAGTTGGACCCTTTGGGCGGGACCTGCTGGCTGTCGACGAAACGCATGAAGGCGTTGTGCGGATCCATCGTGTTCCAGCTCACGTTGATGGCGCCGAACTGCTGGCCTTCCGGCGACTTGGCGCCCTGGCGCATCGTGTTCAGCAGGGCATTCCAGTCCATCACCTGGAACTCGACGTCGATGCCGACCTCGGCCCATTGCTGCTGGACCGCCTCGTTCATGATCAGCGGATACATCTGCCCCGAACCCGAGGTCGATATCGCGATCTTCGTCTTGAGCTTCTTCGACGGCCCGTAGCCCGCTTCGGCCAGCAGCTTCCTGGCCTCGGCCGGATCGTACTTGATCTTGAAGGAGGGCGAACCGAACCAGGGATGATCGGGCGGCACGCAGCCGACGGCAGGAATGGCGAGCCCGTTCAGCACCTTGACGATGGCGTCGCGATCGATGGCGAGATTCATCGCCTTGCGCACGCGGATGTCCGCCGTCGGCGCGCCGGGCAGCATGCTGAGCGTGTAGGGCCACATGTGCGGGATGGCGTTGGTCTCGATCTTGCAGCCGGCAGCCTTGAGCTTGTCGAGCGAATCGGGCGCCGGCGCCTCGATCCAGTCGACGCGTCCCGACAGCAGGGCCGCCGAGCGCGTCGAGACGTCGGGGATCGGCAGCAGCACCATGCGCTCGCTCTTTGGTATGCGGTCCTTGTTCCAGTAGTCGGTGTTGCGCTCGAGCTCGGCGCGCTCGCGCGGCGACCATGCCTTCATCTTCCACGGGCCCGTACCGGACGGCTGCTTCCTGTAGGCTTGCCAGTCGCGGCCGACCTTCTCGAAATTGTCGGCGCTCGCGATCATGAAGCGGTTGAGCAGCGACGGCATGATCGTGTCGACGCCGTTGGTCTGCAGTTCGACCTTGTAGTCGTCGATCTTGCGATAACCAACCAGCGGCCACACCGCCGCGATCAGCACGCTGCGACCCAGTCGATCGAAGACCGGCGACTTGTCGTTCAAGGTGCGATCGAGGCTGAAGATGACGTCGTCGGCGGTGAACGGCGCGCCATGATGAAACTTCACGCCCTGGCGCAATTCGAAGATCCATTTCGTCGCATCTGACGGGTCCTGGTGCCACTTGGTGGCAAGGCCCGGAACCAGCCGGGCAGGCTCCGTCGCCGACGAAAGGTCCCACGCGACCAGCGGATCGTACAGCGTGTAGCCCATGAAGCGGATGCCTTCCGTGCCCTGGTCGGGGGCGCCGTCCGTGACCGGAATATCGGCCAGCGTCATGGCGATGCGCAGGGTTGAAGGCTGCTGGGCCTCGGCGGCGCGGGCGAAAGGCAGGGCAGCGCTGGCAAGCAGGGCGGCACGACGCGTGAGCATGGGGAACCTCCTGAGTTCCGTCACACGAAGCATGAAGCGCGCCAGCGTGGACGGGGCACGCTTCTTGCTGTTCCATCACCGATCATGACCGCACCGAACACGCTTTCAGCCACCGAGCTCGCGCAACGACTGGACGGCGGGACGGTGACCGCCGAGGCGATCGTGCGCGCCCATCTCGAGCGCATCGATCAGCGCGATGCCGATGTGCTCGCCTGGTCGCATCTCGCGCGCGACGCTGCCCTTGCACGCGCCAGGGTGCTCGATCGTGGACCACGCCAGGGCTTGCTGCACGGCATCCCGATGGGCGTGAAGGACATCATCGATTCGGGCGACCAGCCCACGACCTACGGCTCGCCGATCTACAAGACGCACCAGCCGCTGGCCGATGCCGCCACCATCGCACTGGCGAAGAACGAAGGCGCGATCCTGCTCGGCAAGACCGTCACGACCGAGTTCGCCAATCGCCATCCCGGGGTGACCAGGAACCCGCACAATCCCGCGCACACGCCGGGCGGTTCCTCGTCGGGCTCGGCGGCTGCCGTCGCCGATTTCCAGGTCGTGCTGGCGACCGGCACGCAGACGGGCGGCTCGGTGATCCGGCCCGGCGCGTTCTGTGGTGTCGTCGCCTACAAGCCGAGCTACGGCCACTTCGCGCCGGCCGGCATGAAGGCGAACACCGAATGGCTCGACACGATCGGCGCCTA
>CADECW010000092.1:12196-26268 GCA_902825855.1 uncultured Rhodospirillales bacterium | reverse complement strand
TTCGACGGTCCGCGCGCCCATGCCGACGAGGCGCGGCGCTTCCCCGGGCTGCTGAGCGAGAGCCTGAAGAAGGACAAGCTCGCCGCCGGTGCTGCGATCGACTATGCGACATGGGTCGCCGCCCGCAAGCTCGGCGACAAAGGTCGCGCCGCCGTCGATGCGCTGTTCAGCGACTTCGACGTCATCCTGACGGCGCCGGCCATCGGTGAGGCGCCGGTCGGCCTGCACAGCACCGGCAAGGCGATGTTCAACCTGCTCTGGACCTATCTATGGATGCCCTGCGTGACACTGCCGTTCACCAAGGGGCCGACGGGATTGCCGGTCGGCATCCAGCTGGTCGGACGTTGCCATGAAGACACGACGCTGCTCGACATCGCCGGCTGGGTGAGGAGCGCGCTATGAAGCCGCTCAGCGCGACCGAGGCCGTCGCCCGCATCGAGGCTGGCACGCTCACGTCGGAAAAGCTGGTGCGCGATTGCCTCGACCGCATCGCCGAGCGCGAGCCCATGGTGAAGGCGTGGGCCTTCCTCAACCCCGACCTCGCGATCGCCCAGGCGCGCGCTTCCGATGCGCTGCGCAGCGGCATCCTGCGCGGCGTGCCGATCGGTGTGAAAGACATCATCGATACCCACGACATGCCGACGGGACACAACTCGGCGATCTTCCAGGGCAAGATCCCGTTCGGCGACGCCGCCTGCGTGGCGCTCTGCCGGACGGCGAACGCCGTGATCCTGGGCAAGACGGTGACCACCGAGTTCGCCAACCGCCATCCCGGGCCGACCACCAACCCGCACAATCCCGTCCACACGCCGGGCGGCTCGTCATCGGGCTCGGCGGCGGCGGTTGCCGACGGCCATGTACCACTCGCCTTCGGCACGCAGACCGGCGGCTCGGTGATCCGCCCGGCGGCCTATTGCGGAGTCGTCGGCTACAAACCGACCTTCAACGAGTTCAGCCGCGTCGGCATCAAGATGCAGTGCCACTCGCTCGACACGCTGGGACTGATGGCGCGCACGCTCGACGACATTGCCCTGTTCCGCGGCGCCGTGCTCAAGCTGCCGCCGGTCGCGATCGACCGCTCCATTGCCCGGCCGCGCATCGGCTTCTGCCGCACGCCGATCTGGGACGAGGCCTCGCCCGACACCAGGAAGCTGCTCGAAGCCACCGCGGGCAAGCTTGCCGACAAGGGCGCGGCGATGGTCGACGTCGCCTTCGCGCCCGAGTTCAGCGACATCCTCGACGATCACGGCGCGATCTCAGGCTGGGAGAGTGCGCGCAACTATGCCGACGAGCGGCTGCGCAATCCCGACAAGGTGAGCGGGGAGCTGATGGCCGGGCTGAAGCGTGGCCTCGAGGTCAGCCTGGAGCGCTATGTCGCTGCGCAGCGCAAGTCGGTTGCGTTCAAGGTCCATGTCGATTCGCTGTTCGACAAGGTCGACGTGCTGGTCTGCCCCAGCGCGCCGGGCGAGGCGCCGGCCGGCGTCGAATACACCGGCGACCCGCGCTTCAACTCGATCTGGACGCTCGCCGGCACGCCCTGTGTTACCTTGCCGGCCGGCACCGGTGCCAACGGCCTGCCGCTCGGCATCCAGTTCGTCGGTCTGCGTCACGAGGACGACCGGTTGCTGTCCACGGCCGCATGGGTGGCGGCGCACTTGAACTGAGGCCTGTCCAATGCCCCGCATCAATGGCGAAAGACTCCTGGAAGACCTGAGGCGCATCGCCGATTTCGGCCGCTACCAGACCGGCGTGCACCGGCCGCACCTGTCGCCGCAGGACGTCGAGAGCCGGCGCTGGCTCGCCGGCCGCATGAAGGAGGCGGGGCTGGAGCCGGTGATCGACGGCATCGGCAATGTCATCGGGCGCAGCCCCAAGAGCGGGCCGCGCCTGCTGATGGGCTCGCACACCGACACCCAGCCGCGCGGCGGCTGGCTCGACGGCGTGATGGGCGTGATCTACGGCCTCGAAGTGGCGCGCGCACTGGCCGAGGATCCCGATACCTCGCATCTCGCCGTCGACGTCGCCTCTTGGGCCGACGAGGAGGGCCACTGGGGCCAGATGATGGGCTCCAGAAGCTTCGTCGGCCGCCTTGCCGAGACCGACATCGACAAGGCCCGCCATCGTGACGACGGCAGCGCGATGCGCGATGCCCTGAAGGCCGCCGGTCTCGACAAGATGCCGCGCATCGAGCTGGAGGAGGGACGCTATCGCTGCTACCTCGAAGCTCACATCGAGCAGGGCGGGGTGCTGGAGCATACAGGAAAGCGCATCGGCGTCGTCACCGCGATCGTCGGCATCTATCAGTATCGCCTGACCTTCAGCGGCATCCAGAACCATGCCGGCACGACGCCGATGCCCATCCGCAAGGATGCCGGCGTCGCCATGATGCGGCTCTACAATGAGGTGATGGACAGGTTCCCTGCGCTCGCCGGTCCGCGCAGCGTGTGGACCGTTGGCAAGATGTCGGTCGAGCCGGGCGCGCCTGCCATCATCCCTGGCAAGGCCGAGATGGTCCTTCAGTTCCGCGACGCCGATGTCGAGGTCCTGAAGCGCCTCGAGTCCTGCCTGCTCGAGATCGTCGAGGCTCACGGCAAGCGCGGCCCCTGCACGATCGATTGCGTCAATCTCAGCCGCACCATGCCGGCGCCCATGGAGGAACGCCTGCAGGAGGCGTTCGACGAGGCGGCGGAGAAGCATGCCGCCGGCGATCACATGCGCATGCCGTCGGGCGCCGGCCATGACGCCCAGATCCTGGCGCAGCGCCTTCCCGCGGCGATGATGTTCGTGCCGTCGATCGGCGGCATCTCGCACCATTTCACCGAGAACACCGCGGACGCCGACATCGTGCTGGGGTGCCAGGTGTTTGCCGACGCTGCGGCAAAGATTCTCAAGGGCAACTAACTGACACAACGGTGTCAGCAGCCGGGCGTTAATGTCGATGTCTCGTGACAGGAGGACATCATGGCATCGACGCGCGTCGACTACACGACCATGGATTGGACATCGGGCGTTCCCTTCTATGGACCCGCCGCGGTTCACGACGGCAAGGAAATCGTGCAGCTCAAGGTGTTGAGCGACCGGCGCACGGAGGGCGGCGGCATCGCCTGGCTGGTGAAGATGACGCCACCGCCCGGCAAGCTGATCAAGATCGTGGCCGTCGCCTTGTCCGACGAGCACATCTTCTCGCTGCAGGGCGGTCGCAGCACCAAAAGCGGCGAGCGCGCGCAGGGTTCGGGTGGCTATGGTCTCAATCCCAAGGGCCAGCCGCACAGCGCCATGATCGCCGAGGAGACGACCGCGCTGGTGATCTATGCCGGCGAGCCCGACGAGATACGCTCGATGGAGGTCGTTGATATCAGCGAGGCCGCCTAGCTCGAACTAGATGTCGCGTTCCTTGCGCCAGACACCCAGCAGGAAGACCGTGCGTTCGCCGCGCCGGCCGGCCTGCTTCTGGACCTCGTCGAGGCCGACGCCGCGGCGGTTCATCCAGTCGTCGAGGACGTGCTTGGCCACCCAGCCGACCGCGAGGAAGGTGCCGAAGTAGATCGTGGCCACGGTGAGCGCCCACATGGGGCAAGGTTACGCCCGCTCAGGGCTCCTCGACCAGGGCCTTGAGCCGCGCCAGCGCGGTATCCCATTGCCGCGCGACATGCCCGAGGTATTCCTGGGCGCCGACGATCGGCCGGGGATCGAGCGCGAAGCGGCTTTCGCGGCCCGCCTTCGTCGAGGCGACGATGCCTGCGTCCTCGAGCACGCGCAGGTGCTTGCTCACCGCCTGCCGGGTCAGCCGGGTGCCCTCGGTGAGCCGCGCGATCGACAGCGGCTCGCCGTCTACAAGCTTGGCCAGCAGGCCAAGGCGGGTCTCGTCGCCCAAGGCGGCGAAGACCGAAGCCCGCGCACGCAGCGCCGCGGCGGCGCTAGGCATGCTGGGCCAGGTGCTGGGCGATGTTCTGCATCTGGATCGTCCAGCCCTCGCCATTACGCTGGAAGGCGGTGTCGCGGCGATGGGGCGGCAGCCTGTCGAACCCCGATTCGACGACGCGTAGGCGGGTGCCCGTCGCGGTCTTCTCGAGCGTGAACTCGACCAGGGTCGGCGTCTCCTTGCTGTAGTCGGTGCCGGGTTCGATGGCGTAGGGGTGCCAGGTGAAGGAGAACAGGCGCTCGGGCTCGATCTTCTGCACGATGGCCTCCCATTTGAGATGCTCGTAGCCGGGATAGGTGATGTGGCCCGTCGAACGCGCGCCCGGAGCGAAGGGCCCGTCGAGCTTGACCTGGAACCACGTGCCGAACTCGTCGTGGTTGGTCAGTGCCCTCCAGACGCGAGAGACCGGAGCCTTGAGATCCACGGTCCGTTCAATGCGGTCGGTCATAGGCAACCTCCTGGTTGCCTATGTAAGTAAGCGCCCTCCAGGCGTTATGCAACTCTTTGGTTGCTCTTTGTGCCGAGTGTCTAAGCCAGCTTCCACTGCACCAGGGTGAAGGGCGGCTTGGCGTCGTCGTGCGGCTCGAACACGGCCTGCACCTCGGCGCCGATGTGCACCTCCTGCTTTGGATCACCCAACAGGTTGCCCAGCATCCGGACGTTGCCGGCATCCGGCAGCTCGACCAGCACGACGACGTAGGGACCGTGTTCCTTCAGGGCCGGGTGCACCGCGTGCCACGGCCGCTCCCAGCTGTAGATGCGGCCCTTGCCCGACACTTTGTGCCAATCGACGTCGAACGACAGGCACTTGTGGCAGATCCATTCCGGTCCCCACTGGAAGGTGCCGCATTTCTTGCAGCGCTGGACCAGAAGCTCGCTGCGGCGCGTGCCGTCCCAATAGGGTTTGTCGAGCCCGTCATTCTCTGCCACGGGAATCGGCAGGCCGCTCGGCAGGTAGCTGCTCACAGCGTGGCCTCCGTGCCGAAGATCATGCTGGAGACCGGCGTCACCATGGGACCGGAGATCACCATCGAGACGTCGACCTTGGGCACCTGCGCCGTGGACGCCCCGCGGATCTGGCGCACCGCCTCGATCTGCAACTCCAGCCCGTGCATGTAGCACTCGGCGAGATTGCCGCCGGAGGTGTTGAGCGGCAGCCTGCCGGTCGGCGCCATCAGGTTGGCGGGCGTCAGGAAGTCGTTCGCCTCCTCGGCGCTGAAGAAGCCGTGCTCGACCAGGCTCATCAGCACGCCGCCGGTGAAGTTCTCGTAGCTCTGCACCACGTCGACGTCCTTGGGCTTGACCTCGGCCATGTCGTAGAGCTGCGGCGCCACCGTGGTGAAGCTCGAGGTCGCGTAGAGCGGCGCATTGTGGCCACGTGCGCCGTTGCGATATTCCGAGCCTTGCGCCGATCCCAGGATGTAGGCGGACTTGTGCTTGAAGTCGCGCGCTTCCTCGGCGGGCACGACGATCAGCGCGGCCGCGCCGTCATTCTCCTGACAGCAGTCGAACAAGCGCCACGGCTCGACGATCCAGCGCGACTGGTCGTAAGCCTCGGGAGTGAGCGGCCGGCCGTGCATCACCGCGCGCGGATTGCTCTGTGCGTGATGGTAGGAGGCGAGCGCGATCGCGCGCTGCGCCGACGGTGCGATCCCGTTCTCGTGCAGGAAGCGCATGGCCCGCATGGCATAGCGCTGCGCCGGCGACATGACGCCGTACGGCGCGTTGAGGGCGGCTTCGCCGGAAGCGACGCCGCCCGGCGGCGCGGCGCCGAAGCGCTGGAACTGGCCCTGAGCCAGGGCGCGGAACACCACGACGCAATTGGCCATGCCGCAGGCGACAGCTGCCGCAGCATTGCCCATGGCGGCCGATCCGCCGCCGCCCCCGCCGCCCCAGTTCATGTTGGAGAAGCGAAGGGCCGGCAGGCCGAGCGCGGCAGCGAGCCGCGACGGCTCGTTGCGGTCGTTCGAGTAGGACGCGAAGCCGTCGATGCGGCGCGGGTCGATGCCGGCGTCCTCGCAGGCGGCGAGGATCGCCTGCAAGGCGAGCTTGAATTCGGAGACCGGCGCCTTGCCGTGCCTGTAGTAGGTGGTCTCGCCGACGCCGGCGATCGCCACCTTGCCCCGCAGGGTGCGTTTGCTCACGGAACCAAACCTTCTAGTGCCGAAAGCGCTTCGGCACTTCGATGCCGAGGAAGCGGGCGCAGTTCAGCCCCAGGATGTTGGCCCGCGCGCTGTCGGAAAGCTGGCTCATGGTGCGCTCGATCGCCTCGGCGGAATGCGGCCAGGTGCCTTCGTGGTGCGGATAGTCGTTGGCCCACATGAAGTTGCCGTCGAGCTTGTGGCCTTCGGCGAGGTCGAGGCCGGCCTTGTCCTCCTGGAACGAGGAGAAGCCGTGCGCGCGGTAATAGTCGCTGGGCAGGTTCTTGAGCTTGGGCCGCACCCAGAAGTGATGCTTCTTGTAGGCTTCGTCCATGGCGTCGAGCAGCCACGGGACCCAGCCGATGCCGGCCTCGATGGTGGCGAAGCGTATCTTGGGGAAGCGCTCCAGCACGCCGGAGGCGCAGAGATTGGCCACCGGCTCGATGGTGGGCGACAGCGAGTGCGAGACGTAGTTCACCACGGCGCCGCCGTTGCCGCGCGCGGCGCGCGGATCGCGCCCGGTCGAGACGTGAAAGGTGATCGGCAGGTTGGCGTCCGAGATCGCCGCCCACAGCGGATCGAAATGCGGCAGGTTGTAGTTCACATGGCCGCTGTCATGGCCGCCCCAGATCGGCTTGCAGGGCAGCGTCAGGCACTTGAAGCCGAGCTTGGCCAGCCGCTGCACCTCGGCGATCGAGCCCTCCAGATCCGCGGTGGCGATGGCGCCGGCCGGGATCATCCGATCCTGGTGATCGGCGAACTGCTCCCAGGCCCAGTCGTTGAACACGCGGCACTGCGCCATCGCGAACTCGGGGTCGGGCGTAGCCCACATCGCCAGGCCCTTGTTGGGGAAGATCAGTTCGACGTCGATGCCGTCGAGATCATGATCGGCGAGCCGGCCCAGCGGCTCGGCGCCGGCCTTGCTGCGCAGCTGGTCCTCGCCTTCGAGGGTCGAGAGCCTGAGCCGGTCGGGCCGATGGCCTTCGCTGACGCGCCACTGCACGCCATCCTTGTCGGTGATCACCCGCGGCAGGCGATCGCGGTACCTGGCGTCGATCCGCTCGACCCACAGGTTGGCGGGCTCGTTGGCGTGCCCGTCGGCCGAGACCATGAAGTATTTCTTCGCCGCGTCCGGTCGCGCGCTGCGCGGCCAGCTGGTAGCGCCCGGTGTCTCGAGGCGCCAGCGGTTCGGTTCGTTGACTACGACTTGAGCCATCGCTTCCTCCTCAATCGTTCTTCTTCGCCTATTCGGCAGCCGGCGCGGCGATATCCAGCCGCGCATCCAGCTCGCGTTCGATCATGTCGAAAACGGCCTGGCAGGTTTCCAGATCGGCCGGCGGCACCTTGGCGAGCACGCGCGCCTGGATCTCGGTGCCGACCTTGGCCACGCGTACGGCAAGCTCGCGACCGGCGCGCGTCAGGTATATGCCGCGGGCACGCCTGTCGGTCTCGTCCTCGCGCCGCTCGATCAGGCCCTGGCGCTCGAGGTTGTCGAGCAGGCGGACCAGGGTCGGCCCTTCGATCGACAGTGCCGTGGCGAGCTCCTTCTGGCGGACCCCATCGCCCAGCCTGCCGACATAGGCGAGCGGCCGCCACGTCGCGTCGGTGAGGCCGTAGGCGCGCAGATCAGCGTCGACCGCCTGGCGCAATCGCCGGGCGATGCGGGCCACGCGGAAGCCGAAATCGATGCGCTTGGTCGGCATCCGGAAAAGATAGGACGCTAATCATCTATTTGGCAAGTGTTGTCTTGTCAGACCCTTTGCCTTCCGGACAGGCGCCACAGGCGTTTGCGATGGCCCCGCGATTGCAGCCGCCAAATCACTCGAAGCAGCGCGCCGCCATGACCTTGCAGGAATTGGCTGGCACGTTGGCGTTGCACTGCGCCCAGGCCGGTTGCTCGACCTGCTCGCGGGTGGCACCTGCGCTGAAGCCTTCGGCGCGACCAGTCTCGCTGAAGGCGTAAGCTACGCAGCGCGCCTGCGCCGTGAACTTCACCGTGCAGTACATGCTGCATTCGCCGACGGCCGAGACTTCCGCCGCCTGCCGCGTGGCCATGCCCACGGCGATCCCCCACAGGCCTGCGCCATCGCTGGCCACGGCGACCCAGGTCTGCTCCTGGGCCGAGGCCGGGATGGCGACGGCAGCGGAAAACAGCGCGGCGAGAGCAAGCCCGCGCATCGTCACTCGCATCGTCACTTTGGCGTATTCCTTGCCAGAAAGTCGTGCACGCGGCGGATCGATTCCTGCAGGAACTCCGGCCCACGCCAATCCTTCTGGACCTCGACGTTAGGGGCAAGCTCGGCGATCTCGGTGCTCGTGTGGGCGGGATGCGGCTTGTCGGTGCCGGGCTGCAGATAGAGCGGCGTGCGGCAGCCCTTTACGAACTCGCGGGTCACGGAGAACACGAAGTCGCTGCCGAACATGTTGCTCCCGAAAGAGTCGATGGTTTCCTGGCTGATCGACGCCTCGAAGCAATAGCTGCCGCCGATGCAGCCGCCCATCACATGGAACTTCTTGATGCCGAGATGGTCCATCAGTGCGAGATGGTCGCCAGCAAAGGTGTGCCAGCCGTGGTCGGCCTTCACGTCGGCCGTCGATCGGCCGGCGTTGCGCTGGTCCATGGCAATGACGGTGTACTTGTCGCTGAGCGCCTCGCGCGGATCCATCCACGGAAAGCCGTTGGGATAGGCAGGCGAGACGCCGCCCCACATGCCGACCTCGGACTTCAGCCCACCCGGTGCGTAGAGCAGGATCGGGAAACCCGCACCATGGACCTCGTAGTAGATCTCGGCATCGGCGCTCTTGAGCGTCGGCATGGACGGCACTCCTTCAGAAGTTTCCGATGGATCACTGCGTCGGCTTGTAGCCGATCGAATCGATGATCGTCTTCCAGCGGGCAAGGTCGGCCGTCATGCGCTGAGTGAACTCGGCAGGAGTCGAGGTCTCGACGTCGAGTCCGAGCTCCGTGAGCTTCTTCTGGACATCTGGCAGGGCGAGGACGGCCTTGAGTTCCTTGCCCCAGGCGTCGACCAGCGGAGCAGGCGTCTTGGTAGGAACGAAGAAGACGTACCAGCCCAGTATCTGCAGCTTGGGATAGCCGAGCTGGGTAGCGGTTGGAATCTCCGGTGCCGAGGTGGTTGGCTTGGTGCCCGAAGTGAAGATGACCTTCACTTTTCCGGCGCGATGATGCTCCAGGAAGTCGGTGATGCCGCCACAGCCGGCGGCGATGTGACCACCCTGCAGGTCGGCGACCAGAGGCGCGGCGCCGCGATAGGGTACAGGCTCCAGCGGGATGCCGATTTCGCGCCCGGCCATGACACCGAAGAAGTGCGTGAACGAACCCATCGCCGTGGTGCCAAAGCTCTGCCGGGTCGGGTTCTTCTTCAGCCATTCGATATATTCGGGCAACGTGTTGACGCCGATCGTCGGTGACACGCAGAAGGCCGTCTGCACGGTGCCGGCCAGTGTGATCGGCTGGATGTCGGTCATAGGATCGAACGGCACCGACTCCATGGTCAGCTTCTGGACGATGGACGCTGACGGCACGTAGGCGATCGTCGTGCCGTCCGGAGCTGCGTTCTTCAAGGCCTCGACGGCGATCGTGCCCGAGGCGCCCGCCTTGTTGTCAATCAGGACATTGCGGCCGGTGCGCTGCTTCAGCGGCTCGGCCAGGAAGCGCGCCATGACATCGGTGCCGCCGCCGGCAGGAAAGCCGACCAGGATCTTGAGCGGCTTGTCGGGCAATCCCGTCTGCTGCGCCCGCACCGTGGCCAGCGGCGCCATTGCCGCGGCGCCGGCAATGGCGAGCGTCGAACGGCGAGTTACCTTCTTCATGATTCCTCCTAGGACACGAGACTCCACGCAAGCTCGGCGCGCTCCCGCGCAGACCGGCTCATCTTGATTGATTCAGGATTTGACGAATTACCCTGCAGGCCGCGGCGATAGACGCCTTGGGCAATGGCAGCCAGGCGATACAGCGAGAAGGCAAGGTAGTAGTTCCAGTGCGGGATGGATGGCCGCCCGGTCCGCCGGCAATAGGCGGCGACGTAGTCCTGTTCGGTCGGCAGGCCAAGCCCATCGAAATCGACCTTGGCGAAGCCGTGCGGCGGATCGGGCAGGTGATAGCCCAGGCAGTTGTAGGCGACGTCGCACAACGGATGGCCGAGCGTCGAGAGCTCCCAGTCGAGCACCGCCACGATCCGCGGCTCGGTCGGATGGACGATAAGGTTGCCCAGCCGGTAGTCGCCATGGACGATCGTGGTCGGATCCTCAGCCGGGATGTTCTCGGGCAGCCAGGCCGAAAGCTTGTCCATCGCCGGAATGTCTTCGGTCTTGAGCTCGGCGTACTGCCTGCTCCAGCGCGCCACCTGGCGGGCGATGTAGTGGCCCTGGCGCCCGTAGTCGCCCAACCCGACCTTCACCGGATCGACCTTGTGCAGGCGGGCGAGCACGTCGTTCATGGAATCGAAAATGGCCGCGCGCTCCGTGCGGCCCTGGTCGGGCATCGAGGCGTCGATCAGGATGCGGCCCGGGACCGCCTCCATCAGGTAGAACATCTGGCCGATCACCGAATCATCGGTGCAAAGAAGTCGGGCGGGCGCCACCGGAACGTCCGTCCCGGCAAGGGCCGCGATCACGCGGAATTCGCGATCTACCTGGTGGGCCGACGCCACCAGCTTGCCCGGCGGCTTCTTGCGCAGCACGAAGTCGCGCCGCGTGCCGTCTGACATGTCTGCCGCAACGAAGAAGGTCGGATTGGAATGGCCGGAGTCGAACTGCCTCAACTCCAGCCCTCCGCGATAGCCGTCGAGATGCTGCCGCAGGTAGCGGTCGAGCGAAGCGCCGTCGAAGCGATGGCGCTCCATGACGGGGACGGTGTTGGCATAAGTCGACATTGTGCGGGGAGCCTAAAGGCGGCCATACAGCCTTCGCAAACCTCTGAAGCCACAGAGAGAAACGCAATTTCAGGACGTTGAATTATTTCGCTCGGTGGTCTGCCGCTGTGCAACCGCAGCAAACGCCATCCGTTAAATTCGACCAACCGGAACCGACACGACGTGAGCGTCGCGAGCAGAGAACCAAGCGAAGAACGCTTCCCCGTCGTCCATGTGCACCGTGGTTCGGCGATCCGCCGTCCGCTGATCGTGCTGGCGGTTTGTGCTGTCGCGGCGCTTGGTTATGTCGCCCGCGATTTCCTGATTCCCACCGCCGGCGCCGTCGTTTTGGCGCTCGTCCTTACGCCGGTCGCCAACACCTTCGAGCGCCTGCGCCTGCCTGCGTCGATATCGGCCGCGGCTTCTGTGCTTCTGCTCTTGATGGGGCTGGCAACGTTGCTCGCCATCTCCATCCCCGCGCTCACCAACTGGATCGACCAGACGCCGTATCTCACCTACACGCTGGAACACAAGCTCGAGGGCGTGCGCAAGTCGCTTGCCGTCGTCCAGGAAGTTTCCAAGCAGGTCGAGCAGGCAGCCTCGGCCGCGACGCCTGCTACACCCACGGTGACGCCGCCCGAGAAGATCGTGGTGCGCGAGAAGTCGCTGTTGGGCGAGCTTGCCAGCACGACGCCCGGCCTGCTGCTGCAGATATTCTATGCTGCCGTGCTCGCCTTCCTGTTGCTCGCCCATCGCAACAACTCGCGGCGTCAGATCATGCGCATCCCGGCGTCGTTCAACACGCGTGTCCGGCTCGCCCGGGTGATGCGCGACATCAACGAACGCGTCGGCCACTACCTGTTCTCGCTTGCCGTGATCTATGCCGGCGTTGCCATGTGCGCGACGGTCGCGCTGGCGTTGCTGGGGTTCCCGAACGCCATCATCTGGGGCGTGCTGATGGGCATCGCCGGATTCGTGCCGTTCATCGGCTCGGCGGTTACCATAGCGGTCGTCGCCCTGGTGGCGCTGCTCACCTTCGACGACTGGCCGCACATCGTCGGTGCGCCGGCCGTCCTGCTCGCCATTCACTTGGTCGAGGCCAATCTCGTCACGCCCATGTTTGTCAGCCGCCGCTGCGCGCTCAACACCGTAGCCGTTTTTGCGTCCATCGCGCTGCTCGGATGGATGTGGGGCGCGATCGGCGCCATCGTCGCGGTGCCATTGCTGATCCTGATCAGCACGATCGCCGCCAATCTGCCGTCGCTGCGCTGGCTGGAAGTCCTGCTGGCCGACGATCGTCCGGTGAGCGAGCGGCTTGCGCGCAAGCCGTCGCTCACGACGGTCGCCCGCTCGCCGACGTATACACGCGTCCGTCAGCCGCGCCGGCGGCTGGCCACGGCGAAGTAGAGCAGGCCGGCCAGACCCCAGAACGAGCCGAGGATTGCCAAAGCCGCCGCCGGCTCGAGATTTCGGGCGAGCAGGATGTAGGCAGCGCAGGTCAGGCAGACGACGCCGATACCGATCGCGATCGCGGCGCCGAGCGCGAGCATGGCGCGTGTCGCCACGTCATGTGCGGCATTGCGCAGGGAACGCGCGGCGGCAGCGGATGCCGCCACGCGTAGCAGGGGGCCGATCATCGACGGACGGGCCGGTTGGGGAGGGGCTGGTCGGGCTGGCTTGCGCGGCTGTCGACTAGTGGCGACGACAAAGCCAGCCTGCCAGGAAGCCGATGCCGATGATCGCGGCGAACGTGGTGAGTGGACGGCTCTCCGTCTGCTCGATCAGTGTATCGGTGGCCTTGTTCCTTAGCTTGGCGGTGTCCTCGGCAAACGCCTTGGCCGTGTCGCCGTACTTTGCAACGAGCTCGCGTGCCGATTTAAGCGTCTCCTCCACCGCTGCTTCGCCGCGGGCCACGATCGAGCTGCTTGTGCCGTTCACGGTGTCGGCAAGTTCCTCGAGCTGATGCTTGAGAAGCGCGATTTCGCGCGCCAGATCCTTGCCGTTGTGGGCTGCCGCATTGCGCATGTCTTGCTCCTGGGCTGGTAGGTCAGCCCACTGAACGCTTCCGGGCCCGAATGGGTTCCCTCGCTGTGCAGTACTCCAGTCGTCCGGAATCCCGAGCGAAGCCGCCCGAAGGGCTCCGTCGGCTCCGGTCGGGATGACGGGGTGGGACTCGCCGCCTTCCTATCTCTCGCGCAACAGGAGCGACGCTTGGCCGTGCGCATCGTCCAGAGTCTCGGCGAAGGCGCGGATGACAGGCTCCAGGATCTCCGGGCCGGTCGCCGCAGCCGAATCGACGGGGGTGTGAAAGAAGGTATGCGAGCCCGCCATGCCGAAGAAGCGCGGGTAGCCCGCCGCCTGCACGTCGCGCAGCTCGCCGACGCCTGCGTGCGCTCCAGACAGCGGCGTGGCTGCAATGTCCTCGAAGCGCCGCATCACCACGCTCTCCATTGCCTGCGAGGTCAGCACCAGGCGCTGTCCGGTATCGACTTCGCGGTCGGTGACCCAGCGCCCGCCGTCGCGACGCCAGGCGAAGCAGGCCAGGGACGCGCCGAAATGCGCCCACGCCAGGGTGGCGTCCGGCGCAGGCGCGCCATCGTGCAGGAAGTGCTCCATGCCACCATGGCCGATCTCATGGCCCGAGGTGGCGACGAAGACGAGGTCGACATCGGGCCAGCGCGCTTGGGCAAGCCGCGCCATCGCGAGAAAGCCCGCGATGCCGGGACCGCGCTCGCAGCTGCTGGTGAACCAGCTGGTCACGGGCGTCGAGATCGCAAGCCAGCGTCCCTTGCCGCGGTCAAGTCGGCCGACGACGTTGCGTCCGGGCACGGCGCGCCGCCAAGTGCCTCGCACCGATACGGAGACCGCTTGGCCGGCCTGCTGGGCGCGCTCGAGCAATGGCAGATCCTTGGGAGCCACCAGGATCACCGGCACGCGCCAGGGCGGCCTCTCCTGGTCGACGTTGTAGGTGAAGATCTCACGGCTTGGATGGTCGATGGTGAGCAGCACGGCGGCGGGCCGTCTCGCGCAGACCCTGTCCAGGGCCGCGACATGCTGGTCGGTGAGATAGGCGCCGCGATCGAAGGGCAGCGTCAGCCGCGCGAAGCTGTCGGACGCGGGCCCGCTGTCGGACGC
>CADECW010000092.1:0-12096 GCA_902825855.1 uncultured Rhodospirillales bacterium | reverse complement strand
GCTGTCGGACGCGGGCCCGCTGTCGGACGCCGCGATCGGCGCCGTCAGCGCGAACGTCGCCTGGCTCTCGGGAATCCACCATTGCGGCACGACCTGGCGCATCTCGTTCCCGACCGTGAGCGTCGCCGCCTCGAGATCGTATTGCCGCGGCAGTGCGAAACGCTGGGAGGAGACCTTCAGACCGGCGCGCCCGAGTTCCTCGGCGATCCAGTCGAGTGCGCGTTCGGCGCCCGGCGAACCGTAGCGATGCGGTCCGAAGCTGTCGTAGCGCTGCACGTCGGCATAGAGCGCGGCACCTGACAAGGAATCGGCGAAGGCTGGCAGGGACATGGTGAACAGCAGACCCGTGGCGAGGAAAGCCTGGATCAGAACTGGATCGACCGCACCCGCTCGGCCGGCAGTTCCGACATCCGCAGATACTGCGCGAGGATGTGCATCAGGGATTGATGCGAGTCCTCGACGACGCCGTAGTTCTCGGCCGCGACATGCAGGCTGATGTCGGCCATCGGGGCGCTGCGGCCGCCGGCGAAGCCGGACATCGCGACGGTCGCCATGCCGTTGTCGCGGGCCCAGGCAAGAGCGCGCACGATGTACTCGGAATCGCCGGACGCGGAGATGGTGTTTTCGTTGGCGATCGCGGCCGAACCGCCGTTGCCGCAGGCGAAGACAAGCCGGTCGTCGCGGATAGCTTGTTTCAGGGCGGCGGAGGCCCGATCGATTTCGCCGGGTCGCACGGAGGCAAGTGCCTTGGTCATCGCCGATGCGTAGTCGGCGACGCTCGAATACTTCTGACCTGGAAACCTGGCTGTCATGCCAAAGTGGGTAAGGGGCGGTCGTCCCAGCGTCAACCGTCCCACACGTTCTGCGGCATAGGCAGCTTGGCGAAGTCGGCAGCCGCCAGCGGCCGGTGGTGGGAGACCCCTTCCTTCTCCAACAGCATCATATATTGCCGCACATGCTGGCCGGAATGCCAGGTCGTCCGCTCCATGAGCTCATGCAGGCTTTGCGGTCCATAGTAGGTCTGCAGAATCTTCGACGGCGCCGTGTCGCCGGCCTGCCACCACGCCCGGAAGCGATCGCGAACCTTCGTGCCATAGGCGACGAGAGCGTCGGTGGTGGCATCGGCGGCGGGCTCCTCGCGGAACATCGCCTGGACCAGCGTTACGTTCTCGTTGGTGTCGAGGAACGCGTCGACGACGCGGAACAGATGGAAGGCAAGCGTACGGTAGCTGCGCGGCCGGCCGGGTACGTGGGTGGCGAGCCGGTCGGCCGGCATCAGCGGGATCAGTTCGAGGGCGGCATCCATGAACTTGGTGACGCGGGCCGCCAGCTCGTCGGTCGAGAGTTCAGGGCCGGACTTCTCGCCCAGACCCAGGAACTCGATGATCTGCTTGGTGCTCTGGCCAAAAGTGTACTTGTCGCCACGCGACAGCACCGGCACCGAGCGCACGCCGAGCCTTTCCAGCTCGGCCATGCCGGTCGGATCCTCGAGCACATTGACTGAAACGAATTCGATCGCACGGACCGATAGAAACTCTTTGAGTCTCAGGCAGCTGGTTCAACCCGGCTGCCAGAACACCTTCAATGGTTCGCTCATGTGTGTACCTGCAATGTCTCGGACCTCAATTGGTCGCCTTGACGCCGAACGAGTCAAGGATCGTCTGCAATTGCGCCATGTCGGCTGCCAGTCACCTGGCGCATTGCTCGTATCCTTCAGGCAGGCTTGTGACAGACCACACAGACCTTGTTGCCGTCGGGATCCCTGAGATAGGCACCGTAGTAGTTGGGATGGTAGTGGGTCCGCAGTCCCGGTGCACCTTCGTCCTTGCCTCCGGCCGACATGCCGGCCTTGTAGGCGGCATCGACCGAGGGCCGATCGGCTGCGTCGAGGCCTATGGTGACGCCGTTGCCGGAGGATGCCGCCTTCTTGTCGAGCGGCGAGACCACCCAGAGCTGCGGGCGTCCGCCGGCGCGACCGTAGCCCGCTGCTTCGGGATAGTCGGCGAGGCGTGTCAGTCCCAGCGCCTTGCCGACGCCGTCGTAGAACGCCTTCGCTCTGGCGACATCGTTGGTGCCGACGGTGACGTGGCTGAACATCGTGGTCCTCCCTCGATTGGTCGGCTGGATGCCGAACTATTGCAGTACCTCACTCAGGATGCCGCTGGAGCGTAGACCGAGGCAAGCTGGCGTGACACCAGCCGCGCGTAGAGGCCGTTCTTCGCAAGCAGTGAAGCGTGGGTGCCGCTCTCGGCGACACGCCCGTTATCCAGCACCACGATCAGGTCGGCATTGCGCACCGTCGACAGGCGATGGGCAATGACGATCGTGGTGCGGTCGGACTGCAGCAGGTCGAGCGCGTGGCGCACGGCCTGCTCGTTGACCGCGTCGAGATGCGAGGTCGCCTCGTCGAGCACCAGGATGGGCGCGTCCTTGAGAAAGGCGCGGGCGATGGCGACGCGCTGGCGCTGGCCACCTGACAGCGCCGTGCCGCGTTCGCCGACCGGCGAATCGAGGCCCTCGGGCAGGGCGGCGACGAGTTCGCTCAGCGAGGCATGCCGGATTGCCGCCTGCAACTCCGCCTCCGAGGCCTCGGGACGAGCGATCAGAATGTTGGCGCGCAGGCTGTCGTTGAACAGATAAGTGTCCTGGGCGACCAGAGCGATCAGCCGGCGAAGCTCGTCGAGCTTGTAGTCGCGCAGATCGGCGCCGTTCAGCTTGATACGGCCCGAATCGGCATCCCAGAAGCGCATCAGAAGCTGCGCCGTCGTCGTCTTGCCGGCGCCCGAGGTGCCGACCAGCGCCACCGTCTTGCCTGCCGGGATCTCGAAGCTCACGTCGGACAGGGCGCGGCGAGTCTGGCCTGGATAGGTGAAGTTCACCTTCTCGAGGGCGAGCGAAGCGGCGCCGCTGCGCGGCGGCACGCCCGTTCCGTCGCGCACCGGGATCGGCTCGTTGGCGAGCGCATAGACACGCCGCGTGGCGCCCAGGGTATCGGCAAGCTGCCGACCGATCTGGGCGATCTCCGACACCGGCAGGAAGGCTGCCATGGCGAGGATGGTGAGCAGGGGCAGCAAGCCGGAGTCGATGGAGCCGTTCTGCGACAGCAGGGCGCCGGCCACGACGACGGCGAGGCCGCCCAATCCGGTCAGCACTTCCAGGATGGCATGCTGCAGCGTCAGTTCGCTGAAGAACGGCAGGCGCAACGAGATGTGACGCTGCGAGAGCTGGTCGAGCTTGTTGCCGCGCGCGGCTTCCTGCTGGAAGGCAACGATCTCCCCCAGACCCTGAACCGAATCGACGGCGAAGGCGCCGAGCTCGCCCGCCGCCTCGCGCGCCTGGCTGCCCAGGCGATCGACGCGCTTGCGCATCAGGAAGGGGCTGAGACCGACCGCGATCAGGAACGGCAGCAGCGCCAGCGCGAGCCAGCCGTTGGCCCAGGCCAGCACGGCGACCACGGCGGCCGGCACCAGGATGGCGACGAACGCCGGCGCCACGGTGTGGGCAAAGAAATATTCGACCAGCTCGATATCGTGGGTGGCGAGTGCCATCAGATCGCCGGTGCGCCGGCGCACCAGATAGGCCGGCGCCAGCGCATCGAGCTTGCGGAAGGCATCGATGCGCATCTCGGCCAGCAGGCGGAAGGCCATGTCGTGCGCCAGCCACGACTCGAACCAATGGAGAATGCCCGACAGCGGCGCCACGATGGCGAGCGCGACGGCAAGGCCGCCATACGGCTGATGGTTCTTGAGCGCGAGAACGATCAGCGCCGACAGGACGCCGACGCCGATGAAGGCGATGACGCGCAGCACGCCCAGGGTGAAGGTGGCGGTGAGCTTGCCCTTCCACGGCATGATCACCTTCATCAAGGCGACGACGACCTGGTACCAGGTGAGGCCTTCGGCCTTGATGATGCCTTCGGTGACGGTCTTGACAGCGCCGCCCGGCGTATCGGCGACGGACTCCACCCGCTGCGGCGCGGCGATCGTCTCGAGTGCACCGGCGGTCTGCTGCTCGCGCGCCTGCTCGGCCATCAAGCCGGCATAGACGCCGCCCTTGGCCATCAGCACATCGTGCCGGCCTTGCTCGGCGACCCGGCCGCCGTCGAGCACGAGGATGCGATCGCAATCGATCACGCTCGACAGGCGATGAGCCAGGATCAGCGTGGTGCGGCCCTGCATCAGGCGATCGAGCGCCTCCTGGATGACCGCCTCGTTCTCGGCGTCGACGGCGGAAAGCGCTTCGTCGAGCACCAGGATCGGCGTATCGCGCAGCAGGGCACGGGCGATGGCGACGCGTTGGCGCTGGCCGCCCGAAAGCTTGATGCCCTTCTCGCCGATCACCGTGGCGTAGCCCTGCGGCAGGCTCAGGATGAAATCATGGATGTTGGCGGCGCGGGTGGCATCCTCAAGCTCCTGCTGCGTCGCCTGGGGGCGGCCCAGCCGGATGTTCTCCTCTACGGTGCCATGGAACAGGAAGGTGTCCTGGTTGACGACCGAGATCAGGGATCGGATCTCGGCGAAGGGCAGCGTACGCAGGTCGTGGCCGCCGAGCAGGATGCGGCCGCGGTCGGGATCGTAGAAACGCAGCAGCAGGCGCACGATCGACGACTTGCCGCCGCCCGACGGACCGACCAGGCCCAGTCGCTCTCCCGCCTGGGCGCGGAAGGAAAGTCCGTCATGAACGGTGCGACGCGTGCCGGGATAGGCAAAGCGCACGTCCTCGAACTCGATGGTGGGCGCCAAAGCCTTGTCGAGGCGCCGCGCCTGCGCGTCGGCGACGTTGGGCTTGTCGTCGAGGATGCGGTAGATGCCCTGCGCGGCGGAGAGGCCGACCATGCCCTGGTGCAGCACGCTGCGGAGCTCGCGCATCGGCCGGAAGATCTCGATGCCCAGCATCAGGATGATCAGCAGCGCCGACAGCGACATCGCGCCGGACTCGACGCGCGATGCGCCATAGATCAGCGCCGTCGCCGCGCCGCCCGCGATCGCGGTGTCGGTGATGCCGCGTGCCAGCGAGTTGGTGCCGAGCACCCACATGGTGCGACGGAACAGATCGCGCGCCTCGACCTCGAGCTTGTCGGCGCGCGTCTTGCCCTGGCCGAACGCCTTCAGCGTCGCCAGGCCCTGGATCGAATCGAGGAACTCGGCGGCGAACGAGGCATAGGCGGTCTGCCGGCGTCGCGAATTCTTGACATCCCACTTATGCCAGAGCGCCGGCGCCAGCAGCGCCACCAGGGCGAAGCCCAGCATGACGAGCGCGACCGGCAGGTCGACGAAGGCGACGACGGCGAAGATCAGGATCGGCGATAGCAGCGCGATCATGAACTGCGGCAGGAACTGACCGAAATAGGTTTCGAGCTGCTCGACGCCGTCGATCATCGACAGAGTGAGACCGCCGGAACGCTGGCGGCCGACGGTGCCTGGTCCAAGCGATGCCACCTGGTCGTAGAGCACGCGGCGAAGTTTCTTCTGCACCCGCGCCGCCGTGCCGTGCGCCACCACCGCGCGCCAGTGCTCGGCGAGGCCGCGCAGGACCATCACCAGCGCGATCATCAGCACCGAGGGCACCAGCTCAGACAAGGGCCGGCCGGCGAAGACCTGGCCGATCAGCCAGCCCAGCAGGCCCAGCCGGGCGATGCCCAGGCCGACGGCTAGAAGACCGATGGCGACGGCGCCGACGATTCGCCAGCGCACCCCTTTGGTGAAGACGAGGAGCCGAGGTTCGATGTGCATGAGAATCAATCTAAGCCGAACATCGGTATTCGTCAGTCCACAATTTGGAAGAGTGCGTGTACATTTTTGAACATGAATGCCAACTGGGACGACCTCCGAGTTTTCCTGACATTGGCCCGCGAGGGCACGCTCAGCACCGCCGCCAAGGCGCTGGGCGTCAGCCATCCCACCGTCTCGCGACGCGTGCAGGCGCTGGAGCAGCAGATCGGCGCGCGTCTGTTCGAGCGCCTGCCCGACCGCTTCGTGCCGACAGCCGCCGGCGAGGAACTGCTGGCCGATACCGAGGCGATGGAGAAAGCGGCCCTTTCGATCCAACGCCGCAGTGCCGGACTCAGCGACACGGTGAGCGGCGTGGTGCGCCTGTCGGCCGGCGAGGCGATGGCGGTGCTCGTGGCGCGCCATCTGCCCTTGCTGCGCGCGCGACTTCAGCAGATCGAGTTCGAAGTGGTGGCAAGCCACACCCTCGCCAACCTGTCTCGCCGCGAAGCCGACCTTCTGATCCGCGAGCAGGTGCCGGACCTCGCCGGCATCGTCACCCGCAGGCTCTGCCACGTCGCCTACGCGGTCTATGCGGCGCGCGCTCTCGAGTTGAAACGCACCGCCATGCCGGCGCTGGCCGATCTGCCCTGGATCGGGTTCGACGACGACCATAGCTACATGCCGGGTCAGCGCTGGATACAAGAGCAGATCGGCCGGCGGCCCGAGATCCGGGTCAACAACTGGCTCGTCCTGCACGATGCCGTGCGCTCCGGGGCGGGACTTGCCGTGCTGCCCTGCTATCTCGCCGACCAGGACCCCAGGCTGCGGCGCGTCGGCGAAGTATTGCCGGAGATCACCACCGAGCAGTGGCTGCTGGTCCATCGTGACCTCCGCGCCCTGCCGCGGGTGCGCGCGGTGATGGACGCATTGGTCGAGCTCTTCCAGCGCCATCGCCATCTCCTGGAAGGCCGCAGCTGAAGTATTGGGAGGGCGAGATGCGCCAGATTCCGTTGAGCACCATAGGAACGGCGACGTTGCGGGTGCAGCCCGAGCATCTCGCCAATCGGTTCAAGGACGCCATGCTGCCGCAGGTGCTGGCGACGCCCGTGATGATCCTGGTCATGGAAAATGCCGCGCTCAATGCCATCAGACCGTTCCTGGACGCAGGCGAAAGCGCGGTCGGCACTGCGGTCGACGTAAAGCACTTCGCTGCCACGCCCGTAGGCCACGAGGTCCGTGCGACCGCTGAGGTGGTCGGCGTCTCTGGAAAACGCGTCGATTTCGAAGTGTCGGCAAGCGATGGCAAGGAGGAGATCGGTCGCGGCACCCACCAGCGAATCGTGATCGATCTCCGGTCGTTCAACGAACGGCTGGCGAGGAAGAGCGGGCCGTAAGCGTCTGGCGACGACTACATCGTCGTCTGGAGAATCCCGCCGCGCGGCTGGCCGGCCTCGATGTTGCGCCACAGGATCTCGTGACCGCGAGGCAGCGGCCGGTTGTTGGCCATGGTGAGCCAGATCCGCAGCAGCAGGCGGTCGTGGCCGCTCGTGGCATCGTCCTCGAACGGCGTGCGGCCGTGATAGGTGACGTGACTGTTGATGAGTTGCAGGTCGCCCGGCTCGAGGGTCATCTCGAAGCAGAGTTCCTGCGCCGTCGCCATCAGGACATCGATCGCTTCCTTCTGCGCTGGCGTGAGCTTCGGCACGTCGGACGCGAGCTGGGCGGCCTCGATGAAGGTGAGCGAGTAGTGGGAGGTGAACTTGCCGTCGCGCACGCCGAAGATCGGCAACGGATAGGCCGTGGCCCTGGTCGTGCTCGAGCCGTCCTTGCCGGCACCTTCCTCGCCGAAGCGGCTGCGCCAGTAGTCGGTGAACAGCGCATCGAGCAGGTCAGGACGCCGGTCGAGGATCGCGTTGTGAATGGCGGGCGTTGAGGCGAGCGTGCTCACGCCGCCCTTCATCGCCTGGCGCACGCACAGCAGGCCGACCACATCGGTGCGGTCGGTATGGAAGCGCAACCCGCCGTTGGTCAGCGTGCGGGCGTAGGAGGAGAGGAACGTGGTGCCCTTCTCGTCCCTGGTCTGGCCGTAGGTTCGGCCGACATGCGCGCCCTCGTCGCGGATGGCGCGCATCAGTTCGCCGCTCCGGTTCTGGAACACCGGCGTGCCGAGATGCGTGCCCAGCCCGAAGTAGACCTTGCGCAGCTCGTCTTCGTCGTAGCGGTCCACCGGGAAGTCGCGCAGCTTCATGATGCCGACGCCGTTCTCCAGCTCGTCGGCGATGTCGGCCAGCAGGCCCTCGAGGCCACTCAGCGGAAAATCCTTGCGCGTGATCTGCGACCATTCGAGGCCGGCTCGGTTCACCGCGGCGAGCCCTGCGTCGAGCGCGGCGGTGCCGGAGGCGGGGAAGTCGCGGGTCCAGCGCGTCGATTTCCTGATCTCGTCGCCGGTCCAGACCGAGGGACCGGCAAGGGGCATGCGGTTGGTCATGGCGGGACTAATGGCTCTCCCGGGCCGCGCGCGCAAGCAGCATCACCAGGGTCTTGTGCTGGCGGCAGCCGGCGATGCCGGGGCGGGTGACCAGGACAGTGGCGAGGCGGCTGCGGTCGCCGCCGGCAACGACGAGGCGGTCGATGTGCAGGCCGGCGCAGCCTTCGTCGGACGACCGCAACAGGGCATCGAGGCTGCCGCCTTGGGTCAGCAGGCCGGGATCGTCCGCGACGCGCAGCCCTACGATCTCCGGCGTGTCCTTGCGCGCCACGAGGCGACGCAGGACCGGGCAGTCGGCCTCGTCGAGGTCCGGCGCGATGCCCAGCCTGAGCTTGCGTCCGCGCAAGCCGGGTGCCGTCGCCTCGGTGGCCGCGGCGATCTCCTCGAAGGCCTTGCGGATCGACGGCAGGTATCGCTTGCCCTCCGCCGTGAGCGTGATCGACCGCGCCGCGCGGTGAAAGAGCCTGGTGTCGAGCGCAGTCTCCAGGGTCTTCACGAGCTGGCTGACGGCTCCCGGCGTCACGCAGAGCTCGTCGGCGGCGCCGGTGAAGCTGCGATGCCGCGCCGCCGCTTCGAAGGCGCGCAATCCGTTGAGGGGTGGGAGTCGATAGGTCACCGCGGTTCCTCTTCGTGTCGCAGATTAGGGGCTGCGGCGGCGCCAGGAGCATCAGGATTTCTATGCCTCGAGCAGCAGATCAGCTGATTTGTCCGCAGCCGCCGGCGGCGCGATCGTCCTGCCCATGACCGACGACATCACCATCAGCCACCTGGAGCGGCGCAAGATCGAGGGCCGCGTGCTCATTCCTTTTCTCGCAGCCTGCCGCGAGAAGTTCGGCGACGGCCCGACACGCGAGCTGGTCGCCGTCGCGATCCGCTCGCTTGCCGTGGGCGACGGGGCGCGCTGGGCCGAGACATTCGGCAACGGCATCGACGGGCTGCGCCGCGTCGCCGAGGAATTGTGGGCCGCCGGCGCCGCCCTCGACCTCGAGGTAATCGACCAGACGACCGATCATCTCTCCTTCAACGTGAGGCGCTGCCGCTACGCCGAGTTCTACAACGAGCTCGGCCTCGCCGATCTTGGCACGCAGATCCACTGCGCCAGGGATCACGCGATGGTCGAAGGCTTCGACGACGGGCTCGAGCTCACGCGCAGTCAGACGATCATGGCGGGCGGCAGCTGCTGCGACTTCCGCTTCCGGAGGAAGGCATGAGCGGCGTCCTGGACGACTATCTGGTCGATCCCGAGGTGTCGCTTCTCGACAAGATCCGCATTCAGGCCCAGGTCCTTGTGCCGGTGCTGCGTGCGTTGCGGACCGAGCTGGGCAAGGACCGGGCCGATGCCGTCGTGAAGCAGGCCTTGCGCGCTTGGTCCAAGCAGCTCTTCACCTCGATCGCCGAGGGCATCGAAGGCAGCCCGCGGCACAAATGGGCGGCCATTCAGAAGGTCTTCGGCGACGTCTCCGGCCGCGAGGTCGAATTCGCGATCAAGCGCCACGATAAGGAGGCGCTCGATATCGACGTCACGCGCTGCTGTTTCGCCGAATTCTTCCGCGCCCTGGACGAACCCGAGCTCGGCGCGCTGCTGGTCTGCGCAGCCGATCTCGATATTGCGGCCGTCGGCGCTGACGACGTCAGTCTCGACCGTGTGCAGACGATCATGCAGGGCGCGCCGAGTTGCACCTTCCGCTACCGGTTTGCGCCGCGTTGAAAGCATTGCCGGCACCGCGGAACCGGTTAGCGCAGCGCCTTGCGCATATTGATCGAGGTCGGGTGGTCGAAACCCTCATGGGCCTCGCGCGAGAACTCGACATAGCCCATCGAAGAGAACAGCTGCTGGTTCTCCGTCAGCACGATGCGCACGCCCAGCCGGACGCCGGCGAGTTCGCGGCGCCGCGCCTCATCCTCGACCGCTTCGACCAGGCGACGGGCGATGCCTTCGCCGCGCGCTTCGGGGACGACGGAGAGGCGGCCGAAATAGAGGTCGTCCTCGATCAGCTTCACCATCACGCAGCCGATCATGCGACCGTTCCGCTCCGCGACGATGGCCCCCGACTCACGCGCGAGCTCGGCAGCAATGCCCTCTGCGGTTTCGCGAAAGGCGCCCGACTCCGGCTCGAGCTTGCCGCGATACTGCTCGAAGGACGCGGCGATGGTGGCAGCGATCGAAGCGGCATCGGTGGCCGTCGCGGCGCGCAGGAGAAGGGTGTTGCTCATGGTCGTTCTCGCGTAGGCTTGCCCCATTAAGCAGGGAAAAGCCAATGGGTTACCAGACCATAGAGGTGCGCAAGCTCACACCGGCGATCGGCGCCGAGATTTTCGGTGTCGATCTCGCCCGGCCGCTCGGCAACCAGGTCTTCCAGGAGATCCATGACGCGTTGATGGACAATCTGGTGATCTTTTTCCGCGACCAGGAGCTAAGCCACGAGCAGCACAAGGCGTTCGGCCGGCGCTTCGGCGAATTGCACATCCATCCGACGTCGATCCGCACCCAATCGGAGCATCCCGAGATCCTGGTCATCAAGGCCGACGAGCATTCGAAGTTCGTGGCGGGTGAGGAATGGCATTCCGACGTTTCATGCGATCCCGAGCCGCCGATGGGCAGCATCCTCTATATGAAGCAGCTGCCACCGGACGGCGGTGGCAACACGCTTTTCGCCAACATGTACAGCGCCTATGACACGCTCTCTGCGCCAATCCAGCGTCTTTGCGAGGACCTGGTTGCCGTCCATGATGGCGCACAGGTCTACGGCGGACGCTTCGGGCAGAAGCCGAAAGAATGCGGTTTCCCGAGGAACGAGCATCCGGTCGTGCGCACGCACCCGGTCACCGGCCGCAAGGCGCTCTACGTCAACCGCAACTTCACGACGCGCATCGTTGGCTTGCGCAAGAACGAGAGCGATGCGCTGCTCGAGATGCTCTATCGCCATAGCGAGACACCCGAGTTCCAGTGCCGCTTCGCCTGGCAGCCCAACTCGATCGCCTTCTGGGACAATCGCGCCGCCATGCACCACGCGATGTGGGACTACTTCCCGCACAAGCGGCTGGGCTACCGCGTGACCGTCAAAGGCGACAAGCCGTTCTATCGCGCATAGGGAAAGTCATAAGGAAAGACATGGCGCTCATCACCTACCTGACCCGCATCCAGTTCGACTTTGGAGCGCTCAACCTCATCGAGCAGGAGCTGCGGCTGCTCGGCATCCGTCGCCCGCTCATCGTGACCGACAAGGGCGTGATCGCGGCCGGGCTGTGGGCCAAGGTCAAGGAGCGGCTTCCCGGCAACATGCCGATCACCATCTACGACGGCACGCCGGAAAATCCGACGGAAGCTGCGATGCGCGATGCGCTGAAGGTCTACAAGGAAGCAGGCTGCGACGGCATCATCGCCATCGGTGGCGGATCGCCGATGGATCTCGCCAAGGCGGTCGGCCTGATGGCAACCCATCCCGGTCCCTCGCTCCAGCCCTATTCCTTCGTCGAGGGCGGTGCCGGCAAGATCACCGCGGCGGTCGCTCCGATCGTGGCCATTCCGACGACCTCGGGAACCGGAAGCGAGGTCAGCCGTGGCGGCGTCATCATCATGGATTCCGGTCGCAAGCTTGCCATCGGCAGCCCGTACCTGATCCCCAGGCTGGCGTTGATCGATCCCGAGCTGACGCTCGGCCTGCCGCCGCATCTGACGGCGGGCACCGGCATGGATGCCTTCACCCACAACATCGAATGCTTCCTGTCGAACGCCGTGAACCCGCCGGCCGATTCGATTGCGCTCGATGGGCTGGAGAAGGCGTGGACCTATGTCGAGCGTGCCACCAGGGACGGCTCGGACCGCGAGGCGCGCTACAACATGGCGATGGCCGCCATGGAAGGCGCGATGGTGTTCCAGAAGGGCCTGGGCGCGGT